>CALEDY010000106.1 GCA_937949355.1 uncultured Collinsella sp. | reverse complement strand
GTGATCACGCCCGACGGCTCGCCCGTCACCCTGGGCCTTATGTACGGCGCCCTGCTCTCGCTCTACGAGATCTCGCTCGCCGTTGCCCGCGTGGTCATCACCGCGCGCGAGGGCAAGGAGGGCCTGTTCGTGAGCCGTCTGGACCTGTTCTCGGACGACGAGGGCGACGAGGAGTAAATCGGTATGCACGAGGTTGGCATTGTCAACGGCATACTCGATACAGTGATTCGCGCGGCGCGTGGGGCGGGGGCCTCGCGCGCCGTTTTGGTAACGCTGCGCATCGGGGATATGACCGAGGTCGTGCGAGAGGCGCTCGACTTTGCGTGGGAGACGTTTCGCGACGAGGATCCGCTCACGAAGGGCTGCGAGCTCGCTGTTGAGGAGATTCATCCGCAAAGCGAGTGCCTGGACTGCGGCGAGGTGTTTGAGCACGACCGCTTTCACTGCCGCTGTCCTCAGTGCGGCGGTGCCAACGTGCGCCTGCTGCATGGCCGTGAGCTCGATATCGCGAGCATCGAGATCGAAACCCCCGACGATTAGCCCGCCCAGCCATCTCGTGATGGGGTATAAAGGGGCAAAAGTAAGGAGCGCCGAGTATGGCTGAGAAAACGATTGATATCGCGTCGCCGATCCTGTCGCGCAATGAGCGCCTTGCAGATCAGCTGCGTCAGCGATTCACAGAGACAAACACCTACGTGATCAACGTGCTGTCGAGCCCCGGCTCGGGTAAGACCACCACGATCCTGGGCACCAACGAGCGCCTGCGCGACAAGGCGGGCCTTCGCTGCGCCGTTATCGAGGGCGATATCGCCTCGGACGTCGACGCCATCACCATGAAGGAAGCCGGCATGCCCGCCATCCAGATCAACACGGGCGGTCTGTGCCACCTCGAGGGCAACATGATCATGGAGGCCGTTGACGCGTTCGACCAAGCCGTGGGCCTGGAGAACATCGACGTCATCTTTATCGAAAACGTTGGTAACCTGGTCTGCCCGGTCGACTTTGACCTGGGTGAGAACCTGTCCATCATGATCCTCTCGGTGCCCGAGGGCGACGACAAGCCCATCAAGTACCCGGGCATCTTCCAGCACGCCGGTGCGCAGCTGCTCAACAAGGTCGACGTTGCCCCGGCTTTCGATTTTGACATGGATAGGTATACTAAGACACTCGATGACCTCAATCCGCAGGCGCCGCGGTTTGCCGTGAGCGCGCGCAAGGGCGAGGGCATGGATGCCTGGTGCGATTGGCTCATCGGGCAGATCGAGCAAGCAAGGGCGTAAGTCGGCCGCCATACAGGCGGGCGTAGCCGCAAAGACACGAGATAGGAGCCTCTTTTGAAGCTCATCATCGCCGAGAAAAACGACGCTGCGCGACAGATCGCCGAGCGTCTGTCCACGGGCAAGCCCAAAAAGGACAAGGTGTACAACACCGCTATCTACCGTTTTGAGTGGAAGGGCGAGGAGTGCGTGACCATTGGCCTGGCCGGTCACATCCTGGCGCCCGATTTTTGCGACAGCGTGCTGTTCGATAAAAAGCTGGGCTGGTATTCGGTGACCGAGGACGGCGAGATGCTGCCGGCCGATATGCCCGACGGCCTGGCTCGTCCGCCCTACGACACCAAGCGCAAGCCGTTCCTTGCCGACGGCATCTCCATCAAGGGCTGGAAGCTCGAGAGCCTGCCTTACCTCACCTGGGCGCCGGTCATTAAGCTGCCGGCCGAGAAGGAGCTCATTCGTTCGCTTAAGAATCTCGCTAAAAAGTCCGACAGCGTCATCATTGCTACGGACTTCGACCGCGAGGGCGAGCTGATTGGCTCGGACGCCCTCAACAAGGTGCGCGAGGTTGCGCCGGACCTGCCGGTTGCCCGCGCCCAGTATTCTTCGTTTACCAAGGCCGAGATCACGCAGGCCTTCGATAACCTCGTCTCGCTCGACCAGAACCTGGCCGACGCCGGCGAGAGCCGCCAGCACATCGACCTCATCTGGGGCGCGGTGCTCACGCGCTACCTGACGCTCGCCAAGTTCGGCGGCTTTGGCAACGTGCGCTCCGCCGGCCGCGTGCAGACGCCGACGCTCGCCCTGGTGGTTGAGCGCGAGCGCGAGCGCATGGCGTTTGTGCCCGAGGACTATTGGCAGATTCGTGGCATGGGCGCCGCGCAGGGCGCTGCCGAGGACGATCGCTTTAAGATCGCGCACAAGACGGCGCGCTTTACCGACAAGGATGCCGCCGAGACGGCGTACGGCCACGTTGACGGCGCCACGACGGCGACCGTTGCCGCGGTGACCAAACGCTCGCGCAAGCAGCAGCCGCCCACGCCGTTCGCGACGACATCGCTGCAGGCTGCCGCCGCGGCCGAGGGCATCTCGCCTGCGCGTACCATGCGCATCGCGGAGTCCCTCTACATGGCCGGCCTCATCAGCTACCCGCGTGTCGACAACACCGTGTATCCCGCAACGCTCGATCTGGGCGCCGTGGTGAGCGACCTGGCAAAGATCAACCCGGCGCTGGCGCCCGTGTGTAAAAAGGTGCTCGCCGGTCCCATGAAGCCCACGCGCGGCAAGGTCGAGACCACCGACCACCCGCCGATCTATCCCACGGGCGAGGGCGATCCGTCCACGCTCGACGGCGGCCAGCGCAAGCTCTACGACCTCATCGCCCGCCGCTTCCTGGCGACGCTCATGGGCCCCGCGACCATCGAGAACACCAAGCTCGAGCTCGACGTCAACGGCGAGCCGTTCGTGGCCTCGGGCGATGTGCTCGTGACCCCGGGCTTCCGCGAGGCCTACCCGTACGGCCTTAAGCGCGACGAGCAGATGCCGCCGCTGGAGCAGGGCGATACGGTCGACGTGTTCGACATTAAACTCGAGGCCAAGCAGACCGAGCCGCCTGCGCGCTACAGCCAGGGCAAGCTCGTGCAGGAGATGGAGAAGCGCGGCCTGGGCACCAAGTCCACGCGCGCGAGCATCATCGAGCGCCTGTACGCCGTGCGCTACCTCAAAAACGATCCCGTGGAGCCGAGCCAGCTGGGCATCGCCATCATCGACGCGCTGACGCAGTTTGCCCCGCGCATCACGAGCCCCGATATGACGAGCGAGCTCGACGGCGACATGACCCGCGTCGAGCGCGGCGAGGATACCGAGGAGCATGTCGTGACGCACTCGCGCGCGCTGCTGGCCGGCGTGCTCGACGAGCTGCTCAAGCACACGCAGGAGCTGGGCGACGCCATCAGCGACGCCGTCACGGCCGATGCGCGCGTGGGCGCCTGCCCCAAGTGTGGCAAGGACCTGGTCATGAAGACGAGCGCCAAGACCCGCGGCAGCTTTATCGGCTGCATGGGCTGGCCCGACTGCGACGTGACCTATCCGGTGCCGAGCGGCGTCAAGGTGAGTCCGCTCGAGGGCGAGGCGGCCGTGTGTCCCGAGTGCGGCGCGCCGCGCATCAAATGCCAGCCGTTCCGCCAGAAGGCCTTCGAGATTTGCGTGAACCCCACGTGTCCCACCAACTACGAGCCCGACCTTAAGGTGGGCGAGTGCAAGGTGTGTGCCGAGGCCGGACGCCATGGCGACCTGATCGCGCATAAGAGCGAGAAGAGCGGCAAGCGCTTTATCCGCTGCACCAACTACGATGACTGCGGCGTGAGCTATCCGCTGCCGGCGCGTGGCAAGCTCGAGGCAACGGGCGAGACCTGCCCCGAGTGCGGCGCCCCCATCGTGGTGGTCAACACGGCGCGCGGCCCGTGGCGCATCTGCGTCAACATGGACTGCCCGACCAAGGAGAAGAAGCCCGCCCGCGGTCGCAAGACTGCGACCAAGACGAGTGCGGCCAAGAAGACGACGGCGAAGAAGACGGCCGCGAAGAAGTCGACTACCAAGAAGACCGCTGCTGACAAGTAACGACGCGGTCGAAACATTGCCCAAAACAAAAACGAGCGAGGACCTCAAAATCCTCGCTCGTTTTTGCTACCTAGTCATTGGGGACGTTCTTTAATGACTAGTCGTTTAAGAACGTCCCCAATAACTAGTTCACCTCGACGGGTGCGGCACCGGGATAGCGGTCCTCAAAGTCCAGGCGGTACTTGTTGTCGTTGGTGCCTGCCACGTTGTCGCGTGCCAGCGGCGCCACGATCTCGTCCTTGTGGTCCTCGGGCTTGGAGTACTTCAGGCTGATCTCCCAAGCGTCGCAGATCGCGTCAATGCGGTGATCCAGGTCGTCGTACAGAGCGATGATGTCCTTCCAGGAGCTGTAGTTCTTGGAGCTCGTGGGGACGTCCAGGTCCTCGACGATGTCGTAATACTGCTCGATCGTGTCTTCCGTGCGCTCGGCAACATCGGCGAGATTCTGACGGGTGGTGCGATCTTCTTCCAGATAGCTGCCGTTGAAGACCTGCGCGCAGGCGCGGACCTGGCTGTCGAGATCTTCGAGCAGATCGTAGTATTCGCTCAGTCGCCGGTAGAGGTTTTGCTCGGAGAGCGTTGCCTCGCTGTCGTCATCGTCGTCATCGTCATCATCGTCGTACAGGCTGTTGGGATTGCCGAGGGGCTTTAGGTCATCGTCGTCGACATCGCGGTGCAGCTTGGCTACCTCGGCAGTCGTCTGCGTGGAAGCGCTGTCGAACGGTTTGATCACAAAGAAGATGACCAGGGCGATGATGATCGCCACCAACACAACGATAATGGCGACAAGTGGTCCGGTGCCGCTCTTCTTGGGAGCGGGCGCTTGTGACTGAACGGGCGCGTATGCAGGTGCCGGCTGCTGCTGAGGCGAGCCACCTACGGCAGGGATGCGCTGCGTGGTTTCGACCGACACAGGGCTTGCGGCGGGGTCGGGGCGATAGGCGAGGGGGTCGTCCGGTTTGGTTTGCGGCGTATCGAGGGTGCCGGTCTGCTCAAAAGCGGGCTGGCCATCGTCCGCGGCTGTTTGCTCAACGGGTGCACCGCACGAGGTGCAGAACTTGGCATCATCTGCAAGAAGCTTGCCGCACGAGGCGCAATACCGAGACATTGCCACTCCTTTCGCCACATTTCAATGCAATACGACGATTATACCCAGCACCCCAAAAAGCCGGCAGTTGAGGACGTTCCTTTTCGGCCGGCAGTTTAGGAACGTCCCTAACTGCCGCCTGAGTAGCCATTGGCTAGGTGGGATTTGGGACGTGCCGAGCACTGGGGTATCATGGCTTGGTTGCTGTAACTCGCATTTACGCGCCTTGTAGGAAGGGGCTGCGCCCATGGCTTTTGAGCCTGCTCAACATAGCTTTATCACGCTCGAGGGCGTCGACGGTGCCGGCAAGTCCACGCAGGCGCACCTGCTCGCCCGTGCGCTCGAGCTCGCTGGCCACCAGGTTGTGAGCCTGCGCGAACCGGGCGGCACTGCCATCAGCGAAAAGATCCGTGCTCTGTTGCTCGACCCCGCCAATACGGCGATGGGCGACACCTGCGAGTTGCTGCTCTACGAGGCAGCGCGCGCCCAGTTGGTGCACGAGGTCATCGCACCCGCCCTTGCTGTCGGCAAGGTGGTACTGTGTGACCGCTTCTACGATTCCACAACCTGCTACCAGGCGTTTGCCGACGGCCTCGATCGCCAGATGGTGCGCGATGCCAACAACCTGGCCGTCGCCGGTACGCACCCGGCGCTCACACTCGTCTACCACATCACGCCCGAGCAGGCGGCGCTGCGCATGGCCGCCCGCGGCGCGACAGATCGTATGGAAGCCAAGGGCATGGCCTTCCAAGAGCGTGTTTACCAGGGCTTTTGTACCATCGCTGCCGAGGAGCCGAACCGCGTAAAGCTTATCGATGCTACCGCGCCGATCGCAGATGTCTTCGCGCAGACGGTTGAGCAGGTTCGCGCATACGGTCTCGACATTCCGCAGGATGCCGTTGCCGCCGCGCTTGCCCAGGAGGCTGAGTAACATGGCCCCCGCTCAGGCAAGCCTGCTCGCAAAGCTCGATACTCAAGAACGCGTGCGTGACTATTTGACCAACGCCGTCGCCAGCGGCCGCGCATCGCACGCCTACCTGTTCTTGGGCGCTCCCGGCGCCGGTAAGCTCGACGCCGCGTGGGCGCTCGCCCAGGCATTCCTGTGCGAGCAGGACGGCTGCGGATCGTGCGACAGCTGCGTGCGCGTCGCCCGCCATACACATCCCGACGTGCACTATTACACGCCCGAGAGCGCTACGGGCTACCTCATCGCGCAAACCCGCGAGCTGCTCGACGACGTGCCCCTCGCGCCCATCCGCGCCAAGGCCAAGGTCTACATTATCGACCGCGCCGAGCAGCTGCGCGCCAACACCGCCAACGCGCTGCTCAAAACGCTTGAGGAACCGCCCGAGGGCGTCATGTTCATCTTGCTGGGCACCTCGGCCGACGTGATGCTGCCCACCATCGTGAGTCGCTGCCAGTGCGTGCCGTTTCGGCTGGTATCGCCCGCCGTTGCCGCGCAGGCCGTGAGCCGTGCGACCGGCCAGGACCCCGCGCGTTGCCGCATGGCCGTCGCCGTGGCGGGAAGCCCCACGCGCGGCATCGAGTTTCTCAAGAGCGCCGAGCGCCAGGACGCCCGTCGTCAGATGGTCCGCGCCATCGATTCGCTCATCGCCGCCGACGAGGCCGACGTGCTCAGCCGCGCCAAATCGCTCATCGTCGCCGTTAAGGCGCCGCTCGCCGAGGTCAAGTCCACGCAGGAAAAGGTGCTCGAGCAAAATGCCGACTATCTGTCGCGTGGAGCATTGAAGCAGCTTGAGGACCGCAACAAGCGCGAACTCAACGCGCGCGAGCGTTCGGGTATCATGGAAGCGCTGGCGAGCGCGCGGACGCTCATGCGCGACGTGCTGCTGACGCTTCAGGATGAGGCGGCCGACGTGGTGAACGAAGACGTGCGCGACACGATCGGTCGGCTTGCCGCCGCGACGAATGTTGCGGGTGCCACCCAGGCGCTCGAGGCGGTCGCAACCGCCGAGCGCAACATCGCCAGAAACGTTACTCCCCAGCTGGCCATCGAGGTCATGCTGTTCGATATCAGGAAGGCACTGAAATGCCGTTAGTCGTACCCGTTAAGTTTACCTACGCCTCGCGCGACCTGTGGTTCGACCCGCAGGATCTGGATATCCTCGAGGCCGATTACGCTATTTGCTCCACCGAGCGCGGAACCGAGATCGGCCTGGTCACGGCCGATCCCTTCGAGGTGCCGCTAGACGAGATCGGCCAGCCGCTCAAGCCCGTGTTGCGCGTGGCGAGTGACATCGACCTGCAGCTTGCCGACGACCTGGCCATCCAGGGCGACGAGGCCATGGTCGACTTCCGCCGCCTGGTCAAGGAGCTCAACCTCGAGATGAAGCCGGTGGGCGTCGAGTACCTGTTTGGCGGCGAGAAGGCCGTGTTCTACTTTGCGGCCGAGGAGCGCGTCGATTTTCGCCAGCTCGTCAAGGACCTGTCCTCAACGCTGCACATCCGCGTCGACATGCGCCAGATCGGCGTGCGCGACGAGACCCGCCTGGTGGGCGGCTATGCCCAGTGCGGCCAGGAGCTCTGCTGCGCGCGCTTTGGCGGACAGTTTGAGCCGGTTTCGATCCGCATGGCAAAAGAGCAGGACCTGCCGCTCAATTCCTCCAAGATCAGCGGCGTCTGCGGCCGCCTGATGTGCTGCCTGCGCTACGAGTTCGAGGCATACAAGGACTTTAAGAGCCGCGCGCCCAAAAAGAAGACGCTTATCGATACGCCGCTCGGCAAGGCGCGTATCCAGGAATATGACACGCCGCGCGAGCAGCTGGTTCTGCGCCTGGAGAACGGCAAGGTCTTTAAGGTCAACCTGGCCGATATGACCTGCTCCGAGGGCTGCAAAAAGAAGGCGGCCGAGCAGGGCTGCAACTGCCGTCCCGACTGCGTGACGCGCGATGTGCTCGAGCGCATCGAGTCGCCCGAGATGCGCCTGGCGCTTATGGAGCTCGACCGCGAGAACGGCGTCGACGTGGGGGATGGTCTGTCGAGCGCCGACCGTCTGGCGGGCACGTCGATGCCCAAGCGCCGCCGCCGCGATGCGGACGCCGATGCCCGCGCTGGTCAGGGCCAGGGCGAGGGCCGCGGCCGCGGTAAGGGCCGCGGCAAGGCCGAAGCGCCCGAGGCCGAGGAAGCCGCCGGTGGCCGTCGCCGTCGCAAGCGTGCGGACTCGGGCGATGCCGGCGAGACCGCGGCTACAGGCAAGAATGCCTCCCGCGAGCGCGAGGCTCAGCAGCCCCAGCAGCAAACCCGCGGCGGTGGCATGAACCCCACGCGCCGTCGTCGCCGTCATCTGTCGAGTGATGAGCGCGAGGATGCCTTCCGCGCTGCCGCAGCTCGCGAGGCCGGCGCCGCTCCCAAGGGTGGTTCTGGTTCCGATGCACCTGCCGACAAGGGCGGCAAGCCGCGTGGCGAGGGGGAACGCACGCCGCGTCCGCGCCGTCGCCATTCCTCGGGCGCGCAGCAGAAGCCCTCGGTGCCTTCCGTTGCCGATCAGGTTTCGGATGGTGAGGTCAAGGTCACGCGCCGTCGTCCCGGTGACGGCGGAGGAGCGGCTGCCAAGGCCGCGCGCGGCGCCGCCCGCGACGAGCGTGAGCCGCGCGAGGATCGTGGTGGCGAGGGTTCGGCCGACCAGGGCCAGAAGCGCCGTCGCCGTCGTCGCTCTCGCAAGCCGCGTCAGGATGGCGGCGAGGGTTCGACCCAAAACTCGTCCGTGCCGCAACCGCCTGCCGGCGAATAGCGCCCGCAAACGGATTTAACCTGCCTGACTCCAAACGCGTCGGGGTATCATAGCGCTGAATCAACAACCCTCCCTGCGACCGAACGTAGGGAGGGTTGTGTCTTGAAGAGGCATTTGAATGTGTTGGGTTGCCTGCAAGGGGTTGGCGCCCTGCCGTTTGCGGATGAATTACTACCGTTTGCCGAGCGCGCGACGCACGAGGCGCTTGAGGCGTTGTCGCCCACGCGATGCGCCGGTTGCGAGCGCGCCGGTGCGCTTATTTGCCAAGACTGTCTGTCGGCGCTTGCGCTCATTGACTCGCGGCATAGCTGCACTCGATGCGGCGCCCCGTTTGGAGACCTGCTGTGTACCGAGTGCTCGGTCGAGGGCGCGTCCTCGGCAATGGCCGAGGCGCTCGATCGCTGCTTGGCGTGCGCCGTCTATGTGCACCCGCTGCCGCGCATCATTAAAGCGTACAAAGATGCCGGCGAGCGACGCCTGGCGCCGTATCTGGCAGAGCTGCTCTACGACACCGCCCTGCATGCCCAGATCGTAGCGCCCGATCGCTATGGAGGTGTGTTGTCCGGCGCCGATGCGGTGGTGTTTGTGCCTGCGACGGCGGCGGCGTTTCGGCGGCGCGGCTTTGATCATATGGAGGCCATTGCGCGCCCGTTTTGCGAGCTGTCGGGTGTGCCGCTGCTCGATGCCCTCGTTAAGTACGGCCATGGCGACCAGCGTGAACTCGGTCGTGAGGAACGCCGCGAGCGTGCCCGGGGCATGTACGAGACGGTCGAGGATGTTCGGGGCCGCCGTCTGCTGCTCATTGACGACGTTATCACTACGGGTGCGACGATGGCAGCGGCTTCGGCGGAACTCAAGCGCGCCGGTGCCGCGGCCGTTGATGGCCTTGCTGTCGCACGCGTTTGGTAGGGGTGGTTCATGTGGCGATAACAATCAAGCAGTGCAACAAGCCGACAAAAGAGCAGCTCGCTGCTTCCGTGATCCTGACGGGTGCCTCGGCGCTGCGCATGATTCGAGCCGAGCGCCGGCAGATGGGCTACATCGGCTGGAAGGACCTCGAGCCCGAGGAGGAGCGCCGCGTACTGAGCGCGTCATCGCCCTCGACCGAGGATATCTACCATCCCGACCTGGTGCGAATTGGAGTCAAAAGCGGCGAAGTGCAAGAAGACCTGTGCCTGCTGGTGGGGTCCGCGGCGCAGCGCCGCCGCATACCTGGCGTGAGTTGGTCTGTCTGCTCCGCGGGGTTGCCGGCCGGCTCGATTCTAGAGGTGGAACCGGGGGTGTACAGCCTATCTCCCGAGGCCCTTTGTGTTGCCGTTGCACGCGAGGTTGACTGCATTCAGGCATTTGCCCTGGCCCAGGAGCTATGCTCCAAGATTTCACTGAGCGATCGCGGCAAGTTTCTGCCGCCCTACACATCGCCTGTCGCGAACAAACTTGCAAAGGATAAGGACCAGCCGCCAGACGTGGGCTACTTTGAGGTCGAGCCGGTTCTGACGCCCGAGCGCCTGATGGACTATCTCGCGGTATGCAAGGGAGGCGATGCCAAACGGCTGCTGCGCCTGTGCCCCTACCTGTCAGAAAACCTGCGCTCACCCATGGAGTGCATCATGCTCGCCCTGTTTTCGCTTCCGTTTTCCTATGGCGGATTTGCCTGCGGCCCCTTTAAGACCGACTACAAGATCGAGTTCGATGACCGCGCGCAGGCAATCTCGGGGATGCCCCATGCGATTTGCGATGCGTACCAGGAAGCAGCTCGGTTTGACCTGGAATACAACGGTGAGCAGGGCCATTCCTCCCGGAGGGGACGTATCCATGATGAAAAACGCAACACGGGTTTGATTACTATGGGAATCGAAGTCGCGACGGTCAACAACGAAATGCTCTGCGACATGGAAGCGATGGAAGCCCTCGCATGGCGCATCCACCAGCGCATGGGCAAGCGGTACCAAAACCGCGTAGAGGCTCGTCGAAAGAAGCAAGATGCTCTGCTGAACACGCTCCGAGCGTGCTTTGGGCTTAAACCAGCTTAGTTGTATGGCTTCAAAGGGGGTTCGTTCAGGGGCTCTGTGCAAAAAATGGCAAATATGAGTACTGTTACTAGGTTAGTAGCAGCAAAATCAAGGAATTTGGAATCTGAGAATGCCGTAAAGTAAGAAGATAATAAACAAATGTAGAATATCTAAGAGCCATGTTAACGGAAATGAGCGCAAATCTTGCCCGAGAGGTCAAAATTGCCTGTCACCAAATTGGTAACAGTACTCATATTTGCCGTTTTTTGCACACGGCACCCGGGGACGGGTGCCTCGGAGCTCCCCGTAGGGGAGCTCCGGGCTTCATGGGGGCACGAATGGTCCGCTCCGACCTGCAAAATCTGTGCTCACGGTGCGAATGGCGCCCCTAACCTTAAACTTTAGCTTGAACTTAGCTATAATGCGCTACGTTCCTGCCGGGCTGTGGTTGCGGACGGACGAAATGTCCATCCTAGTCCAAGACAGACGCGGTCAAAGGGATCCACGTAAGCGACCGCGTGCGCGCGGCGCGATCATGGCGCGTCCTAGATGTAAGCCGCACCGTCCGTTCTACTTTCTTTGGGGCAATACCGCCTCGCGGGCGAGCGGGCCAGTCGTGAAGGTGGCTACGGCCTCCCGAGCAAACACCCCGGTGCGCAAGTGTGGGGTCAAATACCAGGTCAGCTGGTGGGAACAACCCGATATTCCGCGCAACGCACGGATTGTATACGACACAGAAGGCAGGGTAGTGGACATGGTAAGGGGCAGCTTGATGCACGCGGCTCGGTTAGGTGCTGGGACCGCGGCGGTCATTGCCGTATTGGGTCTGAGCGGATGCGCGTTCAATCCACTGTCCACGTTCACGACGCCCACGATTGACCAGATCGAGCGCGAGACCGTCACCCCTACGGTGTCGGACGATTCCCTGGTCACCCCCGGTACCCTGACGGTCGCCCTCGATACTTCTGATGCCCCGCAGGCCATGCAGGGCGCCGATGGCAACCTTACGGGCTACGCGGTCGACGCCGCACGCGCTCTCGCAAGTCGTATGGGCCTCAAGGTCGCCTTCGTCGATGCGTCTTCTGCCGATTCAGCGCTTGGCGACAAAAAGGCCGATATCTTCATTGGCGACATCAATTCCACGAACGGCGACATCAGCACGCTCGGTACCTGCCTGTATGACGCCGCCGCCGTGTTCGGAAAGACGAGCGACGGCGAGTCGCTGAGCGTCTCCACCGAAACGCTTAACACCGCTACCCTGGGCGTTCAGACTTCCTCTGCCTCGCAGGAAGCGCTCGCCAAGCAGAGCATTACGGCCAACCAAAAGACCTTCTCCAACATCAACGAGTGCTTTGAGGCGCTCGAGTCCGGCGAGGTCGACTACGTGATCTGCGACTCCACGGCCGGCGGCTACCTCGCGCGCCTGATAAGCCAGATCTCCTACGTCGGCACGCTCGAGACGCCCTCGACGCTCGGCGTCGCAGGCCTCGCGGCCAACGACGAGCTGTGCCGTGCCGTGAGCGATGCTCTCGACGGTATCACGGTTGATGGCACGCTCGAGGCGGTCCACTCCGTCTGGTACGGCACGATGCCCTACGATCTCACTACCAAGACGGTCTCGGGCGCCGACGTGCAGTCGACCGACACCGGATCCAGTGAGTCGGCGTCCTCCGATTCGAGCAGCGAGGGTGCGTCCTCCGAAGACAAGTCGTCCAGCCAGGAGAGCACCATCACCGATGATGACATCAACAAGCTCAACAGCTAGTTATTGCTAGGGGTGGTGTTTCCTATACGCTAGGAAGGACACCTCTTCACGGTTTCAACACGTAAAGCCGGGCTTCCCCAACGGGGGAGCCCGGCTTTTTCATATCCATAAAACCAGCAGGTCAAAGCCAATTTCCAGGGTCAAAAACATAGCAGCAAACGCCCTCCTATAGCGCACTTTGCCACAGAAAAGTGCGAGACTTCGGTATGTGGTATCAAGCAATCGTTATTCGGGTCTTTGAGAATCCGCGTGATTAAATGCACGGCAATGGGTACATAGCCAGTACAGTAAGTCCCCGAGGCAGATTGGAGCCACGTATGGATATCAAGGTTTCTGGACGCAAGACGACGGTAACCGATGCTCTGCGTGCGCATGTGGATGAGAAGATCGGCGAGGCGCTCAAGGTTTTCGATATCGAGCCCATGACGGTCGACGTTGTACTTCGCTATGAGAAGAACCCCTCGAACCCCAACCCGGCAATCGTCGAGGTCACGGTTCGCGCCCGCGGTTCCGTGATTCGTGTTGCCGAGCACGGTGCCGATATGTACGCCGCCATCGACCTCTCCGCCGACAAGGTCACCCGCCAGCTGCGCAAGTTCAAGACCAAGGTCGTTGACAACCGCCAGGGCGGTGCCAGCGCTGCGGACGTCGCGCCGGTCGAGCGCGTCGACGATCTGGCCGACCTGTTGCTGCCCGAGGAGGAGGACGACCTGCTCGTCCGCGAGAAGGTCATCGACGTCACCCCGATGACTGAGGAGCAGGCGCTGGTGCAGACCGATCTGCTGGGCCACGACTTCTACGTGTTCGAGAACGCGACGACTGGCCTCATCAATGTGGTGTATCACCGTAAGAATGGTGGATATGGCATCATCAAGCCCCGTATCGAAACACTTGACGAGTAAAATACGTTAACTTGCATGAGTTAACGGCTGGCGGCCATCCCATGCGGGTGGCCGCCTTTTTACGTAAGGAGTCGCTTTGATGGACAAGGCCGCATCCACCGGTCACTCGGACCGCTGCCGCATCGTCGTCGATACTTGCTGCGACTTTAGCCCCGAGGTCGCCGCGAACCTCGATGTCGATATCCTGGGCTTCCCCTTCATCATCGATGGCGAGGAGCGCACGGACGACATCTGGTCGAGCATCACGCCCAAGGAGTTCTACGACCGCATGCGCGCCGGCGCCCGCGTGTCCACCTCGGCTGTGTCGCTCGGTCGCTATATCGAGTTCTTTACCGAGTGCGCCAAAGAGGGCACGCCCACGGTCTACCTGTGCTTTACCTCGGCGCTGTCGTCGAGCTACAACTCCGCGTGCCAGGCGGCAGATGCCGTGCGTGCCGAGTATCCCGACTTTGAGTTGTACGTGGTGGATAACGCCCTGCCCTGCGCGACCGGCGAGCTGCTGGCGCTCGAGGCCGTCCGCCAGCGCTCGGCGGGACTCACCGCCAAGCAGCTGGTCGAATGGGCAAATGAGGCCAAGACCTACGTCCACGGCTACTTTACGCTCGAGAGCTTTGACGCGCTGGCGGCCGGCGGCCGCATTCCGCCCGCGGCAGCGCAGCTCACGGCTAAGCTCGACGTCAAGCCCGAGCTCTCCTACGACCTGGCCGGCTCGCTGTCGCTGATCGGCGTCAACCGCGGCCGCAAGAAGGCGCTCAAGTCCATCCTCAAGTCGTTCCGCGAGAACTACGTGCCCGATCGCACCATGCCCATCGCCATCATGACGGCCGATGCCGAGAAGGACGGCGATTGGCTCGAGGCCGCCATCCGCAAGGAGGAGGGCTGCGCCGACGTCACCATCATCCGCAGCTCCGTGGGCCCCACCATTGGCTCGCACGTGGGTCCCGGCATGGTGGCCTGCGCGTTTTGGGGCAAGAACCGCGCTGAGAAGGCCTCGCTTTCCGATCGCATCGCGCGCCGCGTGCGCGGCGAATAGGCAGGCGCTACGACCACAGGCGCCCCGCAGTTCAAGCGCCGGCGCTGAGTATTCAACCTGGTAACAACACCCAACCCAAAAGGAAAGGTTTCATGGCAAACAAGCTCTCCGTCGCATTCATCGGCACCGGAATCATGGGTGCCCCCATCGCCGGCCACATCCTGGATGCCGGCTATCCCGTCACGGTCAACAACCGCACCAAGTCCAAGGCCGCTGCACTCGTCGAGCGCGGCGCCGTCTGGGCCGACACGCCGGCCGAGGCCGCGGCAAACGCCGATGTCGTCTTTACCATGGTGGGCTATCCCTCCGAGGTCGAGGAGCTCTACCTGGCGGGCGACGGCCTGCTGGCCTGCACCAAGCCGGGCGCGGTGCTGATCGACCTCACCACGAGCTCGCCCGAGCTCGCGCGCGACATCGCCGAGGCCGCCCAGGTCTCCGGCCGCATGGCATTTGACTGCCCCGTCACCGGCGGCGAGTCGGGCGCGATCGCCGGCACGCTCACGGCTATCGTGGGTGCCACCGAGAACGATATCGCCCCGGTCCGCGACATCCTGGCCACCTTCGCGGCCAACATCTGCTGCTTCGATGGCGCCGGCAAGGGCCAGGCTGCCAAGCTCGCCAACCAGGTGTCGCTGGGCGCCTGCATGGTCGGCATGGCCGATGCCATGGCTTTTGCCGAGCTCAACGGCCTGGATCTGGAGAAGACCCGCGAGATGATCCTGGGCGGTACCGGTAAGTCCGGCGCCATGGAGAGCCTCGCTCCCAAGGCGCTCGACGGCGACTACAAGCCCGGCTTTATGGTCGAGCACTTCATTAAGGACCTGCGCCTGGCACTCGCTTACGCCGACGACCGCGAGCTCGCGCTGCCCGGCGCCGACGTGGCCTTTACGCTCTACGACATGCTCGACGCCATCGGTGGCGCCAAGCTGGGCACCCAGGCCATCACAGTGCTCTACAAGGAGGAGGCCGACGCCATCGCCGCCGGTCTGGACTGGTCTCAGTATCGCCCCGAGGAGCACGGCGCCCACGAGGACGGCTGCGGTTGCGGTGAGCACGGCGACGACCACGAGTGCGGCTGCGGCCACCACTATGGCGAGGACCACGAGTGCTGCGGCGGTCACGGCCACGATGACGGCCACGAGTGCTGCTGCGGCCATCATCACGAGGAGTAGCACACATGAGCTGGACGTTCGTGGTGCTCGCGCTGGTGCTCTTTATCTTTGCGATCTACATCGGCTTTTTGTGCGGCCAGTGGGCCTGCGAAAAGCGCGTCATCACCAAGCGCGACTACTGGATCGCCAACTTTGCGGGTGCTGCGGCAGTCATCCTGCTGACCTGGGTGTTCTCGCTGTTCCCGCTGGTGCAGTTTGCGCCGATCGGCTGGCTTGGCGGCTTTATCGCCGGCCTTAAGATGAGCTTTGGCGAGTCCGTTGGTCCGTGGCGCAAGCATGACGAGGTCTTTAACGTCAATAAGGCCCATCGCGCCGCCGCCGACGCGGGCGACGCCGAGGAGCGCCGCCGCGCACGTCGCGATGGCGCTGCCGACCGACAACTCATCTCGGTCACCGATGACAGCAAGGGTGCTGGCAAGCACACCAAGAAATAAGAAGAGGTAACTATGGCAGAAAACAAAGATGAACAGCTCACCGACGAGGAGCTGGCACAGCTTCAGCTGGCAGAGGAGAACGAGAACGCCGTCGACCGTCTGGTCCAGGAGCTCGGCTGCCCCACGCGCCGCATCCGCCAGTTTGCCGCCCGCGTGCTGCACCTGCTGGCCGAGCGCGATCCGCAGCGCGTCGTGCCCTGCGTGCCCGCGCTGATCGAGGCGCTCGACCGCCCCGAGGCTCAGACCCGCTGGGAGGCCCTCGATGCCCTGACGGCGCTCGCCACCACCTGCCCCGAGCAGATGGGCGACGCCTTTGAGGGCGCCGAGACCGCGCTGTTCGACGAGCTTTCCTCCACGCTGCGCTACGCCGCCTTCCGCCTGCTGTGCGTGTGGGGCGCCACGAGCGTCGAGCGTTCGCGCGAGGCCTGGCCTATCCTGGACGAGGCCATCCAGTGCTACCACGGCGACCTCGAGTATCGCGACATGCTCGGTTGCCTGTACGAGTTTGGCCAGGGCGAGATCGACGCCGAAGTCGCCGAGAAGCTCGCGCTGCGCCTTAAGTTCGACGCCGAGAACGGCAAGGGCAGCTATCTCAAGGCCCGTTCGAGCGAAATTTGCGAAATGCTTGTTAAACGTTTTGGCCTGGATCTCTCCAAAAAGAAGAAGCGTGCTAGCGTTAAAAAATCTGACGACGCCGAAGACGAGGAGTAACAGATTATGGCGCACGATGTAGTCCTGATTCCCGGTGACGGTATCGGTCCCGAGATTACGCAGGCCATGCGCCGCGTGGTCGAGGCCACCGGTGTCCAGATCAGCTGGAACGTCCAGGAGGCCGGTGCCGGCGTCATGGACGAGTTTGGCACGCCGCTGCCCCAGCACGTGCTCGATGCGGTCGCCGAGACCAAGGTTGCCATCAAGGGCCCCATCACCACGCCGGTCGGCACGGGCTTCCGCAGCGTCAACGTGGCCCTGCGCAAGCACTTCGACCTGTACGCCTGCGTGCGCCCCTGCCTGTCGCAGCCGGGCGATGGCTCTCGTTTCCGCGACGTCGACCTTGTCATCGTTCGCGAGAATACCGAGGATCTTTACGCCGGCATCGAGTTTGACGAGGGCGCTGCCGAGGTCGAGGAGCTCTCGCAGCTTGTCGAGCGCTCGGGTCAGAAGACCTTCGCCGCCGATTCCGCCATCTCGATCAAGCCCATCTCCATCGCCAAGAGCCGTCGCATTGTGGAGTACGCCTTTGAGTACGCCCGCCGCTGTGGCCGCAAAAAGGTGACGGCCGTGCACAAGGCCAACATCATGAAGGCGACCGACGGTCTGTTCCTGCGCGTCGCGCGTGAGGTGGCCGCCAACTACCCCGATATCGAGTTCAACGACAAGATCGTCGACGCCACCTGCATGGGCCTGGTCCAGAACCCCAACGACTTCGATGTCCTGGTGCTGCCCAACCTGTACGGTGACATCGTCAGCGACCTGTGCGCTGGTCTGGTGGGCGGCCTTGGTATGGCTCCCGGCTCCAACATCGGTGCCGACTGCGCCATTTTCGAGGCCACGCATGGCTCCGCGCCCGATATCGCCGGCCAGGATATCGCCAACCCCACGGCCGAGATCCTCTCCGCTGCCATGATGCTCGACCACCTGGGCGAGAACGATGCGGCTAATCGCATTCGCGCCGCCGTCTCCGCCACGCTCGATGAAGGCAAGCAGGTTACCGGTGACGTGCGCCGCGCCCAGACCGGCTCCGTTGAGGGCGCCGTGGGCACGCAGGCCTTCGCCGACGCTGTCATTGCGCACCTGGCCTAAAGCAAATGGCCCGCAAACGCCTGAATAGTACTTAAGTGTTTGCGTTTAACCTAAGAATCAATACGCCCGGCGCTCCGTCGGGCGTATTCTATTGGGGACTTTGTTTCCCATCAAGGAGTAACTGACTATGGGTCTGATTCAAAAGAAGGACGAGAAGGACGAGATTGACGGCATCCAGATCATCGAGCGCGGCGAGGGCCCCGACGGTGACGAGGAAGAGAAGATCGACCTGGTTGCCGGTACGTCCGCTGAGCACATTGCCGCCGGTACGACCGCCGAGGAAGAGGACGCCCGCCTGGAGGCTCAGATTGCCGCGGACGCTGCCGACGAGAACCTCATGCCCGAGACGCAGGACGAGGACGACGACGCCGATGCCGACGAGGACGACCACGCCTCCAAGCATAAGAAGACGATGATTGCCGCCTTTGTGGTCGCCGTCGTAATTGCTGCTGTGGTGGGCTTCTTTGTGGGCAACGGTGGCTTTGGCGGCAAGGGCGTTGGCTCTTCGACCCTGACCGAGGACCAGCTCGATTCGACCGTGGCGAGCTACAGCTACAACGGCAAGAAGAGCGACATCACCGCACGCGAGGCCATCGAGAGCCAGTACAGCCTCGACACCGTCAAGGATGACGACGGCAACTACACCGCTCCGTCTGCTGACGTTATCCTGTCCTACGTGCGCAACCAGATCCTGCTCGACGCTGCCGAGGACGAGGGCATTACCGTCTCCTCCAAGGAGATGAAGCAGTACGCCGAGGATTCCATCGGCACCTCCGACTACAAGACTATGGCCACGCAGTATGGCGTGTCCAAGGACCAGGCCAAGCAGATTGTCCGTCAGTCCGCGACGCTGCAGAAGCTCTACAAGAAGAAGGTGGGCGACACCTCCGCGAGTATGCCGACTGCTCCGACCGAGCCTGCCGACGGCAACGAGGAGACCGCGAGCAAGGATTACGCCGACTACATCATCAACCTTGCTGGCGACGAGTGGGATAGCTCGAAGGGCACTTGGAAGGACGAGAACAGCACCTATGCCAAGGCCTTCGCTGACGATGCCTTTACCGCCGATAGCGCCACCTACAAGCAGGCCATGACCGCCTACTACACCGCCTATCAGCAGTATTCCTCCCAGGCCTCGAGCGCCAGCTCCAAGTGGACCGAGTACGCCAACGGTCTGTACGCCAAGGCCAACATCTGCATCTACGGCCTGTTTGCGTAAGCTCGATGGGCTTTCCCGCCCATACAACTGATTCACGCTGTGAGCCCGCCGGAATGGATTGACCCGTTCCGGCGGGTTTTTTGTACCACTGAGATCCCTAGGGTATGCCTATTGAGCGCGCAAGCGATTCATTGCATCTCCCCAATTCATCAGAAAAAACGGCTATAAACGATTGCAATTTTCCGGTGAACGGTCAAAAACTACCGTTCACCGATAATCTCAAAACTGGTTCTAACTGGTATTAAGTCAAAAAGACCAATTCACAAATCTTCATAATGACCTGCATTTTTTCTACATGTGATTTTTAGCCACCCTACGTTGTTTAGACGTAGAGCAAGACTCGATCTGACGTCGAATCATTTCGAAACGGTTTCAAAACCGCAGGTAGAAGTGTTAACGAGCGGTAAACGGTCGATTTTTTGCCGTGAGCGGTGCAAAAACGTTTTACTGTATGAATCAACGAAAGCGACCTCTTCTGTGGTGATATAGTGACAACAACACGTCACGTGGTTACTACCAGTTGAGAGACCACTGGTCTTCAGTGAACGCTTTCCAAGAAGCTTTAAGGGCACCCGCCCGCTGGCTTCCGAAAACCATCGAACTCAGATCGTACACACCTTCGGAAGGGAAATTTGAATGGTTGGCTTTATTCTTACCGGTCATGGACAGTTCGCACCCGGCCTTGCAAGCGCTATCGCTATGGTCGCTGGCGACCAGCCCGCTTTTACCGTCGTTCCTTTCGAGGGCGACCAGGCTGCCTCCTACGGTGAGGATCTTCGCGCCGCCATTACCGCCATGCGCGAGGAGTGCGATGGCGTGCTCGTCTTTACCGACCTGCTCGGTGGCACCCCCTTCAATCAGTCGATGATGATTGCCCAGGATGTCGACAACGTCGAGGTCCTGACCGGCACCAACCTTCCCATGGTTATTGAGCTCCTGTTCCTCCGCGGCAATGCCACACTCGCCGAGCTTGGCGAGCAGGCCGTGACCGTTGGCCAGACGGGCATCACCGCCCAGACGGTTGCCTCCGTCGCTGGTGCCGAGGAAGAGGATATCTTCGGCGATGAGGACGGCATCTAATGGCCGATTTCGGAGCCAGCATCCTGAGCTCTTCGATCGCTCTTTTGGGTCTGCTTGTCATCATGGGTGTGATTTACACCATCTGGTCTCAGATCAACATGAAGAAGAAGCAGAAGTACTTCAAAGAGCTGCACACCGAGCTCAAGCCGGGTCAGGAGGTCCTTTTCGCCGGCGGTATCTACGGAACCGTCAAGGGCATCGAAGGCGATAAGGTCCAAATCAAAGTCCGATCCGGTGCCGTCGTAGATGTCTCGCGTTACGCGATTCAGGAGATCAAGTAACTGTCGTCAGCAATCAACGAAAGGAAGCTGATCAACATGGCAGAACCCAACATTCTTCTTACCCGCATCGATAACCGACTGGTTCATGGTCAGGTTGCCACCCAGTGGAACTCCACTCTGGGCTCCAACCTCATCCTCGTCGCTAATGACGACGTGTCGACCAACACAATGCGCCAGAACCTCATGAAGATGGCCGCTCCCACCGGCGTCGCTACGCGTTTCTTCTCCCTGCAGAAGACCATCGACGTCATTGGCAAGGCGAGCCCGCGCCAGAAGATCTTCATCGTGGCCGAAACACCGGAAGACGTGCTTACGCTCGTCAAGGGCGGTGTGCCTATAAAGAAGGTAAACATCGGCAACATGCACATGTCGGAAGGAAAGCGCCAAGTCGCCACCTCCGTCGCAGTTAACGACGAGGATGTCGCTGCGTTTAAAGAGCTGCAGGAATTGGGGGTGGAGTTGGAGATCAGGCGCGTTCCGAGCACGCCTGTTGAGGATACGAGCAAGCTCTTCTCGTAATCCTCGTGATCCACGTTGTCAGGAGTGAAACCCTGACATTCTGTACGTGAAATCCAAAGTGCGTACATACATTTTGAAAGGAGGAGCAAGATGGAATACACGATCTTCCAGGTCGCTCTGGTCTTCATCGTCACGTTCATCGCGGCAATCGACCAGTTCAACTTCCTCGAGTCTCTCTATCAGCCCATCGTCACCGGCGCCGTCATCGGTCTTATCCTTGGCGACCTCAACACCGGTCTTCTCGTGGGTGGTACTTATCAGCTCATGACGATCGGCAACATGCCGATCGGAGGTGCTCAGCCGCCTAACGCCGTTATCGGCGGCATCATGGCAGCCATTCTCGCAATCGCCACGGGCCTCGAGCCCAACGCGGCTGTCGGCCTTGCCATTCCGTTCGCTCTGCTTGGTCAGCTCGGCGTTACCCTGGTCTTCACGCTTATGTCGCCGCTCATGTCCTCCGCGGACAACATGGCTCACAACGCTGACACCAAGGGTATCGAGCGTCTGAACTACTTCGCCATGGCCCTGCTCGGCCTGATCTTCGCTGTCGTCGTCACCCTGTTCTTCATCGCTGGCGCCACCATCGGTCAGACCATCGCTTCCGCCATCCCGACCTGGCTGCAGACCGGTCTCTCCGCTGCAGGCGGCATGATGCGCTTCGTCGGCTTCGCCGTCCTGCTCAAGGTTATGATGAACCGCGATATGTGGGGCTTCTTCCTCATGGGCTTTGGCCTCGCGCTCATCACCGTTGCCAACGATTCTCTGGCAACCCCTGCCCTGCTCATCCTTGCTCTCATCGGCTTCGGCATCGCTTTCTGGGACTTCCAGCAGCAGACCGAGCTGAAGGGTGCAGCTGTTTCTGACGGAGGTGACTTCGAAGATGGCATCTAATGAGTATGTGATCCCGGAGCACTACGAGGATCTCACTCCTGCTCCGCAGCTCGACCAGAAGACCCTCAACAAGATGGCTTGGCGCTCCTGCTTCCTGCAGGCCTCGTTCAACTACGAGCGTATGCAGGCCGCCGGCTGGCTCTACTCCATCATCCCCGGTCTGGAGAAGATCCACACCAACAAGAACGACCTCGCGGCTTCCATGAGCCACAACCTGGAGTTCTTCAACACTCACCCGTTCCTCGTCACCTTCGTTATGGGCATCGTGCTTTCGCTCGAGCAGAACAAGGTTGACATCCCCACGATTCGCGCCGTCCGCGTCGCCGCAATGGGCCCGCTCGGTGGTATCGGTGACGCCCTGTTCTGGCTGACGCTCGTGCCTATCACGGCCGGCATCACCTCCAACATGGCCATCAACGGCAACGCCGCTGCGCCGATCATCTTCCTGGTGATCTTCAACGCCGTCCAGTTCGCCCTGCGCTTCTGGCTCATGAACTGGTCCTACAAGCTTGGCACCAGCGCTATTGACGCTCTGACCGCCAACATGCAGGCCTTCACCCGCGCTGCTTCCATCATGGGTGTCTTCGTCGTCGGTTGCCTGGTCGTCACCATGGGTGGCACCCAGATCAACCTCCAGATCCCCAATGGCACCACCCGTGGCCTCTCCGCCAATACCGTGATCGTCTCCGAGAAGGAGGCCGAGAACTTCACCGGTATGGAGGGCATCGATACCGAGACCGCTGAGGCCGGTACCATGGCCATGACCGATGAGGACGGCAACGCCCTCACCGCCACCGATGCTGACGGCAACGCTGTCGAGTGCGGCGTCACCGACCTGGGCAACGGCATGGAGTCCGTTACCTATGGCACCGTTACCGAGGATCCGGTCAACTTCTCTGTTGCCGACACCCTCAACACCATCGTCCCCAAGCTCGTCCCGCTTATGCTTACGCTGCTGCTTTACTACATGTTCGCTAAGCACAGCTGGACCCCGACCAAGGGCATTCTCCTGCTCTTCGTCCTGGGCATCCTGGGCGCTGGCCCGCTTGGTCTCTGGCCGAGCATCTGGTAAGGCTCTAGCTTGAGGGGTGTGTCCCTACGCGGCTCACACCCCGACCCCTTAAGCCATGTGTATGTTAAAAGCCGCGTGCTCGAAAGAGCGCGCGGCTTTTGTTTTCTTGATGATTCGGGTGCAGCAGTCAGATAATGCTAAACACCCTAGGTAGTAGCTGAATTCGAGCAAAAGGGAGGATAGGATGGCGATCGGAGCGCGCAAGCAACCGCTGTACGATCAGCTGGTCGATATTCTGACCGAAAAGATTGACCACGAATATCACGCCGGTGACATGATTCCTTCCGAGCGCGAACTTTCGGAGCGCTATGGTCTCTCGCGCACCACGGTGCGCCTGGCTCTGCAGGAGCTGGAGCGTTTGGGACTGGTGGTTCGGCAGCACGGTCGCGGCACCTTTGTGACCGACCGTTCGGCAAAAGCAACCAATCTTATGCAGTCCTACAGCTTTACCGAGCAGATGCGTGCGATGGGTCGCGATCCAGAGACTACGATTCTCGAGTTTTGCGAGATGGAGGCCGATAAGAATCTGGCCGAGCATATGGGATGCCGCATCGGCGACCGTATCTTTAAGCTCAAGCGCCTTCGTTCTGCCGACAACATGCCCATGATGGTCGAACGCAGCTATCTACCGGTTCGTCAATTCTTATCCCTAAAGCGACCGCTTCTGGAGCGCAAGCCGCTTTACGATGTGATTGAACAAGACTTTCAGCAAAAGATACGCGTGGCCGAAGAGGAGTTCTACGCGAGCATAGCCCGTCCCACCGACGCTCACCTCTTGGGTATCGTCGAGGGTTCGCCCGTGCTCGATTTGGTCCGTACAACGTATAACGAGTCAAACGAGGTTGTGGAGTATACGCTCTCGGTTGCTCGTGCCGATCAGTTTAAATACAAGGTTTATCACCAGCGCAACGTTTAGTGCCTCCAGTGTTTTCATGTGATGATTCTTTGCATTTAACTGGTTACTACCAGATAACCAACCGAAGTGTATAATTGCACGTCAGAGGATTACTTCTAGAGAGAGGTATTAGAAATGTTCGAGAAGAGTGTCGAGGAGCTCACCGAGCTCGGCGCCCAGATCACCACGGCCGAGATTGCTCAGCAGCCCGAGCTTTGGCGTGATACGCTCAACATCTACCGCGAGAACAAGGAGGCCATCGAGGCCTTCCTGGCCGAGGCTCGCGCCATGGGCGAGGGCCGTCTGTCCGTTGTCTTCACTGGTGCCGGTACTTCTGACTACGTGGGCGATACCTGCGCTCCGTACCTGCGTCACGCCGGCAACACTGATCTCTACGACTTTAAGCCCATCGCCACGACCGACATCGTGAGCGCTCCGCGCGACTTCCTGCGCGCCGAGGATCCCACGCTCGTGGTTTCCTTCGCCCGTTCCGGCAACAGCCCCGAGAGCCTTGCCGCCGTCGCCGTTGCCAAGGAGCTCGTCCACAACGTCAAGTTCCTCAACATCACCTGCGCTCCCGAGGGCAAGCTTGCCGTCGAGTCCGCCGATGACCCCAACGCGCTGACGCTGCTCATCCCGCGCGCCAACGACAAGGGCTTCGCCATGACCGGCTCCTACACCTGCATGACCCTGCTCTCCACCCTCATCTTTGACGAGGCTTCCGATGAGCAGAAGGCCGAGTGGGTCGAGACCATCGCCAAGATGGGCGAGGAGGTCATCGCTCGTGAGCCCGAGGTCGCCGATTACCTGGCTGGCGACTTCAACCGCGTGACCTACCTGGGTTCCGGCTCCTTCGGTGGCCTTGCTCAGGAGAGCCAGCTCAAGATCCTCGAGCTTGCTCACGGCCTGGTTGCCACCTCTTACGACACCTCCATGGGCTATCGTCACGGACCCAAGTCCTTCGTTGACGACAAGACCCTCGTGTTCGTCTTCGTCAACAACGACGCCTACACCCGTCAGTACGACATCGACATCCTCAACGAGATCGGTGGCGACGACATCGCTCAGCACACCGTCGCCGTTCAGCAGGAGGGTGCCACCGTCTACGAGGGTGAGTCCTTCACCTTCAAGGGCTACGAGGCGCTCCCCGAGGGCTACCTTGCTCTGCCGTTCGTGATGTTTGCCCAGGCCATCAGCCTGCTCAACTCCGTGCGCGTGGGCAACACGCCCGATACGCCGAGCCCCACCGGCACGGTCAACCGCGTGGTCAAGGGCGTGACGATTCACCCCTTCACCGCTTAATCGCGTCCCCCTGTAAGGGCGCCCGTCCGCTCATAACGGCGGGCGGGCGCTTTTTGTTATTACGTGAGCTGGGTATAAGCATCACCACAGTCAACTGCTTTAGAAGCAAGGAGTGCATATGAGCACGTACGCAATTAAGGCTGGCAAGTTCTTCTTGCCGGCAGGCCCGCAGCTGGGCGGCTATCTCATGGTCGAGGACGGCGTCTTTGGCGCCTGGCAGGCCGATGAGCCCTCCTGCGAGATCAAGGACTACACGGGTTCGTGGATCGCGCCGGGCATGGTCGACACCCACATCCACGGCTTCTATAACCACTCGACTACCGATAACGACCCTGAGGGCATCGATATCAGTTCGACCGAGCTCGCCCGCCGTGGCACCACCAGCTGGCTGCCCACGACGTTCACCGACGGCGTCGATCAGATCAAGGATGCCTGCGCGGCTATCGCTCAGGCCGACGAGGGCCGCGGCCCCGACTTCTGCGGTGCCCGTATCCAGGGCATCTACCTGGAGGGTCCCTTCTTTACGATGAAGCACGTGGGCGCACAGAACCCCGCCTATCTGATCGATCCTTCCGAGGAGGTCTTCGATCAGTGGCAGGAGGCTGCCGGCGGGCGCATCGTCAAGAGCGCCATGGCCGCCGAGCGTGACGGTGCCGCCGCCTACGCTGCTGCCCTGAACGCCAAGGGCGTCGTGACCAGCATCGGTCACTCCGACGCTACCTACGATGAGTGCGTCGCTGCCATCAACGCCGGTGCCAGCTGCTTTACGCACACCTACAACGGTCAGCGCGGCCTGCACCATCGCGAGCCCGGTGTCGTGGGCGCCGCTATGACCACCCCCGAGACGTACGCCGAGATCATCTGCGACGGCAAGCACGTGAACCCTGCCGCCATCAAGGCGCTGCTGCAGGCCAAGGGCTGGCAGCACACGGTGCTTATCACCGATTGCCTGGGCTGCGGCGGCATGCCCGAGGGCAGCTACACCAGCGGCGGCATGGACGTCATCATGAAGGACAACCTGTGCTGGCTCGCCGACGGCAAGAGCATCGCCGGTTCGGTGCTCACGCTTGCCCAGGGCGTCAAGAACATCGTCGACTGGGGCATCGCCAGCGCCGATATCGCCATCCGCATGGCGACCGAGGTGCCGGCTCGCTCCGCGCATATCGAGGATAAGTGCGGCAGCATCATGCCGGGTCGCGACGCCGACTTTGTCGTGTTCGACCACGAGCTCACCCTCGTTGAGACCTACGTTGGCGGCCAGAGCGTCGGCAACGCATTTACCGAGTAGCGACAGAAAAAGACGGCGGGCCCGAATTTGCTCGGACCCGCCGTATGGGTTAACGCTCAAAAGCACCTTAACAGTTACAGCTTGTTAGCGATCTTCTTTGCCGTGCGCTTAACGCCGGCCACTAGACCTCCCGCAGGATGCTCTTTTTCGTATGCCAGACGCTTCTCGCGCTTGGCATACTCTTCGACGATGATGTCGCCGTACTCATCTTCGATCTTATCGAAGAAATCGACAGCGCCCTTAATTTCCTCGGCGGTCGGGTGTCCCTTCTGAACGCCGCCCGTGAGTTTGAACGGGCCCCACGTATCAAAGCCGGTGCAACCGTAGACACCCATAAAGATTGCCTGCCTCATGCGGCAGATGCCATCGATATCCTTGCCATACCACTTGTTTTTGCCGCCGTAGGTCATAAGGCCAAACACCTTGTCTTGCGGCTGCAGCACGTTGGTGAGCACACGTGCCATGTCCTTGTCGATCTCGGAGTAATAGATGCCCGTGGCGACGCCGATCAGATGGTATTCGTGCAGGTCGGGGTACTCGTTTTTACCGAGTGCCTTTACGTCGAGGGTATCGATTTCGGGATGTGCCTCGACAATGGCGTCCACGAGCTTTTTCGTGTTGCCGTGGTGGCGCGAGGCGTAGAGGATGATGGTTCGCATATGAAGGCCTTTCAGCTGTAATGAAGTCAATGTCAATATGGTACCCCGTTGGATAGCTGGGATACCGGACACATCGATGAACGTGCGGGTTTGTTCTATGGCTAGGACTGAGATGGGTGCTTGCGAGCGATGACAAAGCAGTTGTTCGAAAGGATGGGCAATGGAATACGCTCTTTCCAACGATTCGATTTCTATTAAGGTTTCCACGGCTGGCGGCTCGTTCACCTCAATCGAGGCTGGCGATTGCGAGTATCTGTGGCAGGGCGACCCTGCCGTGTGGTCCGGTCAAGCGCCGATCTGCTTCCCGATTTGCGGAGGCCTGCGCGATGGCAATGCCATGACGTTTGCCGGACATCACGTGAAGCTCGCTCGTCATGGATTCGCACGTAAGCAGGAGTGGAAGCTGCTGAGCCAAAGCGAGAATGAGCTGGCGATGTGCCTGGCTTCGGAGGATAACGCCGCATTGCTGAGCGATTATCCGTATCCGTTTAAGCTCGTTGCCCGCTATACGCTCGAGGGCGCTGCCGTGCGCGTCTCCTACGAGGTGACCAACGAGGGCACCGAGGATATGCCGTTCTTTATTGGCGGACATCCCGGTTTTAGGTGCCCGCTCGACGAGGGCGAGGTCTATACGGACTACGAGCTGCGGTTTGAGAAGGACGAGGCCGCGGAGCTTTGCACCGCCGTTCCCTCGACCGGTTTGATCGACGTGGCCAACCGTTCCAAGAACCCCATGGTAGGAAAGACTCTGCCGCTGTCACACGAGCTCTTCGACTTTGCGGAGACCATCTTTGACGTGCTCGAGAGCCGTCAGGTCACGCTTTCCAAGAAGGACGAGGACAAGGGCGTCCGCCTGAGCTTTGAGGGCTTTCCGTACCTCATTGTGTGGAGTAAGCCCGAGGGCGATTTTGTGGCAGTTGAGCCTTGGGGCGGCCTTTCGACCTGCTCCGACGAGGACGACGTGCTTGAACATAAGCGCGGCTGCCTTGTCGCCAAGCCCAAGGAGACCGTCGTACGTTCGTTCACGATTGAGATTCTGTAATTCCGTTTTGTCGACTCGTATCGCGAGGCACAAGGAGCCTGCGAGATAAGGAGCTAAAAATGATCCTCACCGTTACGATGAACCCGTCCGTCGATACGCGCTATCAGCTCGATGAGCTCGTCATCGACGACGTCAACCGCGTAACGCCCGAAAAGACTGCCGGCGGCAAGGGCCTCAACGTTGCCCGCGTCCTGGGCCAGCTGGGCGACGATGTCGTGGCAACCGGTCTGCTTGGCGGTCACATGGGTGCCTATATGGCCGAGCTCATGGACGACAACGGCATCAACAATGACTTTGTGCCTATCAAGGGCGAGACCCGCATCTGCCTGAATATCCTCCACGCTGGCAACCAGACCGAGCTGCTCGAGAGCGGCCCGACGATTGCCCCCGAGGAGCTCGAGGCCTTCACCGCCAAGTTTACTGAGCTTGCGAGCAAGGCCGACGTCGTCACTATCTCGGGCTCGCTGCCCCGCGGCGTAGAGGCCGACTACTATGCCAAGATTACGGGCATTGCCGAGAACGCTGGTGCCAAGGTACTGCTCGACACCTCGGGCGCTTCGCTCGAGGCCGCCCTCAAGTCCGAGGTCAAGCCCGAGCTGGTCAAGCCTAACCTGACCGAGATCAACGGCCTTCTGGGCACGAGCTTTACCACCGACGATGTGGACGAGCTCCGCGCCGCGCTTGCCTCCGACGCCCGCTTCTCCGATATCCCCTGGGTCGTCGTGTCCATGGGCGCTGCTGGCTCCGTGGGCTTCCACAACGGCCGCGCATTCCGCGCTAAGACGCCCGATATTCCCGCCGTTAACGCTACGGGCTCCGGCGACTCCACCATCGCCGGCTTCGCGCATGCCATTGCTGCCGGCGCAGATGACGAGACGGTGCTGCGTACCGCCAACACCTGCGGCAAGCTCAATGCCATGGACCCGATGACCGGCCATCTGGTCATGGACCGTTGGGACGAGGTCTACAACGGCGTCGTCGTAACCGAGCTGTAAGAGTTTGGGTTGCGCCTCGGTATTGCTCGCTCCTTGTTTGTCCGTGTGGACGACAAGTGCGGTAGCATTATGCCGGGGCGCGACGCCGACTTTGTTGTGTTCAATCCCGACCTTACCCTGGTCGAGGCGTATGTGGGCGGCAACAGCGTCGGTAACGCGTTTACCGAGTAGCTGCCAAAGAGACGATCCGAGAGGGGATTTAGATGATTTACGGTGCACTGGGCGATATCGAGGAATACCGCGGCATGCTCAAGGGCCTCGACGTGCTGATCGATTGGCTCGAGGAGAACGATCCGGCGGAGCTCGAGGTCGGCAGCCATCCGATTCTGGGCGACAAGGTCTTTGCGAACGTCATGGCGCCCACGACGCGTCCCGAGGCCGACGCTCACTATGAGACGCATCAGCGCTATCACGATGTGCAGATCGACGTTGAGGGTCGCGAGGCCTTTAAGGTCGCCACGGGCAGCCTGACACTGGTCCAGGAGTTTGACGAGAAGGACGACTACGATCTGGTCGATTCCGATGCTTCGATCGCCGGCGATCTGGC
Organism: uncultured Collinsella sp.; assembly: GCA_937949355.1. Lineage (GTDB taxonomy): Bacteria > Actinomycetota > Coriobacteriia > Coriobacteriales > Coriobacteriaceae > Collinsella. The sequence continues at coordinate 7,437 of CALEDY010000106.1, read as the reverse complement.
CGACGACAAGTTTGCCCTGTTCGTTGCCGGCGAGCCTCACATGCCCACGCTCGAGTTCCCGGGCGATGGCGCACAGCCGGTCAAGAAGATCTGCTTCAAGCTACTTGCCGACGCCTACTGGGAGGAGTAGCGTGCTGCTCGGCTGAGCTGTTCGTGTTGTAAGCGTGATCCCTTGGGGGAGCGCGCTTGAGCCCCGTTGATTGCGGTTCCCTTTGGAGACTGCGGTTGGCGGGGCTTTGTTGTTGAACAGGGGAGTTGCCGGTGGCACGGCGCTTGCATTGGCGATACGCTCAGGAAAATCGGCAACAAAAAAGCCGCCCGAAGGCGGCTATCTTGTGCAATGGAGCCAGCGACCGGGCTCGAACCGGTGACCCCCGCTTTACGAGAGCGGTGCTCTACCAACTGAGCTACGCTGGCGGCCATGTGGTGACGCAACTGAGGCGTCAACGGCTGTTTATGATACGGGACATCGCAAATCCGCGCAAGTGTTCTGGCGGCTTTTCTCACTTTAAATGCACTAATATTTGAAGCGTGATGTCTTGCTCTTACGGGTCTCAAGCAGAATGGGGCAGCGATGGCTCAACCCAAGATTCTTCTCACGCGTATCGATGACCGCTTTATCTATGGGCAGGATGTTGAGCTGTGGAATGAGGCGATTGGCTCCAACCTTGTCCTGATCGTCAACGACGAGATTTCGGCGGATTCGCGCAAGTGGGCACCTATGAGGGTGGCGGCGCCCGATGGCGTATGGACGCGGTTCTTCTCGGTGCAAAGGACCATCGACATCATTCATACCGCAACGCCGCGCCAATGGATCCTGATCATGGTAGCGTCGCCCGCGGATGCGCTGGCGCTTGTTAAAGGCGGCGTGCCCATCACCAAGATCAGCATAGGTCACATGCAAGCAGGGGAGGGCAAGCGCCGCATAACGCCCGCAGTCGCCGTAGACGACGCAGACGTCGCCGCCCTCAAAGAGCTGCAAGAACTCGGCATAGAGCTAGAAATCCGCTACCTCCCCAACTCCAACCCCGACCCCATCGACAATCTGTTCAACTGATCCCTTGGGGACGGAGGAAAACGGATCATTTTGCCCTCGCGAGGGATGCGCGCGATGCCGCCTGCCAAAAACTATGCCCGTTTACTACGTTTGATCGGCTATCGCGGAGCATGTCGAATCTGAGAAAAACAAAACCGCAGGTAGACGGCTTGCAAATTTCACAAAACCCGGCGTATGGTCGAGCATCCCTGACTAAACGTAGTAAATGGGCATAGTTTTGATATGTCACTTAAACAGTGACAGCGAAATTGAGCCCTAGGGATGAAAAAGCGCCCGTCGGCTGTGGTGCCGGCGGGCGCTGCTGTGCGATATGACGCGTTGTGCGCTTAGTGCCTCATGAAGTGATACTCGATCACATTGCTGTAGGGGTGACCCGGGCCCACGATGCCCTGGGGGAACAGCACGTGGTGCGGCGTGTCGGGATACATCTCGGCCTCGAGGGCAAAGCCGGCGCCCCAGCCATAGTTGGCGTCGTCCTTGGCGTGCTCGTCGCCCAGCCAGTTGCCGGTGTAGAGCTGTACGCCCGGGGCGGTGGTGTAGTAATCCATCTCGCGGCCGGTCCACATCTCTTCAACGTGCAGGGCGCGGCGCAGGTTGCGGCCGTACTGGTAGCCGCCGATGCACAGGCAATGGTCGTAGCCGCGGGCCTGCTTAATCTGCGGGTCGTCGGCTTCCATACCGGGTGCGACAGGACGCAGCTCGCGGAAGTCAAACGGCGTGCCCTCGACCGGGGCAATCTCGCCGGTGGGGATGTTCTGCTCGTTAATGGGCAGGTAGTGGGCGGCGTTGGCCACAAAGAAGTGCTCGCAGTCCATGCCGGCGTTGTGGCCGGCGAGGTTAAAGTACGTGTGGTTGGTCATGGACACGTAGGTGGCGCGGTCGCTCTCGCAGCTGTATTCGATGCGGAAACGGCCCGTCGGCGTTACGATAAACACGGCCGTAAACGTGCGATTGCCGGGAAGACCCAGCTCGCCATCCTCGAGTGAGGTAGTCATACGCACGGCGTTGTGGGCCTCGTCGAGCTCAACGTCCCACACGCGCTTGTGCAGGCCATGCTCAAGGTCGCTGTGCAGGTTGTTGGCGCCCTCGTTGGCCGGCATGTGCCAGTCCGTGCCACCGATGGTAATCGTGGCACCTGCGGTGCGGTTGGCCACGGGGCCGATGGTTGCGCCAAAGCAGGCGGGGTTGTCAAAGTAATCCTCGAGCTTATCGAAGCCCAGCACCACATCGCGCACGTTGCCGGGAATGTCGGGCACGTCGATGCCCAGTACGGTGGCACCATAGTCCATAATGCGAACGCAGATCTCGGGCCCGTTGAGGGTATAGCGATGAACGGAGGTGCCGCACGGCGCGGTGCCGAAAAGCTCGGAAGTGATCATTTGGTTCCTAACATCGAGGTATTTCGGACAAACTGTAGCGCGAACAGGCGAGATTATCACTACACCTCACTAAAGCAGGGGGTATTTTTCTTAAAAAAAGTGATGAAGGTGCAGCCGAAGCGTTCATTTTAGGCCCGCGCGAGTCTGATACAATTTGTTCGTTACTGTTTGAATTGATGTACGCGTGGAATGTCGGGGGCTCATCGTGATTAAGGCAGAGCGACAGGATAGGGTTCGTCAGCTGCTCGAGGAGCAGGGAACGGTCTCAGTCAAGGAGATTTCGGACGCGCTGGGCGTCTCGGACATGACGATCCGTCGCGATCTTGAGGAGCTCGCAAGCCTGGGCGAGATCGAGCGCGTGCACGGCGGTGCCCGCAGCGCACAGGGTCGCCCCCATGCCATGCTGCGCCACGAGTACTCGCACAGCGAAAAGCGCACCAAGCATGCCGAGGAAAAGCTGCAGATCGCGCGCCGTGCCGTGGAGCTTATCGAGGAGGGCTCGACTATCTTTTTGGGTACGGGCACCACGGTTGAACAGATGGCCTCGATGCTGCCGGCGTTTCGCCTGCGTATTGTGACTAACTCGCTTTCGGTTTTTAACCTGCTCGAGGAGCGCGAGGACTGCGATCTGTGCCTCGTGGGCGGCATGTACCGTCGCCGTACTGCCGCCTTTGTGGGACCCACGGCCGAGGACACCCTGCGCGCGCTGGGCATCGATGCTGCGTTTATCGGCGCCAACGGCATTCTGGACGGTGACGTGTCCACGTCGAACATGGACGAGGGCCGCATCCAGCAGCTCGCCTTTAGCAAGGCAGACTCGCGTTACCTCATCGCCGACTCCAGCAAGATCGGCAAGCGCGACTTCTACACCTTCTGCCGCCTGGACAGCCTGGACGCCGTAGTATGTGAGCCGAGCATCTCGGCAGAAGACCGCGCCGCCATCGAAGACCACACGCAGGTCATCTGCTAACTAGCGAAGCAGGCGATGCTTCTGCCCCCTGCCGGCGCGGGGGATAACCACTCCACAATGACGCGCAAGATGACGCGCAAATGCAAAAATGCCATTTGCGCGTCAAATAATATGACACGTAAAAATTTGCGTGTCATTTTACGTGTCAAAGTGACGTGATATGACGCGTTGGCGTGGGTGCTGCGATGACCTGCAAGCAAACGAAATGTATGGGTCTGCGGTTTGGTTGAACTGGCACACCAGATCCTCTCGCATGCCCGAACGGACTTTCGGTGTCATTCCTGTACCAAATGATTCCGAAAGTTTGTTCGTGATACCGAAAAAAGATGCGGCTGAACGATGCTGGGATGACCTTCGGGAGCGTCTCAATCTGTAACAGTCAGCGCCGAAATACTCCGCTAGATGTTACAGATTAAGATAAATATGGTATTTTCCATCGATAGAGGTCGGTATTTTTGTAGTTATGAGGCTATCTAAAGGTCGGTATTTTTGTATTATTAGACATAAGTATAGGTCGGTATTTTTGTAAAATAGCAGGTAGATTGCATCGAGGTGAGATTATGTTTAGACGGAAGGCATATGATCGTCTGCGTGAGTGGAAAGGTCGCTCGCAGGGGCGCACCGCCGTGCTTATTGAAGGGGCAAGACGCGTTGGCAAAACGACGCTCGTCAAACATTTTGCACAGAACGAATACAGGGACTATCTGTACATTGACTTTTCGACTACCAGCAAAGATACGCTCGAAATATTCCGGAACCACCGTGAAGATGTCGATCTGTTTTTGCGCATGCTTCAGCTGCAGTATGGCAAGGCCCTTGTGCCGAGAGAGTCACTGGTTATTTTTGATGAAGTCCAGCGGTTCCCCATCGCTCGCGAGTACATAAAGCACCTTGTGGAAGACGGGAGATTCGATTACATCGAGACGGGTTCCCTAGTTTCTATCAAAAAGAATGTCGAGGGCATTGTCATTCCGTCGGAGGAGGAACGAATCCCTCTCGAGCCCCTCGATTTTGAGGAGTACCTTTGGGCGACCGGAAAAGACCTCTATGCCGAAGAGATTCGTAAAGCGCGTGAGTCTCTGGTCGCGCTTCCGGACGGCGCGCACGCGACGTGTATGAGGTTGTTTGATGAGTACATGCTTGTTGGCGGCATGCCTCAGTCGGTTACCTCCTTTGTGGCGGAGAAGGATTTTAGAGATTGTGACAGGGTTAAGAGGCAAATAATCGCGTTGTACAGAGAAGATATTGCCAAGTTTGGAGGTTCGGACGCCAGGCGCGCGCGGGCGGTTTACGACGATGTTCCGGGTCAATTATCTGCGTCAAACAAACGGTTTAAATTTGACAGTTTGGAGAAGGGGTCTCGTTTTGAGACATATGAGTCGGCATTAATTTGGCTTGAGGATGCGCGACTGATTAACCGTTGCTATTTATGCAGCGATCCGAGCGTTGGCTACCGCCTGCATGAGGACGCTTCTTCGCTTAAATGTTATATGGCAGACACGGGATTGCTCGTGAGCTTGGCGTTTGATGATGGACCGGACCTTATGGATGTCCATAGAGATATTCAATTTGGGAGAATTTCGATTAATAAAGGAATGTTGATCGAGAACATCGTGGCACAGCAGCTTAAAAGCTTGGGGCATTCGCTTTTTTATTACAGCTGGCAGGAGCCTTCCAAGACGGAGGGGAGCCGTCCCAGAACGCGTGAAATTGACTTTCTTGTTTCGCGCGGCTTTGAGGATGCGGCTGGAAAGCCGCGGGTCACGCCTATCGAGGTCAAGTCGTCCAAATCGTATTCAACAATTTCGCTCAACGACTTCGGCAGGCGATTCGAACGACGGGTCGGAGCGGAGATCGTCCTTCACCCAAAACAGCTCAAGGCTGAAGGGCGTAGAGTATATCTACCTCTGTATATGACGATCTTTGTCTAATCGACGGCATGCGGCCCTCCAGTTCATTGAACTGCAGGGCCGAATTTCGCTGGGGCATTATTGCGATAATGAATTTAAGCTTCGCCGGGCATCGAGCTCTCATCTGATGTGTGAATGACATGGCGTGCCTTCCAATCCAATAATCCTAAAAAGGCCGCATGTGAGTCCGTGGGGGATTCGCATGCGGCCGACAAGGGGTATGTGGCTGAAACTAGGCCATGAGCAGGCCGGTCTCCGCGACATTTTTGAACCAGTACGCGCTCGCCTTGGGGTAACGCTCCTGGGTCTCGAAGTCGATGTAGAACAGGCCGTAGCGCTTGTTGTAGCCGTTGGTCCAGGAGAACTGGTCCTGCAGCGACCACACAAAGTAGCCGTCGACGTTCACGCCACCGTCGATTGCCTTGAGGATCCACGCGAGATGCTGGCGCATGTAGTCGATGCGAGGGGCGTCGTCGATATAGCCGTCCTCGAAATCGTCCTTATAGCCCATGCCGTTCTCGGTGATGTAAATCTTCTTGTAGTTGGGGTAATCGTTCTTAATGCGGAGCAGCAGATCGTACAGGCCCTCGGGATAGATAATCCAGTCCCAATCGGTGGTGGGTACGCCTTCGCGCACGCATGACTCACCAACGCCCTTGAGGAACCAGCGCGAGGAGCCCTTGTCGCCGGTGCCATTGTGGTTGATGTCGTTTTCGCCCTCGGCGGCACGCAGGAACTGGCACTTGTAGGTGTTGACGCCCAAGCAATCGTTGTAGGGGAGCGCGGCGGTCAGCGCGGCGATGTCCTCGTCGCGGACGTCGAGCTCGCCGCCGGCGATATGGGCCAGCTTGGTTGCAGCTTCCATAGTGTCTGCAGCGTAGTGGCCGCGGAAGGTGGCGTCGAGCACCCAGCGGTTGTTGATGACGTCGGCCATGCGAGCGGCCTCGCAGTCGGCGGCGCTGTTGGGGTCGAGGGGATACTTGGGCTCCAGGTTCTGGACAATGCCGATCTCGCCCTCAAAGCCGCCCTCATGGAAGGCGACGACAGCCTTGGCGTGGGCCACCATCATGTTGTGCATAAGCTGGAAGGCCTTGTCCAGTCGATACTTCTCGCCGTGCGGCCAGTTGCCGACGATAAAGCTGCCCTCGGCGGTCGCGGGAATCTCGTTAAAGGTGAACCAATGCTTGACCTCGGTGAACTCGGCAAAGCAGAACTTGGCGTACTCGACGAAGGCGTCAATGGTCGTGCGCGTCAGGAAGCCCTCGCCGCCGTCCTGGTAGAAGGCCTCGGGCGTATCAAAGTGGTCGAGCGTGACATAGGGGATAACGCCGGCCTTGTTGCAGGTGGCAAAGAGCTCATGATAGTAGGCAACACCTTCGGGGTTAACCTCGCCGGTGCCGTTGGGGAAGATGCGGCTCCAAGCGATGGAGACACGGATACCGTTGATGCCAAAGCGCTGGCACAGGTCGATATCGACCGGGTACTTGTTGTAGAAATCGCTTGCGGGGTCGGGGGAGAAGCGACCCTGAGCAGCCAAAAAGTCGTCCCAGGGCACCTTGCCCTTGCCGTGCGTGCGGGTCTCGCCCTCAACCTGGTAAGCGGCGGTGGCGCCGCCAAACACAAAGCCGTCGGGGAACTGCATAAGGTTCGTCATCTGCTGTCCTTTCATAAGGTTGTGGATAGGTAGAGGTGCCCGAACGGGGATTCGGGCACCAACAGAGGGAGGAAACTAGTCGAGGTTCTCGCGGAGCCACTTGATGGCGCCGGCGGGGTCGCGGGTAAGGTCGATGTATTCCTTGCCACGCGGGGCGAGCAGCTTAATACCCAGGCGATCGGTGTCGGCCTTCATGTCGTTGTAGTAGCTACGGACCTGCGGGGCAAGCACGATGACGTCGTACTGATCCATGATGGCGGTGTGCTGGCCATAGGCACCTGCAGAGGAGGCGATGTTCTCGCCGGTCTGCGCGGCACCTTCCTTAATGGCGTTGGCGAGCATGGCGGAGGTGCCGGCGCCGGCACACAGGACGAGGACCTTCATGCCGTCGACATCCTTCTTGGCAGATGCTTCAGCGGCGGGCTCGGGCTGGTCGGTGACGGGCGTGCTATCGACGGCAGCGGCGG
>CALEDY010000105.1 GCA_937949355.1 uncultured Collinsella sp. | reverse complement strand
TGGTCGTATCGACATCCTTCACATGAAGTTCACCGCCGGTCGTATTGACCAAAGACGTGCCGATCCTGGTCGGCAGGTCGGAGACCGTGAGCTTGCTGTTATTTTGGAAGCTCACCTGACCGCTCATTCCAGCATTGTTGCCCGTCAGCTCAACCGCAACCGGCGCAGCATCACCGATCGTCAGATTGAAGTTGCCGGAAAGTTGGTTGTCGTAACCACCGTTCGCCGCCAACGTCAGATTGGAAGCAACCATGCCCGTCGAGGAGAGTCTGGCGCTGCCAAGAGCCTCGACATCTTTGAGCTTGAGGGTCGCTGCGTCCATGGAAACCGTCCCTGCCAAGCCGGCATTGGCGCTCGAGACCGTCATTTGGGAGCCTTGGAGATGGATCTTTCCCGAACCTTCAAGATTGCCATCAACCTTGCTCACGCCATCGCCGACGGTTAGCTTAAAACCACTGACATCAACGTGCGAGCCGGTCGCCGTCACAAGCGCGCCGGCCTGCTGATGATCCTTCATGGAGACTTTGCCGTCGGTCGCGATATTGAGCTCGGACGTATTGCCGAAGGCATTCTGCGTCTGCGCAATGACTTCGCCGTTCCTGATGAAGGTCTTGCCCGTATAGTCGTTCGGATCCGTTCCAGGATTGGCTTGCTTCACAATGATGTTTTGTCCGAGAGGATCAAAAGTCACATTGCCCGCGCCGGTCAGCTTCGTCTTCAACGTAATGTCGTCATCGTTTGCCGTCGCTGCAGGACGCATGATCACAAGACCGTCACCCTGACTGTCCTCAAGGCTCAGAGACTTCAGCGTCTTCTTCATGCCGACTTCCGTCGCTGTCCTCGTGACCGTCACGTCGTACCCGGCCTTGGCAACGGTCGCTGCTGTAGTACCATTCTTCACGTCCTGCTTGAGCGTAGTGCCGGCCGTCACATCGGTCGTCCCGTTCAGATAGACTTCGATTCCGGTCGGATTGACAATGCCGCCCGAAATCAGGACCTGACTTTCACCATTATCGTCGGCCTGCAGCCAGTTGACCGATCCCTGATCCAGATTCAGATGAGTCACATCTACGCGGGTCGTGCCGGTCGATTCAGCCGTCAATTGCATCACGTTCAGCTTCGGTGCGCCGGTTTCGCCCAGCTTCTTGCCGCCGAAGGCAAAGACAATGGTCGCATCGTCAACTGAAACATTCTTGAGTGTGGCAGGATCGTTGACCGTCATCTTTACGCTGTCAACGCTATTGTCAGCCGAAACAAGCTTAACGGTCGCGGCGCTGCCGAGAGCCTGCTTGCCGTTGGCATCAAGATTGACCTGACCTTTGGTGATTTCATATTCACCGCTAAAGTCTGTCCCGACATGCTGGAAGCCGACAGTGTCGCCAGCCGCAGCCATCGCAATGACCACCTTGCCGCCGCCTGTTAGCTTTGCTGCCAGGTCGGGGGCGGCGCTCGTCAGATTGAGCGTGAGCGTGCCGCCGTTGACATTCACGGTACCCGTTCCCGCCACCTTTACGAGCTTCAGGTTCTTGCCATTCATATCAACCGTAGCACCGTCCGCAACCGTCAGATCTGTCGATTCGCCAAAGGCAGCATTCGAGCCCATCGTGACGGTTCCGGTCGCAACTTCGGTCTTGCCCCTGTACTCATTGGTACCAGAGAGCGTCATGTCGCCCTCAGTCTTCAGATTCCCGGTGCCGGTGATGACGGCGGTGAAGTCAGAAGGATCACTGCCGCTTCGCACGAGCACAAAGGTCTGTCCGTCCTGAAGCTCAAGCTTTGTGAGCTTCGCATTCAGCATCAACGGATCGCCGGATTGCCCGCTGAGAGTAAATTCATACTTGCCCTTGGCAGCGGAGTCCAAGTCAATGAAGGCAAAACCCGGCGTCGTCTGGTCGTCGACATAAACAAACAGGGTGTTGCCATTAATTGTCAGAATCGTATCCGAAACCTTGTACTCAATCCCCTGTCCTTGTAGGAAAAGATTGCTCTTGTTGGCAGCGGGAGAATTCAGAATGACTTTATCAAAAGAGTTATTAGGCAATGCTACCCCAGTCGTCAAGGCCGACGAGGTGGAAGTTTCTCCGATTTTAAGACCGGGGATCTCCATGTCCCCAGCAAAGGAAGGCGTGGTGATTAGGAGAAGAGAAGAAACAGCGGCTGCGAGCGCGCTGATGCGAAGCCCGGAAGCACCGCCGACGACGTCGGATGCGTCCGGATTTCGGCCGCCGGCCGATTTTTTGCGGCCGCGCGTAAATTCATTCACAACCTGGAAGAGGCCGAGCGCATCGTTCCATACGACTTTGTATGTTTTATTCATAAATAGCTCTCAATGGACAAAAGAATTTGACTCAGCGCCATGGGCGCAAGGTGCCATTCGCACGATGTGCGATTCATGCGTGTTGTCAGTTGCCAGGCGCCTCCCTTTTGTGAGAACGCTCTTGAGCGTCGGCCTCAGCCTCGTCCATATAAGCTTTGGCGTACGCCGCAACGGCGGCATACGTCAGATTCCCGTCGGCATCGGAAGGACCGTTGCCCTTGACGAGCGCGCGTCCGTCTCTGACACCCTGAAACTCGACGGCCCGGATCTTCCGGTTTTCAACCTGAACGCCGTAATAAAGACAGAACCCGCAGTCTTCCGGAATCGCGGCGGCATCGACTTCTTTCGCGGTATGACCACCGTCCTCAATACCCGCGCGAATGGCCTGCAGAAGTTCGGGCGACTGCAGATGACGGTGTCTGACAATGCAGACCGTTCCGGCCTCGTCC
>CALEDY010000104.1 GCA_937949355.1 uncultured Collinsella sp. | reverse complement strand
TATCGATGGTAATCGCCATAAGCTTCGGTCCTTTCGACCTGGCGTGATGGGTGGTTTAGTGCGAGGCCTCGTCGTCGAGCGCGCGCTTGATGCGGTCGCCTTCGGCAAGGAGGTTCTCCAGATAGCGCTGGTCACGGTCCTTCAGGGCACGGCTGTAGGCGCTAAGCGACTCGATCAGATGGTCGATCTCGAAGGCGAGTGCGTCGGCGTCGTCGATCATGAGTTCGGACCACATCTGCGGGTTGAGGTGCGCCACACGGGTGAGGTCGCGGTAGCTACCGGCTGAAAAACCGTGGTGGACCTGCGCGGTCGGGCTCTTAACATAGGCGTTGGAGACGACGTGCGCGAGCTGGCTCGTAAACGCGATGACGCGGTCGTGCTCGGCGGCGCTCGTTACGCTGAACTTGCCAAAGCCCAGGGGACGTACCATCTCGCGCACCTGGCCCAAAAGCTCCAGCTTAAGTGCGTCGTCCACTGCGGGCGGTACAAGCACGAGCGGTGCGTCCTGGAACAGGTCGGCGCGGGAATGCGCGTAGCCCGAGAACTGCGTGCCCGCCATGGGGTGCGCGCCCACAAAGTAAAAACCGTGCTCGCGGGCAAGCTCAAAGGCGCGCTCGCACACGATACCCTTGACGCCCACGGTGTCGATCACCACGGGGCCCATGATGGCCTCGGTGTCGGTGGCGTCGGCGAGTGCCTGGGCGTGCGCCTCGAGCCACTCGATGCAGGCCTCGGGATAGCATGCCAGGACGATGATGTCGCATTCGCCGAGCGTCTCGTCGTTGAGCTCGCCGGCAACGGTGCCCATGCTGGCGGCCGTCATGACGTCGTCATCGGGGTCCCAGGCCAGCACGCGGACGCCCGCCTGCGCATAGCCGCGGGCAAAGCTGCCGCCGATGAGGCCCAGGCCCACGATGCCGGCGCACTTGGGGCCACCCTGGTTAACGCGTGCGTTTCTCACCGTACCCATGGACTACTCCTGAACGGTCTCTTGGCAGACGACCTCGCGGATGGCGCGGATGCGGCGCATGGTGTCGTCGAACTGGTCGGGGGTGAGTGCCTGAGCACCGTCGGACCAAGCGTGGCTCGGGTCGTCGTGGACCTCGATCTCCAGACCGTTGGCGCCGCAGGCAGTCGCGGCGAGCGCCATGGGCTCAACATAGCGGGTGTAACCGGTGGCGTGGCTGGGGTCGGCGACGACGGGCAGGTGCGACAGGTGGTGCAGCACCGGCACGGCGTTGAGGTCGAAGGTGTTGCGAGTGCGGGTCTCGAAGGTGCGGATGCCGCGCTCGCACAGGATGACGTTGTCGTTGCCCTCGCTCATGATGTACTCGGCAGCCATGAGCAGCTCGTCGACGGTGCCGGACATGCCGCGCTTGAGCAGGATTGGGGTCTGCGTCTTGCCGACCTCCTTGAGCAGGGGGAAGTTCTGGGCGTTGCGAGCGCCAATCTGCATGACGTCGATCTTCTTGTCGAGGAAGACCTGCACGTCGCGCGGGTCCATGATCTCGGTGACGATCGGCATGTCGAGCTCGGCGGATGCCTCGCACAGCAGGTCCAGGCCGGCGGGACCCATGCCCTGGTAGGCGTAGGGGGAGGTGCGGGGCTTGTAGGCGCCGCCGCGCAGCATCGTGGCGCCGGCGGCCTTCACGCGGCGGGCGATGCGGATGAGGTTCTCGCCTTCGACGGAGCAGGGGCCGGCGATGACCTGGAACTGGTCGCCGCCGATCTTGACGCCGTGGCCGCAGTCGATGACGGAGTCCTCGGGGTGGAACTTGCGGTTGGCGCGCTTGAACGGCTCGGAGACGCGCTGTACGCGCTCGACGACGTCCATAGACTCGAGCAGGAACGGGTCGATCTTGGTCGTATCGCCCACCAGGCCGATGATGGTCTCGTTCTCGCCGCGCGAGACGTCGGTCTTGAGTCCCTTTTTCTCAATCCAGCTAACAATGTGGCTTACGGCCTCGTCGCTGGCGCTCTGCTTTAAAATTGCAATCATGGTGTGCCTCTCACCTCGATGAATAGCCCTTGCAAAAACGGCCCGCATTGCGAGCCGTATTATATGGTGCATGAGAGTTTATACTATCTGACTTGCTTTTGCCGCCTAAAGCGCGCCGTCGCGACGCGTCTCCCACGTAATTGCAAAGCTTTTTCTATTATTTTGTTAGCCCGTGGCGCACTTGGGTATAATGCCTACCGTTCGCCCTATTAGCTCAGGGGATTAGAGCGTCTGCCTCCGGAGCAGAAGGCCGTTGGTTCGAATCCAACATGGGGCACCATCGAACGTAAGACCGTCCGAACCTCGCATGGTCCGGGCGGTTTTCTTATACCGACGCGACGTGATGGGACGTGGTATGGCAACAACGGATATCGAGCGCGGACTCTCGACCACCGAGGTCGAGGAGCGCATCGCCGCCGGTAAGATCAACCGCAACATGGAGCTCAAGACCAAGTCGGTCCGCGAGCTCATTATCGAGAACCTCTGCACGCTGTTTAACTTGATCAACGTGGTCTTGGCGATTTTGGTGTTGCTGACCGGTTCGTTTAAGAACCTGACGTTCCTGTTCGTGGTGTTCTTGAACACGGCAATTGGCGTCATTCAGTCCATGCGTTCCAAGCGGATGGTCGACAAGCTTACGCTGCTCACCTCTAAGAAGGCCATCGCGGTGCGCGACGGCGCCGAGGTGGAGCTCGACCTGGACCAGATCGTGCTCGACGATATCATTCGCTTGGGGCGCGGTGACCAGATTCCCGCCGACGCCGTGGTGGTGTCGGGCGAGGCGCTCGTCAACGAGAGCCTGCTGACGGGCGAGAGCGACCTCATCAAGAAACAGCCAGGCTCCGAGCTCATGAGTGGCAGCTTTATCGACTCGGGCCTGCTGCGCGCCCGCGTGATCCATGTCGGCGCCGATAACTACGTGGCAAAGATCAACAACGAGGCCAAGTACGTCAAAAAGGTCAATTCCGAGATCATGAACGCGCTCAACGCCATCGTGCGGTTCGCGAGCATTATCATGATTCCGCTTGGTCTGGCGCTCTTTTCCTCGAGTGTGAGCGAGCTGTGGGATGCCGCGGGAACCCCGGGCGATAGCGCGCTTTCCTGGTGCTTCTCCGAGCTGCTGGCCGGTCGTGTGCCTTCTTCGGCGCTGCTGTCTACAGTGGGTGCCCTGCTGGGCATGATTCCGCAGGGCCTGGTGCTGCTGACCTCGTCGGTGCTCGCGATTGCCACGGTGCGCCTGGCGCGCCGCAAGGTGCTGGCACAGCAGCTCTACTGCATCGAGACGCTCGCGCGCGTCGACGTGCTGTGCCTGGACAAGACGGGCACCATTACCTCGGGCCGTATGGAGGTCGAGGGCACCTATCCGCTGCCTGTTGAGGGTGTTGGCTTTGGCGCGGACTCTGACGAGGCTGCTGTCCCCGTTGAGACCACGGTGCTCGACTTTGCGCTTGCTAACGTAGCACGTGCGACCTCGGCAGATGCCAACGAGACCTGTCAGGCGCTGCTCAACTACTACGCCGATCGCCCGGTTGAGGTGTCCGAGCCGCTGTCGGTCATTCCGTTCTCGTCGTCCAAAAAGTGGAGCGGCGCGTCGTTTGTGCAGGGCTCCTATGTGATGGGCGCCGCGCAGTTTGTGCTCTCTGATCGCACATTTGCGCAGGTCGAGAATCGTGTGGCCGAGCTCGCCGATACCTGCCGCGTGCTTGTGGCGGCGCGCGTGGACGGCTTTACGCCCG
>CALEDY010000103.1 GCA_937949355.1 uncultured Collinsella sp. | reverse complement strand
GGCGGTCCATGATAACGCGCGCCTTCTTGGCGCCCAGTTCGGGGTGGCCGTAGAAGTGCCCGCTGCCGTCGTGGTCAACGGTAAAGCACTCGGGCTTGGAAACATCGTGCAAAAACGCAGCCCACATCAGGCTCATCGAGGGCGTAACGCCGTCGCACAGCGCCAACTCCCCCGCCACCGTCAGCACACGGGCGATATGGTCGTACACGTTAAAGGCATGGTAGACGCTGCGCTGGTCGAACCCGCGGCCCGCAGTAAGCTCAGGCACGGCGGCACATATGAGCTCGGGGTAGCGCAGCATCGCATCTCCCCCGTGACCGGTCGAAAGAATCCCCTCGAGTTCGATACCCACGCGCTCGCGTGCCACGGCATCGAGCAGCGGTGCACACTCGGCAAGGGCGATCTTGGTCTGGGGCTCAATCATAAAGTCCAGGCGGCAGGCAAAACGCACCGCACGCAGCATGCGCAGCGCGTCCTCATTAAAACGCCGCTTGGGATCGCCGACAGCTCGGATCAGTTTGCGCTCCAGGTCACCCTGGCCATCGTAGCGGTCGACAAGGCCCCGCTCGGGATGCCACGCCATGGCGTTAACGGTAAAGTCGCGGCGCGCCAGGTCGTCCTCAAGCGAAGCCGCGCGCTCCACACTCTGGGGATGACGGCCGTCGGTATAGAAGCCATCCAGGCGATAGGTGGTGACCTCGATGCGCTCGCCATCACTAATGGCCGTAATGCCGCCAAATTTAATGCCCGACTCCACGACCGCGATACCGGCCGCTTCGAGGGCCACCTTAGACTCCTGCCACAGGCCGCTGCAGCACATGTCCACATCGTGGCTGGGACATCCCATCAGGGCATCGCGTACCCAACCGCCCACGTACCAGGCTTCAAGACCAGCCGCTTCGAGTGCGCGCAGTACTCGCAGGGAGGCATCGGTCGGCTGCGTACCGTTGAGCGAAACATTGCACATACCTGTGGCCTCCTGCGCCTATCAAATTGGTTGTCGATTGCGTCTGCAAGAAGTCTAGCAAGAAATAGCCTCCCCTGCACACGCAACTCCGATAAACAAAAACGCATCCGTCCTGTTCCCAAGACGGATGCGTAGTGCTCAAAACGTTATGCCAGAACTAGCAGACCTGACGGATGGCGATACCCTTCTTATACTCCTCGACCTTGGCGAAATCGCCCAGGCCCGCGCACTCGACCACGTTAGCGCCAGTAGCCATCGACAGGCGCAGGGCATCCTCGACGCGCTCGGGAGCATCGTGCCACACGGACAGGAAGGCAGCAAGCGAGGAGTCACCAGCACAGACAGTCGACAGCAGGTTGACCTCGAAGTCGCGCCTGGCAAACCAGATGTGCTCGCCGTTGGAGAAATACGCACCGGCGCCGCCAAGGGTCAGTAGTACGTTCTTAGCGCCCTTAGCGTGAAGCTCGGCCATAGCGCCCTTGACGGACTCATCGTCGCCACCGCTCACCTTGATGCCAAAGATGTCGAGTAGCTCGTCGTCGTTAGGCTTGATCAGCAGCGGCTCCATGGCAATAAGGTCGGCCAGCTGATGGCTCGAAATGTCGAGGACGAACTCGGCGCCCTTAGCCTTAACGCGGCGCAGGACCTCGGCCAGGAAGCCCTCGGAGGTGTTGGGGGGCAGCGAACCACTGATGACCAGGCAGGTCATATCGTCGAGCGAATCGATGAGCTCAAACATCTCCTGCTCGTTGGCCTCGTTGATGGCGGCGCCGGCGTTAACCATGTTGTACTCGGTGTCGGGGCCGGCGTTGAGGAAGACGTTGACGCGCGTGATGCCGTCGGTCCACACGGGCTTGACGGGCACGCCCAGGGCCTCGGCGCCCTTGACGATAAACTCACCCGAGAAGCCGGCGAAAAAGCCCAGGATCGTGGTGTCGACGCCGTAGTGATCGAGCGTAAACGAGACGTTGAGGCCCTTGCCGTTGGGGGTGTAGACCGCGTTGCGGGTACGCGTGACGGTGTTGGAGGTGAGGCCGTCGCAGGCAATGTTGTAGTCGATGGCGGGATTTGCAGTGAGCGTGTAAATCATGAATGTTCCTTTCACGAAGCAACGTGTTGATGAAAGTATATTCCACGCTTCGGCAAAAGGCTACAACAACTCGGCGAACGGTGTGGAACGCGTGAAGGGCGGCGCCGAAGTTCGGTTGGGACAAAAAACGGCGCCCTGACCGAAGTCAGAGCGCCGCATGCGCACGAATTTGTCGCGTCTCGCTTACTTGCGATCGAGCTTACGGACAGCAACGCGCTTGCTGTACTCATCGACGTGACCGAAGTCACCGATGCCCACGGACTCGGCAACGTTGGCGCCGGTGGCCATAGCGAGCTTCATGGCCTCCTCGACGTTGTCGCGATCCCTGTACCACTTGTGCAGGAACGCAGCGAGGGTGCAATCGCCGGCGCAGACGGAAGAGACCAGCTTGATGTTGAACTCACGCTTGGCATACCAGATGTCCTCGCCGTTGGAGAAGTAAGCGTCGCCGCGGCTACCACGGGTGAGCAGCACGTTCTGGACGCCGGCGTCGTGGGCGAGCTTCATGGCAACGCGGACCTCGTCGTCGGTGTCGACCGGCACGCCAAAGATAGCCTTCATCTCGTGATGGTTCGGCTTGATGAGCAGCGGCTTCTTGTGAGCGAGCTCCTTGAGCTTGTCGGAGGACAGGTCCAGGACGACGTCAGCACCACGAGCCTGAGCGTGCTCCATGACCTGAGCCAAGAAGTCGGGCGTAGCTTTGGGAGGCACGGAACCGGAGACGATCAGGCACTCAAGATCGCCCGCGGTGTCCAGGATGTTGTAGAGCTCCTTCTGGTGCTCCGGCGTGATCGGGGCGCCGGGGTTCAGGATGCCGTACTCGTGCTGGCCATCGTTGACATAGGTGTTGATACGCGTGATGCCGTCGGTCCAGACCGGGCGGCACAGGCAACCCAGGTTCATGACCTCCTCGACAATGAACTTGCCCGTGAAGCCGGCGAAGAAGCCGAGCGCGACGGTGTCGACGCCCATCTTCTTAAAGGCGAAGGACACGTCGAGGCCCTTGCCGTTGGCCGTGTAGCTGGCCGAGCCGGTGCGGACGTTCTCGTCGGGCTCGAGCGGAGAGCTCGAAACCGTCATGTCGACAGCCGGATTAGCGGTTAGCGTGTAGAACATTTACAGTACCCCCTGTATATGTGAGGGCCGCGTGGCCGGCCCATTCCAACCACGCGGTTACCCCTGATACCAAATTAGCGAGCTGCAGACTCGAGCAGCGCCTTGACCTCGGCGGCGGTGTTGCAGGCGAGCGCCTTCTCGGCGAGCTCGTCGCACTCGGCTTTGGTCCACTGGCTGATGGTCTTGCGGGCGCGCAGGATGGACGGAGCGCTCATCGAGAACTCCTCCAGACCCCAGCTGATCAGCAGCGGCTCGAGCAGCGGATCGGCAGCGGCCTCGCCGCACATACCGACCATGATGCCGGCCTTCACGCCGCTCTCGATAATGTTCTTGAGCGAGCGGAGCACGGCGGGATAGTAAACCTGGTACAGATTGGAAATGGTATCGTTGCCACGGTCGGCGCACATGGTGTAGCCGATCAGGTCGTTGGTACCGATGGAGAAGAAGTCGGCGACCTCGGCCAGACGGTCAGCGAGCAGCGACGCGGCAGGCGTCTCAACCATGATGCCGACCTCGATGTTCTCGTTGAACTTGCGGCCCTCTTCGGTCAGCTCGGCCTTGCACTCCTCGACGAGCTCCTTGACGGCCAGGACCTCCTCGACGCAGGTGACGAGCGGGATCATGATCTTGACGTCACCGAAGGCGCTGGCGCGCAGCAGGGCGCGGAGCTGGACCTTGTACTGGTCGGGATTGGCCAGGCAGTAACGCACGGCGCGGAAGCCCATAAAGGGGTTGTCTTCCTTGACCATGTGCAGGTACGGAATCTCCTTGTCGCCACCCACGTCAAGCGTACGGATGATGACCGGAGCACCCTTGAGCGCGCTGGCGACCTTGCGGTAGGCGTTGAACTGCTCCTCCTCGGAAGGAAGCTCGGCGGAGTCCATGAACAGGAACTCGGAGCGGAACAGACCGATGGCCTCGGCGTCGTGATCGAGCGCGTTGGGAACGTCATCGGGGTTACCGATGTTGCAGGCGATGATCTTCTTGATGCCGTCGGCAGTCACAGAAGGCTTGCCGCGGAAGGCCTCGAGAGCCGCCTTCTCGGCAGCGAAAGCCTCTGCCTTGGCAGTGTAGGCGGCGAGCGTCTCCTCGTCGGGATTGGCCTCGACGATGCCCTTGCCACCGTCGACGATGACGGTCATACCGTTGAGCAGCGCAGAGCAGCTGTTGGAAACCGAAAGAACGGCCGGGATCTCGAGGGCACGAGCGATAATCGCGGAGTGCGACGTGCGGCCACCGGTCTCGGTGACGATGCCGGCAACGTGCGCCTTGTCGATCGTGGCGGTCATGGACGGCGTAAGGTCGTGTACGACAACGACGGTGTTCTCGGGCAGAACGGAGAGGTCGACAACCTCCTTGCCCAGCAGCTCGGCCAGAATGCCGGTGCGGATGTCGGCGATGTCGGCCGCGCGCAGACGGAACATCTCGTCGTCCATGGACAGGAACATGTTCTCGAACATGGTCGAGGTGTCCATGAGCGCCTGCTCGGCGCAGGTGCCGCCGTCAATGGCAGCGTTGATGGCGTCGGTCATGCCCGGATCCTGAGCCAAGACGATGTGTCCGCTCATGATCTCGGCCTCGGCCTCGCCCACCGTCTCCTTCATGTGGTCGGCCTGAGCCTGGGTCTTCTCGCAGAAGACCGAAAGAGCGGCCTGATAGCGCTCCTTCTCGGCTGCCGAATCGGCGACCTCGTGCGGCTCAAACGTCAAGTCGGGATCGACGGCGACCATGACGGTGCCGATACCGATGCCCTCGGATGCGTTGACTCCCTGATACATTCCCATTCCTCTCTCCGTGTCATGTGATAAAGCGTTTTGCCATATCCATGACAAGAGAGCGCAGTTACCCATAACAGGTCACTGCGCCCCCAAATATGAACTTAATTGTTCAACATGCGACCCGTTTGAGTTCTACTCGCCAAGACCGCTCTTGATGAGCTCGATGGCAGCAGCCAGAGCCTCGGCCTCGTCAGCGCCGTCGCACTTGACCTCGACCTCGGTACCACAGGGGATACCAGCAGCCATGAGGGCCATCGGGGACTTACCGTTGACCTCCTTCTCGGGGGTGACGACAGTCACGTCGCAGGCGTACTTGCCCATGGTGGAGGCGAAGAGGCCAGCCGGACGCATGTGAAGACCCTGCGGATTGACGAGGGTAGCCTTCTCAGAAACCATAATTGACTCCTTTTTTGTGTTTAACCCCTGTCATGCATGCGGCAGGAGTCAGATTCACGACGTTGTTTATATTAACTCACATCAAACGGTTTTTCATTGTGTTTCGCACGAATTGTTGGACAGATGTCGTTGCCGATCGCTTGCCCGCCCGCAGAGGCCCGGACGCGGCCTGTGAGATTTCCTGCTCTACAGTCCTGCTCGCACGAAGAGCACATTAAGTGCTCTTCGGCTCGTGCGGAACTCGCGATAAATCTCACAGGCCGCGTCCGGGCCTCGGCGGGCGGGCAAGCTGGGGAAACTTAGTCGGTCCAGAGCAATATCGTGCGAACGGAATTCTGGCTGAAGAGATCAACCGGTGCGTTCTCTGTTCTTGAAAAAGGCGGGGACCCTGAAGAGGGTCTCCGCCTTTGTTACAGGGGGCGATTGAATTCGCGAGCTGTGGGATTAGACCAGGCGGGCGTTGATCGTCTTGGCGATCTCGGCGGCGTCGGTGGAACCCTTGACGGTGGCACGGAAGTCCTCGTCCATGAGCGCCTCGGCGACCTTGGACAGGATCTTGAGGTGCGTGGTGCCAGCCTGAGCGCCCGGGATGAGCAGGGCGATGGCCACGTTGACGGGGGCACCGTCCATGGTGTCCCAACCGGTCACGCCAGAATCGTCCTTGACGACGATGACGGCGGCCTCGGTGATGGCGTCGGACTTGGCATGCGGGATGGCGAAGCCCTCCATCATGCCCGTGGTGCCCTCGGCCTCGCGAGCCAGGAAGGCGTTCATCACAGCGTCAGCATCGTTGGCGAGACCGGCCTTGACAGCCTGGTTGGAGACGAAGCTCAGGGCCTCGTCACGGGAAGCGAAGTCCTCGGCGACAAAGACGTTCTCGACCTTCACGAAGTCGGCAGCCTCGGCCTTGGGAGCCTCGACCGGCTTGGCAGCGGGAGCGGCAGGAGCGGCCTTCTGGTTCTTCTCGAAGTCATACTTCTTGAAGGCCACGAACAGGATGCCTCCGACCACGGCACCGATGAGGATCGCGAGGACCCACAGCGGACCGTTCTCGACAACGGGCAGGACCAGGAAGCCACCGTGGGGCGCCGGATCGTGGACGTTGAACATGATGGTCAGGATCGAGGCGATGGAGGAGCCGAGCATCATGATGGGCATGACGGGCCAGATGTTCTTGGTCATGAACGGAATGGCGCCCTCGGTGATGTGGGTGCAACCAAGGATGAGGTTGACGATACCGGCGTCATGATCCTCCTGGCTGAAGTACTTCTTACCGACGACGACAGCGAAGGTGGTGATCAACGGCGGAACGATGCAGGCGGCGGAGACGGCAGCCATGAAGTTGGTGCCGAAGTTGTAGGTCTCGGTGCCGACACCAGCGGCCAGGGCCTCGGTGAGCATAGCGGTACCGGTGACGTAAGCAGCCTTGTTGACCGGGCCACCCATGTCAAAGGCGCACATGCAGCCGATGGCAAGACCCAGGACGATAGCACCAGAGGCGGACAGACCCTTGAGGAAGTCCATCATGGCGGTGTTGATGGCAGCCATGGGGCCGGAGATGCCGAGCATCACGAGGCCGACGATAGCCGTCGAGAACAGCGGGTACAGGAAGATAGCCTTGAGGCCGTCCAGGTTCTTGGGCAGACCGGCGAATACCTTCTCGAGCAGCAGGATGACATAGCCAGCGAGGAAGCCGCCGACGATGCCGCCCAGGAAGCCGAAGCCCACGCCAGCGCCGCCGGCGTCGATCATACCGGTCTCGGCGTTAACGGGCAGACCCTGGATGGCGATCATACCGGCGACGAAGCCGGGAACGAGCGCCGGGCGCTTGCCGATGGACTCGGCGATGTAGGCGGAAAGCACGGGAACCATGAGGTTCATGGCAATGCCGCCGATGATCTTGAGCATCGCGGCGAAGGTGTTGTAGTCAGAAGCCGTCGAATCGAAGGACGTGATGCCCCACAGGAACGAAACGGCGGTCAGGACACCACCAGCGACGACGAAGACCAGCATGTGGCTAACGCCGTTCATGAGGTGCTTGTAGATGACGTGGCCGATGGACTCCTTCTCCTCGACCTCGTCCTCGACATCGGCGGCAGCGGCAACCGTATCGTCGCCCTTGGCGGCGAGCGCGCGGTCAATCAGCTTGCCGGCGGCCTCGACAGACAGGGCCTTAGAAACACCAACGGAAACCATGGGCTTGCCGGCGAAACGCTCCGCCTGGACATCCTTATCGGCTGCAACGACAACGGCCTTGGCACCGGCGATCTCGCCCTTCGTGAGCTCGTTCTCGACACCGACCTGGCCATGGGTCTCGACCTTAATGGTCAGACCGCGCTCGGCAGCTGCCTTCTCCAGCGCCTCCTTCGCCATGAAGGTATGCGCGATACCGGTCGGGCAACCGGTGGCGGCGATGATGTCAAACTTAGCCATGTGTCCCTCCTTCTTGAGTTCTGCGCCCGCGGGCGCTCCCCTACACGCGCCTCGTAGCGCGCTTTTCCACAACTGAAAGATACCAACCCACCGCTTGCGTGAGAAGAGACAAGGCGCAATTCTCCGGTGAAAGGTTCTTTCATAACCGTAAACGGTAGGTGAAAGTTTACCATCAACACTTGAAACGGCAAGGTGTATCTTGTAATTGAAAATGCCCGTATACTATGGCATTGAAAAACGAGTCCAATTTTCATGCCAACCAGGAGCCATCCATGACCGATAGCAGCAAGAGCGCGCTCTCCCTTATTAGCACTCATCAGGGATATAGTGGATCCGAGCAGCGCATTGTCGACTATATATTGGAGCACCAGTCCGAAGCGCCGCGCCTGACGGCCGCCCAGCTTTCGCGTGCCGCAGCCACGTCCGAGGCGACGGTTTCGCGCTTTTGCCGCAAGCTGGGCTTTGGCAGCTTCCGCAGCTTTCAGTTTTCGTTGGCGCGCGACTTGGAGAGTCAGCGCAACGAGGGCCTGACCGACGAGGTCTCGCTCGACAACATGGAGCAGAGCCTTAAAAATATCTTGGCTGCCAAGGTCAGCGAGCTTAACGCGACCATCGACGGGATTGACCACGATACGCTAACGGCCGTTGTGCACGCGTTAAAGAATGCGGGCGTTATTGAGTTTGCGGCCGTAGGCAACACCAACGCCGTCGCGCTCGACGCGACGTTTAAGTTTTCGCAGCTGGGCCTTCGCTGCATGGCGAGCACCATCAGCGAGACCTCAATTGGTTTTGCGCTCACGTTGCGCCCCGGCGACGTTATCGTGCTGATCTCGAACTCCGGCAAGTCGCGCCGTCTGAATCGCATGGCAAAAGCGGCTCGCGACTGCGGTGCCACCGTGGTCGTCATCAGCAGCGACAGCAAGTCTCCACTTGCGCGCCTAGCCGACTACACCTTTAATACAGTGAACCACGAGGCGCTGCTGACAACGGGCGACTTCGCGTTCTCCAAGATGAGCGCCACGATGATCATCGAGGTTATCTACAACTTCCTGCTGCCCGAAATTGAGGACGCACGAGAGCACATCAGCTACTACGAGGAGCTCATCCAACCGGACAAGGTCGTGGAGTAGGTTTTAACGGGGGACGTTATGTACCGTTCCCACAAAACTATGCCGGTTTACTACGATGAAATCGGAATATGCGACCACATCGCGTTTTAAAAGAAAACCGCAGGCTTTCTACCTGCGGTTTTCTTTTTGCAATTTCAGCCGTACTCGAGCTATGCCGATTCATCGTAGTAAACCAGCATAGTTTTTGCCGATCGGACCTGAAAAGAAAGCGGCGGGGCAAGAATTACTGATATTTTGTCCCTCAACACCGCCGGCTCGTTCTAACCTCGAGCCTCTTCCAACATCTGCCTGGCGTGCGCTAGGCTTGCCTCCGACTGATCGCCGCTGAGCATGCGGGCAATCTCGGCGGTACGGGCGTCCCCAGTCACCTCGTCCAGATGCGTCTGAGGAACGTCGCCGGATTCCTTGCTCACCACGTAGTGTTTGTCGGCCATAACGGCGACCTGCGCCAGGTGGGTTACGACGATGACCTGATGCGTGGCGGCAAGATCGGCCAGCACACCAGCAAGAGCACGAGCCGTGGAGCCGCCGACACCGGCATCGACCTCGTCAAATACCAGCGTGTCGACGCCGTCCGCATTACCCAGGACCACCTTGCTCGCCAACATGACGCGGCTCAGTTCACCGCCCGAGGCAATGCGGCGCAAGGGACGAGGTGTCAAGCCAGCGCCGCTGCGATATAGCAGCTCATAGCTCGAAGGACCCGCGGGTGTCCACTCAGCGCGAGGGAGATCGCGGGACTCCCAGACCAGCTCAGCGCCGCCCATCTCGAGGCGAGCCATCTGACGACCCACCTCGTGACAAAAACGCGGGGCTGCCGTATTGCGTGCGCGCTTAAGCGCCTTGGCAGCGGCGAACAGTTCGTGCTCCGCCGCGCCGAGTGCCTCGCGTGCCTTCCTAATCTGCTCGTCACCATCGTCCACCAGCGATAACAACTCCCGCGAGCGGTCACGCATGGCAAATACATCGTCCATGGTGGGACCCCACTGCCGCAGAAGTCCCTTAAGGTCGGAATACCGCTCTCGCATGCGAGCGAGCTCGCGAGGATCGAACGCAACACCATCGCGATAAGCACGCAGCTCATTGGCGCAATCCTCGAGTGAGATGCAGGCGTCCGAAAGTGCGTCGGCGATGTCACCCAGTTTGCGATCGACGGTCGCCATGCGCGACAGTTCTGCCACAGCGCCGTTCACGGCATCGAGCGCTCCCCCTTCGGAAGCAAGCGATGCATGGGCGTCGTTGGCCGTCGCCACCAGCACCTCGGCATGCTCGGAGCGCGGCAGCAGCTCCTCGAGCTCCTCATACTCACCCGGCTTGGGGTCGACCTCGGCGATACGCTCCAGAGCGAAGCGCGCCTCCTCGACGCGACTCCCCTGCGCACGCGACGCCTCCTCTACGCGACGGACCTCCTTGGCAGCCGCACGCGACGCCTTAAAGCAGGCACGGTACTTTTCCAGCGCCTCGAGCGCCGCGCGCCCAGCCCAGGCATCGACCATGGCAACATGATGTGACGGATCGAGCAGGCGCTGGTGTTCATGCTGGCCGCACAGATCCATCATCACGCCGACGCGCTCGGAAAGCTCGCGCACGCTGGCAATGCGACCATCAATCTTGACGCGGCTGCGGCCCTCGGCAGAAAGGCTGCGCTGCACGGTGAAGCCCTCCTCGTCGTGCGGGCCATCGAACAAGCGCGCCTCGACGCTCGCAAGTACCTCGCCCTCGCGCACGGTCGAAGAATCCGCGCGCTCGCCCAAAATGAGCTTAAGCGCCGAGAGCAGCGCAGTCTTGCCGGCGCCGGTCTCGCCGGTCAGGACAGTTAGGCCCGCGCTGGGTACCAGCGTCGCCTCGCGAATGAGCGCGATGTTGGAAACCTGCAGTTCATCGATCATGACGAACTCCGTAGAACACGCGGCTCACCGAGTTATAGAAGCTCTCGGGACCGTAATCCAGCAGCAGCACATCGCCGGGACCGCGGCGCACGGCCACGCTCTCGACCGTGCCGTCACAGGTAATAAACTGTCCGTCGATAGCGATGGCAGGCACACTCGGGCGGTCTTCGGACATAAAGATCTCGACGACATCGCTTGGCGAAGTCAAGAATGCGCGAGCCTGAATGGTGTGCGGCGCGATGGGCACGCAAACCATACCCGTATAATCGGGGCTCACGATGGGGCCGCCGGCGCTCAGCGCATAGCCCGTAGAGCCGGTCGCCGTCGATACGACCACACCATCGCCACGCAAGCGGTCAATATGGTGGCCCGACACGGTGATGTCGAACTCGACCATATCGGACAGGGGCCCACGCGTGAGCGCCATGTCGTTGAGGGCGAACGAACGCACGACATCCTTCGTACCGTCCTCACGCACGGAAACGATGTCTGCGGCGATTGTGGCGCGGCGGCTCACGTGGAGCTCACCGGACAGGGCATCGCTCACAACCTGCAAAATGTCGCGTTCCTCGGGACTGGCCGCCGTCAAAAAGCCCAGGTGACCATAGGAAAGACCCAAAATGGGAATCTCACGGTAGTTGAGAATGCGGGCGGCGCGCAACAGCGTGCCGTCGCCGCCGAGCGTGATGACCAAGTCGGCATCGTCAACATCGGGCGTGCTCTGAATCTTGGAGCGCTGGTCGGCCGCCCATGCGACCTCGTAGCCCTGGCGCGTCAGCCAGAGCTCGAGCATCAGGCCGCTCTCGACCGCCTCTTGCTTGTAGTAATTGGGAACCAGAAAGACCTTCATAGCGTTGCCGCTTTCTCGCTCAAAGCCGACACCTGGGATTGCAGCTCATCATCGGCGCGCTCGCCGGGGGCAAACCTCGTGCCGTACAGGAAAAACTCGACGTTGCCCTTGGCGCCATGAATGGGCGACACGCACACGTCGACCGGGAAGAGGCACTTCGCGGCAAACAGATCGATTACCGCAACAAGCGTGTCGACACGCACGGCGGGGTCGGTCACGATTCCGCCCTCGCCCACCAGCGCCGCCGGAGCTTCAAACTGCGGCTTCACGAGCGTACAGAACGATCCCGTCGGTGTCAGGCACGCCAACACCGCATCAATGATGTTCGCGATGCTGGTAAACGACACATCGCACACGGCCAGGTCGATAGCGCCGCCGTAGCCGAGCTCGGGCAACCGCGTCACATTCGTGCGCTCGTGAAGCGTCACGCGATTGTCTTGGCGCAGCGACCAATCAAACTGGGCACGGCCCACGTCGACCGAGACAACGGTCGCGGCGCCGCGCTTGAGCAGGCAATCAGTAAAGCCGCCGGTAGAGCAGCCTACGTCCAGGCAGGCAAGGCCCGTGGGGTCGATACAAAACGCATCGAGCGCACCCTCGAGCTTAAGGCCGCCGCGCCCAACGTACGGAATGTGCCCCTTTACGTGCAGCGGCAGGCCCGGCGTCACCTTGAGCCCCGGAGAGGTCAAACGCTCGCCGCCGCTCGAAACCAAGCCGGCCATAAGAGTGCGAAGGGCATCCGCGCGATCGGCGCAGATGCCCTGTGAAATCAGTTCGTCATCGAGACGCACGCGTTTCATGAATGCCATCAACCATTCGTATCCGGGGATGCAGTCTGTCTATCTTGGGACTCGTTTGCCGCATCCTCATCGTATTCCTGCTCGAGCTTGTCGGCCTCACGCGGCGTCAGCTCAAACTTGTCGACCATATCGACCGCACGGGAGCCCAGCTCAATCGCCTCGTCAAACAAATCGAGCGAACGCTCCAAGGACGTATCCTTGGAGCGAACGGTGGCGATGATCTGGTCCAGGCGATCCGAGATCTCATCGAAGTTGCGGACGGAACCCTCTGGCATGGCTACTCCTCGACGGAGTCGGCCTCATCGGCCTCAGCAGCGTCCGCATCCTCAGCAAGTACACCGGCGGCAGCCTGAGCGGCGGCGACCTTGGCGGCCGCCTCGGCAGCCTGTGCCTCCTCGCGAGCGCGATCCTCGGCCAGCAGCTCTTGGTACAGGTCCTCGCCCGGCAGCTCCTCGCTGCGAGCGATCTTGCCCAGCACGCCGTTGACAAACGACGCGGACTGGTCGGTACCATAAGCCTTTGCGATTTCGACTGCCTCGTTGATCACGATAGCGTCCGAGACCTCTTCGTCGGTGAGGAAGCGCATCTCGTAGACGGCGATACGCAGCAGGTTACGGTCGGCGCCGGGCATGCGCATAAGATCCCAGTTCTTGGCGACGGCGCGCAGGGCACAGTCGATGCGATCGATATGCTCGTAGGCACCGCGGCAAAGCTCCAGCGCATAGGGGTCGAGGGGACCCTTCGAGATCAGGAAATCGCCCTCGAGGACGCGCTCGAGCGGGCTGTCCGTGGCCTCGGCCTGGAACAGCAGCTGCAGCGCCTGACTGCGGGCAAGCGTGCGCCCGCGATAAACCTTAAGGCTCAAAGGTTACTCCTTGGGGAAAACGAGGCCGTCGATGCAAACGTCAACGCGCTCGACCTCGACGCCCACCTGGGCATCGATGGCGGCGACCACGGCGGCGCGAACGGCCTCGGCGAGTTTCTTGAACGGATAGCCAAAGAACACCACGACACGCACGGTGAGTGCGAGCTTGTCGCCGACGACCTCGGCCTCGACCGCCGGCTCGGAAGCCGGGGCCTTGGACGAGAGCATCATGGAGACAAGGTTGGTGGCAAGGTCCTTGACGCCAACGGAGGCGATGCCCTCGACATCCGACACGGCGCGCGAGACGATGGCGGTCAGAACATCGGGCGAAATGCCGATGCCGTCAATCTTGATTTCCTGGGGCATGAGTCCTCCTAGAAGAGTTGGTTGCTAGACGCGGGAGACGAACTTGCCGTCGCGGGTGTCAACCTTGATGACCTCGCCCTCGTTGAGGTACATGGGGACCTGGATGACAGCGCCGGTGTCGATCGTGGCCGGCTTGGTGGAACCCTGGACGGTGTCGCCCTTAAAGCCCGGGTCAGTCTGGACGATGGTGGTCTCGATGAACATCGGCGGGGTCACGCCCATGAGCTCATCGTCGGCAAAGAGCAGCTGGCAGATGTCGTTCTCGCGCAGCCACTTGGAGTTCTCGCCCACCATGTCCTCGGGAACGGGAACCTGCTCATAGGACTCGTTGTCCATGAAGATGTAGTCGGTGCCATCGTTGTAGAGGTACTGGAACTCACGGGTGGTGAGCATGACGCTCTCGAACTTGGTGCCGGCGTTGCAGGTGTTCTCGACGACGCGGCCGCTCTTGATGTCGCGGGTCTTGTAGCGCACAAACGCGCCGCCCTTGCCCGGCTTGACATGCTGGAACTCGACGATGGTGTAGACCTTGTCCTTAATGCGGAGACCGAGGCCGTTCTTGAAGTCGGCGGTAGAAATGGTAGGCATAGCGACCTTTCTTGTTATGGGCAGAACGCACAAGCGTCCAAATTACATACGACCGAAATTATACACTTGCAGACGGCGCCTGCAGCGAGCGCATAAAAAGAGAACGCGGGGCGTCCGAATTGCTCCGGACGCCCCGCCCAAAAATCTATTGAAATGGGCTAGCAATCAATGACGTGCAGGTCGTGCGGGGTCTTGGTGAAAGGCTCGTAGCCGTTCTCGGTAACGACACCGTAGTCCTCCAGGCGCACGCCGCCCACACCGGGCAGGTAGACGCCGGGCTCCATGGTGACAACCGAGCCGACCTCGATGATGTTCTTACTGCGGTTGAAGTTGGGCAGCTCGTGGATGTCGATACCGACGCCGTGACCCAGGCCATGGTTGTAGTAATCACCATAACCGGCATCGCCGATGATCTTCTTGGAAAGCTTGAAAATGTCGTTGCCCTCGACGCCCGGATGGATGGCGGCGACACACTCCTCGTGGGTGCGGCGAACGAGCGAATACAGATCGAGCTGCTCTTGAGTGGGCTCGCCCATCACAACGGTACGGGTCATGTCGGAGCGATAGTCGCAGTAGCCCGCGCCGTAATCCATGAGGACGAAGTCGCCCTTCTCGATCACGCGGTCGCTCGGCACGGCATGCGGGTTGGCGGTGTTGGGGCCGCTCGCCACGATGGAGCCAAAGGCCAGGCTGTCGGCGCCGTTGGCGAACATAAAGTTCTCGAGCTCGTTGCGGACCTGCTTCTCGGTCATGCCGGGTTTAATATAGCCGAGCATATGCTGGAAGGCGGCGTCGGTGATCGACTGTGCATGGCGCATGAGTTCGATCTCCTCGGCGTCCTTGATGGCGCGCATCCTGCGAATGTCGTCATGCATCAGCGGCAGCATGCAGGCGACGGAGCGATCCTCAAGACCACGCTGAATGCCCTGATAGAAGTTAATCTGCATGTCGTCCTCGACAGCGCAGACGCGGCACTTGTTGGCTGCGATCTTGCCGGCGACCCAACCGGGGATGGTGCCCTCGTCCATGTCGTAGACCCAGGGGCTGCCGGCAGGCGTGTTCTCCTCAAAGCTGTTGAGATAGCGCGAGTCGGTATGGAACAGGCACTGGTCAGCCGTAATAAACGCAGCGTGCGGGAACTCGAAGGTGTAGTCGAAGACGCCCTTCACGCCCGTAAGCCAACGAAGGTTGGCTTCATCGCGCACCACGATGGCATCGTAGCCGCGCTCAGCCATCAGGGCACGGACACGCTCGATACGACCGGCAGGGCCGGCAGCAAACTCAGACATGCAGATTCCTTTCTTGTTGTCTCAATAAAGACGGGACGGGTCTCAACCGAACGACGAAATCACTCGTGATCCGCAACCGATTGGAAACCCGCCCCTCAACATGATACGAAAGACGATGGATGTCAATAAATCTTAGAGAAGTTCCTTGCGAGAAGCCAAGTAGGCCTGGGCATGGCGCTCAAGAACCTCGTCCTCGACGTTCGTCAGGCGAATGGCACCAAGCGCCGCCGGCAGCGGCAACATGCTACGGTTCGAACGCGCAAATTGCTGCTTGCGGAACTCCTCGACAAAGGCAGCGGGCTCCAGATTAAAGGCGAGCTCCTCGATACCAAAGTCCTCCAGGCAGTCATCGACCTCAAAGACGTAATCGATATCAAAATCGCAGGCATCGTGGGCGAGGCGTGTCTCAAATCGCATTCCCTCGGAAAGGAGCTGGTAGGTGGGAACGTCCGCCGCGGCTTCGCCCAAGCAGGCACGCAGGGTGCGCTCCCCCGTCTTGCCAAAATCGAGCGCATGGCGGGCACTCGGGTTCGTGGCCATCAGCACGTCCTTGCGCGCGGTCTGGGACCACTGCACGGCATTGACGAGCGCGACCTCCTCTCCCGCGAGAACCTCGGGGACGGTCTCGGTAAACTGATTCCATCGAGATTTACTGCTCGAAAGCATGGTGCCCACGAGCACGGTATATCCGCGCTTGAGATCCTCGGGGTCGGACTCGCGCACAAGATCGAGGTCGCACACGACCAAGCCCGGCTCGGGACGGAACGCGATGGCGGGAAGTGCGTTGGCCGCAGAAGCGACGAGCGGCTCCATGGTCGTCGCGACCGTGAGCATGGCATCGAAGGTCGTCGGCAGCAGGGCGCACTCGGTGCGGCCACACCACTGGTTGGCACACCAGCAAACAACCGAGCAGGTCGCCGCGTTGCCGACGGCGACAATAAGATCGTCGCAAGTAATGCCGTTTGCAGACAGAGCACCAAAGACGGCATCGGCATCGGCCAGCGTGGCACCGGCAGGCGAAACCTCGAGGATGAGCTGCGACACGGCAAAACCGGCGTCGACCAGAGCATACTCGACGACCTCGCCAAAACGCTCGGATGTGGCGTCGCTCCAAACCACCATTGCACGCTTGGGCTTGCCCACCGCCGAGGCAAACATGCGCGACAGCTCCTCAAACGCGCCCAGTCCAACGCGGACATCGACGCTGCGGTTTTGGAAATTAATAAGTTGACGGCGAATCATAGCAGTCCACGCTCCAAAAGCATCTCGGCACAAACGTAGGAAACATCCTCGAAGGACTTGTTGCGAATATCAAGGGTAATATCGGCGGCCTGGCGATACAGCGGACGGCGGTGCTCAAACAGGCGCGCCGCGTGCTCGGGCGAGCGAAAATCGGGGCGGGTATCGGAGCGCCGAATCTGGCGCATCGAGTCCTCAAAGTCGCCTTCGAGGTACACGCACGTACCCATCTCGTGCATCAGCTCAATATTCACCGGCGTCTCGACGATGCCGCCCCCACACGAAACCAGCAGGCTGCGCTCGCTTTGGAGCGAACGGAGCGCCGAGGTTTCGAGCTCACGAAAGCGATCCTCGCCCTCGGTCTCAAAAATCTCGGTCACCGACTTGCCGCACCGGCGCACGACCAGACGGTCGGTGTCGATAAATCGACGCTTGAACATGGTGCCGACGTTGCGCGCGAGCGTCGACTTGCCCGCGCCCAAAAAGCCGATAAAGAAGATATGGTCGCAGCCGTGTTTGGTGTGCTGGGACATGGCGAGACCTATTCCTCGCAGGGAAGGTCGCGCAGGGCCCGGCGCTCAAAGATACGGAAGATCTGCGTATACCACAGGTCCTGGGTGGCCTGCGGCTTGACCAAGATGGTGTCAACGCCGGCAAAGTTGCCGCTCCACACGTCAGTGTAGAGCTGATCGCCGATCAGCACGGCCTCGTCGGCCGTGGCGCCCAGGCGCTTAAGTCCTGCCTTGAGGGCAAACGGTGCCGGTTTCATGGCGTGACTGATGGCCTCGAGCCCCAGCTCGCGGGCAGACGCCATGACCTGGTCGCGATGCCAGTTATTGGACACCATGCACAGTTTAAAGCCCTTGGCATGGGCGGCTTGGAGCCAAGCGGAAACCGCGGCGGGAACCTGCTCGGTATCGCGCGGCACCAGGGTGTTGTCGCGGTCGAGCAGAATGGCTCGCTTGCCGTCGGCCCACAGGGTATCGAGGTCGATGCGATCGACCGAGGCAATATATCGTTTGGGGCTAAAAATCCTCATGATCAATTCCAAGACTGTTGGTGCTCTTCGTAGGTCTTCGAGAAATACTCCTCGTCCTGCGTAATGTAGAAATACAGGTCATCGGAGTCGGTCGGTTCAAGCGTGGCCTTGAGCGCCTCGAGCGACGGAGAGCAAATGGGCGTGGGCGGCAGGCCCTCGTGCTTATAGGTGTTATACGGGCTATCGCTTTGCAGGTCATCGGCGGTAACCTCGCCACCGGTGACATACATCATGGTCGCATCGCTGTTAAGGTAACGCAGGCCATCGAGCTTGCCGGCCAGGCGGTTATAGAATACCGAGGCAACGTGTGCGCGCTGATCGGCGTTGAGGCCCTCGCGCTCGACGATGGAGGCAAGGTTAACGATGTCGTAATCGGACATCTCCACACCGTAGCGCTCCTTGATCTTGGCCTCGCAGCTGGCAAAGTCGAGCGACTTGTACTCGGTGTTGAACTGGTCGAGCATGGCACGGATCACGTCATCGGCAGACGGGTCCTTGCCAAGCGAATACGTCTTGGGGAATAGGAAGCCCTCGAGCGAATCGTTTGCGGCGCCCTCAAGGAAGCCATAGTCCTTCACATAGTTGGAGGCCTTTGCCTGGTTGAGGAAGTCCTCCTTGGAGATGCTGTCGTATGCCGCGGCCACGCGATCGGCAACCTGGTCAACCGTCAGGCCCTCAGGGATCGTCAGGGCGTCGGAGCCGGCATTGGGGCCATCCATAAGCTGCTGGACGACCTTGGTCGCGTCCATGAGCGTGGTGAACGAGTAGGTGCCAGGCTTAAGCGACATGTCGGCGTTGAGCTTTTTGACCGCCGCGTAATAATCCTTGGGATTTTCGACGATATGGTTCTCGGAAAGGATCGAGGCGATGGTATCGCCCGATGCACCCTCGGGAATCGTGATCGCGACCTGCTGGCCAGCGGCGACCTTGGCATCCTCGCCGGCAAAGAAGCCCTTAACAGCCGGCACGACAAAGAAGGCAATCGCAGCAAGCGCGAGCACGGCCGCTACGGCACCGATGATCATGGGCACCGGGGAGCTCTTCTTTTTGGTACCACGC
Organism: uncultured Collinsella sp.; assembly: GCA_937949355.1. Taxonomy (GTDB): domain Bacteria; phylum Actinomycetota; class Coriobacteriia; order Coriobacteriales; family Coriobacteriaceae; genus Collinsella. Next base: position 13,756 of record CALEDY010000103.1, on the reverse strand, counting down.
CGAGTGTGCGTGTTATAGCTCGAGCGCGTGGCCGGAGCTACACCATGCGTGCCGTGAGAACGATGTGCGTGCGAGCGCGACTGAGGAGCCTGCGCACGCTGCGTCGGGGCCTGCTGCTTAAAGCGAGCGCCGCCAGCAGGCTGCGCGGAACGAGCGACGGGCTGTTGAGTAGCACGCTGAGTTGGCTGAGCCGAACGCGAGGAGGGCTGCACCGGACGCGCGACAGGCTGAGCTGTGCGTTGCGTCGGCTGCACCGGACGCTGGCCAGGTTGAGCAGAACGCGGCGCGGGCTGCCCCTTTCGATTTGGCTGGCGCGGGTCGGAAGCGCTAGGCATGCTGGACCTCCTCGTTTTTACGATCGAGCCACGTCTGCAAAAACAGGCTGGCGGCGATCATGTCTATCTTGCCCCTCATCTGCTTTTCGTTGAGTCCCTGCTCGCGCAGGATACGCTTAGCCTCCTGCGAGGACAGACGCTCGTCCTCAAACTCCAGCGGAAGATCGAGCTCGTCGGCAATCTTTTGCGCCACGGCGGCGACGCGCTCAGCTTGAGGGCCGGGCTCGCCGGCCATGGTCAGGGGACGTCCGCTCACCAGGATGTCGGGCTCATAGTCCTCGACCAGGTAGCGAAACGTCTTTGCCATGCCAGTGACCTCGGCAGCTGGGAGCACCTTGACGGGCATTGCCATCTTGCCATCACGGCTCGAGACGGCAATGCCAATCCTGGTCTCCCCTATGTCCAGTGCGAGCGCGACCACAGCGACTTCTTAGGTTCTTAGGCGCCGAGCGCGGTCTTGGCGGCCGCAAGGGCATCGGCGATACCGGCGGCGTTCTTGCCACCGGCCTGGGCCATGTTAGGACGACCACCACCGCGACCGTCGACCAAGCACGCGATCTGCTTGATCACATTACCGGCGTGGAAACCGGCCTTAACGGCGTCGTCGGAGCCGGCAGCGAGCAGGGCCGGGGTGCCCTTCTCGGTCACGCTGGCGACGACACAGGCGACGGGGCCGGCAACCTTCTGGTGCACGGTATCCCACACGTTGCGCAGGTCGGCGGCCTCAAGGCCCTGGAGCTCAGCGACAACGAGCTTGTAGCCGTCGAGCTCGACAGCGCCGTCAATGGCGCTGGAGATGGCATCAGAGGAGCCGCCGGTGAGCGCCTTCTTGAGCTTGTTAGAAGTCTCGCGCAGCTCGGCCTGCAGGTTCTCCACGCGGGCGGGAACCTCGTCGACGCGGCACTTGAGTGCAGCGGCGGCGGTGTCGACGAGCGCCAGGCGGTCGGCCATGTAATCGAGCGCGCCCTTGGAGGTCACGGCCTCGATACGGCGTACGTTCGAGCCCGTGGAGGACTCGGAAATGATCTTGAACAGGCCGATCTCGGCGGTGTTGGCGGCATGCGTACCACCGCAGAGCTCACGGGAGAACGGCTGATCCTCGGTGCCCACGGAGACGACGCGGACGACATCGCCGTACTTCTCGCCAAACAGGGCGACAGCGCCGGCGGCCTTGGCCTCGTCGATGCCCATGACGCGGGTCACGACCGGCTTGGAAGCGAAAATCTGCTGGTTGACCAGATCCTCGACAGCCTTGAGCTGCTCGGAGGACAGGGCCTCGAAGTGCGTGAAGTCAAAGCGCAGGTGCTCGGGCGTCACCAGCGAGCCGGCCTGGGAGACATGCTCGCCCAGGACCTGCTTAAGTGCGGCGTCGAGCAGGTGCGTGGCGGTGTGGTTGCGACGCAGGAAGCCACGGCGCTCGGCGTCGAGCGCGGCGGTCACGGTGGAACCGACGGTCAGCGTGCCCTCGGCAACATGTGCGACGTGGGCATACAGGCCGTTGTGGTTCTTGGTATCGGAAACAGTCAGCACAACGCCCTCGGCGGAAAGCTCGCCGGCGTCGCCCTGCTGGCCACCCATCTCGGCATAGAACGGGGTGCGATCGAGCACGACCTCGACGTCCTCGCCAGCGGAAGCGGACTCGACGTACTCGCCGTTTCGCACGATGGCGACAACCTTAGCGCCCTCGATAACGTCGTTGTCATAGCCGTCAAACTCGGTCGCAGCGACCTTGTCGGAAAGCTCGACCCACACGTCGTTGAAGCTGCCCCAGGCATCGCCCTTGGCGTTGGCGCGGGCGCGGGCCTTCTGGTCCTCCATGCAGGCGGTGAAGCCGTCCATGTCGACGTCGTGACCAGCAGTGCCGGCGATCTCGACAGTCAGGTCAATGGGGAAACCAAAGGTGTCGTGCAGCTTAAAGGCAACGTCGCCCGGAAGGACAGCGCCCTCGGCAAGAGCGGCCAGGGCCTCGTCCAGGTAGACGCGGCCGTTGTCGAGCGTCGTGGAGAAGCGCTCCTCCTCGGAGGCGACGATGCCCTTGACGAGCGCGACGTTCTTGAGCAGCTCGGGATAGGCCTCGCCCATCTGAGCGTTGACCTCGTCGATGAACTTGGTCAGGAAGGCGCCCTCGATGCCCAGCAGGCGACCGTGGAACACGGCGCGGCGGAGCAGGCGGCGCAGGACGTACTCGCGGCCCTCGTTACCGGGCAGGATGCCGTCCGAGATCATGAAGTCCACGGCACGGGAGTGATCGGCGATGATGCGCAAGGAGCGGCTGGCACCGGAGTAATCGTCGGCGTCATAGGTCTTGCCGCTGATCTCCTCACCAAGCTTGATGAGGTGCTGCATCAGATCGCCGTCGTAGTTGGCGGTCTTGTGCTGCATGATGGCGGCCATGCGCTCCAGGCCCATGCCCGTATCGAGGTTGCGGTGCGGCAGCTCCGGCATGGAGCCGTCCTCCTGGCGGTCGTACTGGGTGAACACGAGGTTCCAGAACTCAAGGAAGCGGTCGCAGTCGCAGCCCGGCTTGCAGTCAGGACTGCCGCAGCCGACCTCCTCGCCCATGTCAAAGTAGATCTCGGAGCACGGACCGCAGGGACCGGTGGGGCCAGCGGCCCAGAAGTTGTCGTCCTCGCCCAGACGGGAGATGTGATCCTCGGCAACGCCCAGGGAGCGCCACACGTCGTGGGTCTCGTCATCCTCGGTAAAGACGGTGAAGTACAGGCGGTCGAGCGGCAGCTTGAACTCCTTGGTGATGAGCTCAAAGGCCCAAGCGCAGGCCTGCTGCTTGGAGACGCCGCCAAAGGAGAAGTCGCCGAGCATCTCGAAGAAGGACAGGTGACGACCGTCCTCGCCGATGCAGTCGATGTCGTTGGTGCGGACGCACTTCTGGCAGGAGATCGCGCCGATCTCCTTCATGGTCTTCTTGCCCTGGTAGTACTCCTTAAACTGGTTCATGCCGGCGTTGGCAAGCAGCAGCGAAGGATCGTCGGGGACGAGGGACGAAGAAGGATAGAGCTTAAGACCGCGCTCCTCAAAGAAGTTGAGGAACTTAGAGCGGATCTCGGCCGTAGTCATTGACGGGTAGTCAGCACTCATAGAGGGAATCTCCTCGGTTTCACATCGAAACAGTTCAAACGTAACGATATTACCATCCCACCGCGCCTGTGCAAAAAAGAGGGCCGTCAAACAGCGACCCTCCAGCGAAAGTGCACGTTATTTAGGACTAAGCAACCCTTTGAAAAAAAATGGTTTTAGTAAAATACCGTATAAGAATCATCCGAAAGGAGCGACCGATGAATACCAAACGAGTCGTCTTGAATGTACTTATGGCAATAGCAATATTAACGCTCTTCGTCTTTTCGGACTCATACATGAATCAGCCAAGATTTGGATATGCTTTATACGCTGTGTTTTCCGGTGAAACAACTTACAACACTTACAACACTATAGGCTTCATTGACGCAATCTTTTTCTATGTAGTCGGCCCCTTATCAAGCGAACTGGTCGCTTTTGTTGTCTGCTTCAACCTGAATCAACGAAGCCAAACTCATTCAGCGACTTCGGCCAAACAAGGAATCAATCTCTTCGCAATAACGATAATCCTGCAAATTCTGACAGTGTTGATTATCGCCCTGACCGCAACAAACGTTTTGAAGTATGAGTTCGGATTCATCGCGAGCTGCCTCATGGCAATTGCCGCGGGTATAGCGGTTTCGTATACGACTCCGGCAATGAAATAGCTCAACTAACAAGACCTATTTGGAATCCGAATCATCCATCGAGCCGTCGATGCCGGTATTGGTGTCGTCGTCCGTATTGGAATCGTCGTCCTTGGCGAAGGGGTTCTTAAAGAAGCCCGTGGCGTCGGGCTGAAGACCCGAGAGCTTGATCCAGGGATTATCGAGCTCGGGCTTAGGCATGGCCTTTGCCTCAGGCGCGGTCTCGTTGCCGATGAGCTCCGACTCGTAGATGAAGGTGTCGTCGCCGAGCGCGTCGTAGGCGGCAACCGGTTTGCCCTCGGCATCGCGATACGGCGTGCCCTTAAACACGGCGCCGTCGTAGGCCACGAGCTGGCGGCCGGTCTCGTTCTCAAAGTAGTACACGAAGATACCCTTGAGGGCCGCGCATAGCGGGATGGCGATGATCATGCCGATGGGGCCCATGAGCGCCGAGCCAATGACGAGGGCCGTCAGGCTCATGATGGGATGCACCTGCACCGAACTCTGCATGACCTTGGGCGAAATCACGTTATCGGTGACGTTTTGCGCGATCATCGTCACAATGAGTGTCCATAACGCCAACATGGGGCTGAACATAAAGCCGAGTATCGTGGCGATCGCCGCGCTCACCCAGGGACCAACGACCGGAACCAAATGCATGATGCCGGTAAAGATGGCCATGAGCGCCGCGTACGGGTGCCCGATGATCATAAAACCGATAAAGGCTAAGATGCCACCGCAAATGGACGTCACGACCATACCGCGCATGTAGCCACCGACGGAACGAGAAAGAATCGCAACCATAAAGCGGTACGAGGTCTCCTTCTCCTGACCGATGATGGTGCAAATCTCGTGGTGCATGCGGGGGTAGTCGCAAGCCATCCAGTAGGCAAGCACCAGGCCCAGGAAGATCACGAACAGCTGCGAAGCCGTGTTGGTGATAAGCGGGAACACACCACGGCCGAGCTCGGCAGCGATCTGAGACACATATTTCGACGCCACGGTAACGAGCGAGGACAGGTTGTTGTCCAGATACTCCTTGAGCGGCGTGTTATTGAGCGTCTTAGCGTTCGAAATCATTTCGTTGAGGTCGCCGCCCGCAACACGAAGCTGCCCAGGCAGGCGGCTCAAGACCTCCATGATCTGGCCAAACAAGATCGGCGACAGGATGCAGACGACACCGACGAGTACCGCCACAACCACGATGAGCGCGACGAGCGAACCAATCCCGCGATTCACGCCATGATGCTCGAGCCAGTTGGTAATCGGCGACATCACAAAAGCGATGATGGAGCCAACGGCCAGAAACTCAATAACCGGCGCCAAGATGCCCATGAGGTTGAAGATGACGGCAGCAATCGCAATGCAGCCTACAACAGCCCAGATGCGAAGGGTCAGAATACGCGTATCACGCAGTGTACGGTCGGTTTGTTGGGGGTGCTCACTCATGAACGAATCATCACTCCGTCGGGATCGATCTTGTCCTGAATCTTCTTAAGCGTGCGGCGCAGTAAGCGCGACACCTGCACCTGGGAGATGCCCAGCTTCTTGGCAATCTCGATCTGGGTCATGCCCTTCACAAAGCGTAGCTCGATCACTTCGCGCTCGCGCGGCGAGAAATCGCGGATGGCTTCCTCGATCACCAGACGGTCATCGGTAAAGTCGAGCTCATTGTCCTCGTCGGCATAGCGGTCGAGAATCGAGGGGGCATCGTCGGAATCAGAAGCGCCCGGGGCCTCGATGGGCACCGACGTGTAGGCCGAGGACGATTCCATGGCCTCCAAGACCTCGTCGACGGTCACGTCCAGGTATTCGGCGATTTCCTCAACCTTGGGCGAGCGCTGCAGCTCGTTGGTGAGTTTATCGGTAGCTTGGTTGACTTTTGCCGAGAGCTCCTGCAGGCGGCGGGGAACGCGCACACTCCAGCCCTTGTCGCGGAAGTGACGCTTGATCTCACCCAGAATGGTGGGCGTGGCAAAGGTCGTGAACTCGAGCCCGCGCTCGGGGTCAAAGCGGTCGATAGCCTTAAGAAGACCCAAATAGCCGACCTGCATGAGGTCGTCGAGCGGCTCGCCGCGGTTCTTAAATTTGTTGGCAAGAAACCTTACCAGATTCATATGGGACATGACGAGCTGCTCGCGAGCATCCGGATCACCGGTCTCCTTGTAGCGACGAAACAGCTCGCGGGTTTTCTCCTTGTCCCAAGCGGTCTTACCGCTCCGGGAACGCTCGGTCATATTAGATATCCGCCTTGAGGTCGAGGGAAAGCGTTAGGGGCGCCGATGTCTTTTCGTAGGAATCGCACACACTTGCAAGAATGAGCTCGGCATACACAGCAGCTTGGTCATCCTCATCGACGGTGGCCTGGTCGCCAAAGGTAAACGTCATGCCAACGTGGGTCTCGTCGACGTCGAATTTGATCGTAATATCGTCGCAGTCGACCGCGGTACAACCAAAGATGAAGGCCTCCTCGGCAGCCATGCGAATGTCCTCGATACGATCGACGGACATAGAGCACAGAGCGCCAACGTTAGCGGCCGTCATGCGCACCAAGCGTGCGAGACGCGGGTCGCCGGCAACGGTCAGCGTAATGGGGCAGGTTGCTTCGCTACTCATCGCAGGACTCCTCGGCAGTCTCGGCGCTTGTATAGGTGTAATACTGGGCCGACTTGGCGGCAGGCTTCTGAGCCGTATCCGCGTCATCGGCGGCTTCGTCTTCGGCCTCACCAATCAGAACGCGCTCAGTGGGCTGCTCTGCCTCCGCGGCGGCAGCGGCGAGCTTGCGCTCGGCGTCGGCCGCAGGAGCCTTCACCTTATTAAAGAGCTTCTGCACGGCACCGGCGGCAGAATCGGTCACACTCGACACGGCGTTGCTGGCCTCGGCCATGCTGCCCGTGACCTCAGAGATATCACGAACGACCGCCTCGACCTCAACGAGGTTGGACGTCAGGGCGTCGACGGCAGTCTTGCTCGACTTGAGCAGCGGCTCCACCTGGGCAAGTGCCGGTGTGAGCTCGTCAACGGCACCATCGAGCTTTGCCACCACGGGCTGCGCCTCGGCGATGGTGTTGTTGAGGTCGGTCACGGTCTTGTCGAGCGAATCGACAACGGTGCGGGTTTTGCGCAGGGTGAGTGCAAGCTCCGCCACAGCCCACACGCCGGCAACAGCGAGGAGCAACAAGGCGATTTGAATGGGACTCATACAAGCCTCCCAAAGGAATCGAAATACAGACGCTTTTCATGGTACCCCAAAGGGGACCGAACATGCCAAGAGCTGATACGTGGGACAAAATTACCAGCAGCTACTTCGGCGCGTTCCCGCTGCGGTCGCGTTCGCTTTGCTCTAAGCGCCATTCTTCCCAACCGCGGCCGGCAGGCTGCCAAAACGCACCACGCTCCAGGCCTTCTGGCAGATAGCGCTGATCGACCCAGCCCTCGGGATAATCGTGCGGATACTTGTACACACCGTACTCATCGCTGCCCGGACGGTGACGGTCGCGCAGGTAGCTCGGCACCTCGCGCAGTCCACTGTTATGAATATCGGCCAGCGCCGCATCGATCGACGCCTCGCAGGCATTGGACTTGGGCGCCAAGCACACATAGAGCGCCGCTTGCGCCAGATTGATGCGACACTCGGGATAGCCAATGACCTCGGCAGACTTAAACGCGGCATGCGCCACCAACAGCGCCTGCGGATCGGCATTGCCGACGTCCTCAGAAGCATGAATCATAATGCGGCGGGCGATAAACTTAGGGTCCTCCCCCGCATCGATCATGCGCGCGAGCCAATAAATGGTAGCATCGGGGTCGCTGCCGCGCATGGACTTGATAAACGCACTGATGATGTCGTAGTGCATGTCACCATTTTTGTCATACGAAAACCCACGGCACGGATTGGCAATCTTCACGTCATCGACGGTGATGGGATACCGCTCCCCCGCCGCCGGCGCCGGCGTACCCTCCGTATCGGGGCGCGTCACGGCGAACTCGCTCGCCAGCTCGAGCGTCGTCAGGGCCGAGCGCGCATCGCCCGCGGCCAACGTGCAGATGGTCCTGACCGTATCATCATCGGCCGAGAACTTGCCGTTCAAGCCCTGCGGCGCCTCGAGCGCACGCTCAATGAGCGTGGCGATGTCTTCGTCCTTTAGGTGCTCGAGCTCCACCACGCGGCCGCGTGACAACAGTGCTGAGTTGACCTCGAAGTACGGGTTCTCGGTCGTGGCTCCGATCATAATGACGGTACGGTTCTCGACAGCGTGCAAAAGGGCATCCTGCTGCGATTTTGAAAAGCGATGAATCTCGTCGATAAACAGGATGGTACGGCGGTCGTACGTATTCAGGCGCGTCTTTGCCTCGTCGATCACGCGGCGCAGGTCCTTCACGGTACCCGTTACGGCACTGACCTCAACAAACTCGCTCTTGGTGTGGTTAGCGATAATATGCGCCAGCGTCGTCTTGCCCGTGCCGGCAGGCCCGTACAAGATCACGCTCGACAGCACGTCGTGCTCAATCGCCGCACGCAGCCACGAACCCTTGCCCACGGCCTTCTGCTGGCCCACGTACTCATCGAGCGAATTGGGGCGCATGCGCACCGCAAGCGGCGCATTTTTAAAGGAACGCTCGCGCGTCGAGGCAGAAAAAAGGTCGTCCATAGCCATCCCGTGTATCCATCAAATTCTTTGTCCGTCAACAGTATACCGAAAAGATACGAACTACCGTTCGTTAATATAGGTACGATGCGGAAACTTCAGGCCCGGGAATAACTTACTCGTCAGCTCGCAGAAATAGCCGTCCGTCATGCTTGCGATGTAATCCACCACCGCTTGATTCTTGTCGTTTTGCCATTCATAGGTACGGTCGTAGTAAGAAAGTTGCTGCTCAATGCGCGAAATGTGATGCTTAAAGATGTATGAGGACTCGTCGCCGTCATGTAAATCCTGCAGGCAACGGTCGTAGAGCTTTTCGAACGCCTCGCGCAGCTCCGCCTCCGAATCGCCCTCGATACCACCCTTGCTGTAGATCTTCTCGTAGTTCTCGCGCTTGGCCCGGCGGATCTCCTCAAACAGGTCCTCGCTCATCTCAATACGCGGCTTACCGTAACTATGCTCAACGATATCGACAGAAGCGTGCGTGAGGATCCAGCTGTTGTAAAAACCGCACAGGCCGTCGTCGAAAGCGTCGGCTTCAAGCAGCCCTGCAGCAATAGCATCCTGGCGATCGCGACCGACATAGGCAAGAATATCCGAAATGCGAACCACGCAGCCCTCGAGCGTCATGGGACGCAGATGCTCAATGGCGCTATAGCCTGTGGCGATACAGTCCTCGACTGTCTGATCGAACTGGTCAAAGGATGTCATGTCCGACAGCTCAAACACGCGCTGCTCGTACTCGCCGTTATGGCACAGCACGCCGTCGAGCGTCTGAAGCGACACATTGCGGCCATACAGCGCATCGAGCACGCGCACCGACTGCACGTTATGGAAAAAGTAGCGGCCGGTACGCCCATGATAGATATCGTTGAGGAAGCGCTCGCCGGCATGGCCAAAGGGCGTGTGTCCCAAGTCGTGACCCAGGCCGATCGCCTCAATCAGATCGCAGTTGAGCCCGAGGGCGCGACCGATATCGCGCGCAATACGCGAGACAAGCTGCACATGCAGACCACGACGAGACAGGTCATCGTTGCTGCGGAAGCTAAAGACCTGCGTTTTGCCTGCATAACGGCTGTATGCCGGTAGATGGAGAATCTTTTCGGTATCGCGCATAAAGCTGGGGCGCATAAGCGTGCCTTTGTCCGCATCGCGATCGACACGACGAATGACCTGGTCGTCGTTGCAACGATACGGATTGACAGCGCCCGAGGCACGATCGGCGGCAATGCGCTCGATCAGCTCGGGCGACAACGCCGCGGGAATACGGTCCATACGCGCCTTGATGGCGGCCGTTTTTTGATTAGTTGCCATGGCATGCTCCTTAAGAAGGATGCGCAATCGGTTACAGCGTGCAGCCCACGACCTCGATTATGGCAAAAATCGGCACCAAAAACGGCAGCAATGGCAGGGAGCGCGATTTTGTGATGAGGCAGGTGGTAGCCAGAACCAGGAGCGCGGTGGCGAATGCCAAGATGCCGCCCATGGGATCGAACGTGCAAAGCGCGAAGAGCGCCTTGGCATCCCCCATACCTATGCCCGAGGTTTGGCGAAGACGCCGCCAGAGGGACTCAGTGAGAACGAGCGCGAGATACACGATGACAGCAGGGCCCGCGTGGTCAAGTGCCACGTCCGAGCCGCGATCCAACCATACGCCCGCAAACGCCGCTACGGCACACACCGCAGCAAGCGCATTCGGAAACCGTCGCTCGCGGGCATCAATCACCGCGCCGGCAAAGGCACACAGCCAAAACGGGATATAGACCATCGAGCACCTTCCTCGAGCCGCATCGCAAAAGCAAAAACCACCACAAAGGTGCCTGTCCCCTTTGTGGTGGTTTTGGTGGTTATTTGGCGCCTTGCATGACCTCGTCGAGGGTGACGCTGACGGCATGCTGTGTCGGCACCCAGTCGACCTTTAGGAACAGTGCGGCCACGGTGATGGGGATATAGCTGAACATAAAGATCGGGAAGGTGAACAGGTTGGTGACCAAACGCCACTTTTGCGCACAGTGAATGTGCTTGTACTCAAAGATGGTCGTGAGTAGTGCCAGGATAAAGAAGGTCTGGTACATCATCGCGAACGTCATAATGAGCGAGGCCGCGCAAGCCTGCATCTCGACCTCGGTGGCCAAAAAGCCATGCGAGAGACCGCCGACAATCAGGAAGGTCGCGTTGGCGAGCATGGAGATCAACGAGAGCAACATGCCGGGCGCAATCGTCATAAACATGTCGTAGGCGGCAAAGCGACGATAACGGAATGTCGACTTGACCAGATGCTTGCCATAGGTAAAGAACACCTGGTAGAAGCCCTTGGTCCAGCGCATACGCTGCTTCCAAGAGGCCTTAAACGTCACCGGCTGCTCGTCGAAGAACTCCGCCGGGGCATAGCCGATGCGAATACCGTGGATGGCGCAGAACGTGGTGAACTGGATGTCCTCGGTCAGCGTATGGAACTGCCAACCGTGCATACCCTCGATAACGCTCGCCGAGATCAGATAACCCGAACCCGAGACAGCGCAGGACGTCTTGCAGATATTGCGCGCGTTGTTGAGGAAGCGGGCCTCACGCAGATACCAGGTGGCGTTGGCAGCCGAGATCCACGAGCTGCCGAAGTTCTTGGAGTTTCGATAACTCGTGACCACATGGAAACCCTGGTCAAAGGCATCGTTCATCTTGGAGACGTAATCGCGGGAGATGACGTTGTCGGCGTCGAAGATAAAGTAGCCCTCAAACGTGTCGGGATACTCGTTGAGGATGCGGTCGAAACCAAAGTCCATGACCCAGCTCTTGCCCTTACGGGCCAGGTCGTTGCGCTCATAGACGATAGCCCCGGCCTCGCGCGCGAGCTGCGCGGTGTTGTCGGTGCAGGCATCGGCGACGACAAAGACCTCGATAAGCTCGGACGGATAGTCCTGATCTTTGATGGAGCGCACGAGGTTGGCGATTACCGCCTCCTCGTTATGCGCGGCGATAAAGAAGGCATAGCGATGGAGCTTTTTGGCCTTAGGCGGCGCAACCTCACCGCGGAGAGCACCAATGACAAAGAAGACCACCTGATACAGGAAGCAAAACGTGAGCAGCGTAACCACAATCTGGTTAAAGATCACGATGGGCGTGTTGGTTTGTAAAAAGGCGAGCATGCAGGCTCCCGAGAACGCGTTACGTAAACAACCGTATATCTTACCGCAGGCTAGAGACGTTCAAGAAACCACCTAATACTGACTAGGCCTCGAGCAGACCGAGCTGCGGAACGATTTCGTCGCCGGCTTCGGTTCGACCAAGCGAGCGCGGGGCCAGGTCGTCCAGGACGGCTGCAAGATCCCACGGCAACTCATCGCGGCACTCGATGCGCTCCCCCGTCACGGGATGGTCGAACGCCACGCGCCAAGAATGAAGGAATTGCCTGGTCAGGCCCTGATCTGCGCGCACATCGCACTTACCGTAGAGAGGGTCGCCCACGCAAGCGTGGTTGATATGGCGCATGTGAACGCGGATCTGATGCGTGCGGCCCGTAAACAGATGGCATTCGACGAGCGTATAGCCGTCATCAAAGCGCGTGGAATCAAAACGCTCGAGGACCTTAAAGGTTGTAATGGCCTGGCGCGCGAAAGGATCGTCCGAAACAGCCATCTTGACGCGGTCACGCGTAGAACGGGCGATGCCGGTGTTAATGGTGCCCTCATCCATAGCGATATGACCGTGAACGAGCGTGATATAGCGACGGTCGAGCGTGCGCGTACGGATAAGGTTTTGGAGTGCGCGCTGGGTGTCGTCATCCTTGGCCGCGAGCATAAGGCCCGAGGTATCGCGGTCCAGGCGATGCACGATACCGGGGCGGTCCTCGCCCTGCACGGTGCCCAGATGGTCGATACCGCAGTGATAGACCAGGGCGTTGGCAAGCGTACCGCTCTCATGGCCATGGGCAGGATGGCAGACCAGGCCACGCTGCTTGGAGAGCACGATGAGGTAGTCGTCCTCATAGCGAATATCGAGCGGAATGGCCTCGGGAATCACGTCGGTAGGATCATGTGGCTCGGGCAGATCGACCGAAATGCGGTCGCCGGCACGCACGGCGTACTTTTTGGACAGACAGGTCTCGCCATTGACGGCAACGGCACCGCCCTCGATCAGATGCGCACAGGCAGAGCGCGTAGGACAGCCGTCTTTGGCACCCAGGTAGGCATCGAGACGCTGGCCAGCAGAATCGTCGGCAACAAGAATATGGATGTCGGCCATTAGCGCTCGTTCCTTTCGCGAATCTTGCGGGCACGCTCCCCACGCTGTTTAGCCTTGCGCTTAGCGCGGGCCTCGTCACGAGCGTTGAGCTCGGCGGTCGCATCAACCTCGCGGGCCGCGGGGCTCAAGAACATGTAGCCGAAGAGGGCAAGCACGACGCCCACGGTAATGCCGATATCGGCCACATTGAAGACGGGGAAGTCGATGAAGGTGGTGGCAATAAAATCGGTCACGAAGCCAAAGGCCAGACGGTCGATAGCGTTACCGATGGCACCGCCCGCAACCATCGCCATACCCACAACCTCAAGGCGAGCGAGCTGGGGTGCGCGAACGAGGTACACGGCAATAGCGATAATGACCGCCAACGCCAGCACGGCAAACGCGATTCCATGTCCCTCGCCCATGCTAAAGGCAGCGCCGATATTGCGGACAAACAAGAAATCAATCACGCCGGGGATAACGGTCACGTGCAGCGCATCGCCCACGGCACGAACCGCAAGCTTGGTCAGCTGGTCAAGAAGCAGTACAGCCAGCGCCACCCCGCCAGCAACACCCAACCGCCAACGCAAAGGCGGCGTCATATCCCCAGTACGACCCAAATCAATCCCCTGCCCTCATGAAATCGAATTACGTTTAACGCAACACATTATCCTACCGTGCAAACGATAGAAATGAATCCGATGTCGTCGGTCAACAACGAAAACCCGCCAGAAAAAACAACTCTTCGCACCAACAAAGGAAACGCCGCTTATTTGGCCACAACAGCGAAAACGCCCCTAAGCGAGCAAGGTGACGTGAAAGAGGAGGGAAGCGTACT
>CALEDY010000102.1 GCA_937949355.1 uncultured Collinsella sp. | reverse complement strand
ACGTGCTCGAGACCGGTAAGATCACCATGACCGGCACCGGCCAAGAGCTCCTGCATGACGACAACGTGCGTAAGGCCTATCTGGGCGGTTAATCCATTCAACAAAAGGGGCGCTGACTATCCCGGTCAGCGCCCCTTTTTAAGTTGCGGTGAAATAGGGACTAAATAGGGATTCTAGACGCCAAAACAGTCCCTATTCCACCGCAACTTCATTGGGACGTGCGACGATGACCTTCCCAAATTAGCACCCCTGCACCAAGCCAAGGCCTCGTTCTGGAATGTGCCGGAACGGGGCCTTGGCGGTTGGGGTCTATTGGGTTTTGTTCGCTAGCCTACCTTTTGTCCGCATGTGGGGCAGAACTGGGCTTCGGGTACGAGCGGGGTTCCGCAGTGACGGCAGAAGTGGGCAGGCTCGGCCGGGGCTGCTTGCATGGCCGGTGCTGTGGGCACTACGGCGTTCTGCTGGGCGCGCTTCTGGCGACGACGCTGTTTGCGTTGAGGTTTGGGCGCTGCAGCTACCGCACCGTTCGCGGCCTTCGCACGCTTCTTGCGGATGCAAAGGACAACAATCGTGCCACCGATGATGAGGATGATCGCCACGCCACCGCCAATGACAAACGGCAGATGATTCTGGACAAAATAGAGCACATCCTCAGGCACCGAATGCGGAATGTTCGACTTATAGACGTTCACACGAAGCGTAGCGGAATCATTTTCGTCGTTATAGATTTTCACAATGTTGCGATCACCGTTTATGAACCACAGGTCGGACGAAGAAGAATCAAATTCACTCTTAGCTCCGGTTTGAGCGTTGACCAAACATGCCGAGGATTTATCATCATCTGAGCTTGTTCCAAGCACGAAACTGCCGTCGCTCGAAATATCGATGAGGCATCCATCGCCAAAGGGAAAAGCAATTGAGTTGATGATCTCGCCGCTATTCGGGTCGAAAACACCAAGGTCGGCATTTTTTTCATTCAGATAGTAATCACCGTCATCCTCTTCAAAAAGATCGTTCGACCCATGCTTAACATAGATGGGAAGAAACTCAGACGAGTATGATGAATTGGGATCGGGGGAATGCTCGTCATCGTTAAATAGTACGTTCATATTCCCATCGCGGTCAGCTTTAATTAACGTGGTTTCGTTTGAAAGATAAATACTATTCGAGTCAGACCTGGAGAGTATACGGTCAATATCATAGGACTGGTCGTCTTTCTTTACGTCAACGGTTTTCAGCCCCGTAGATCCTGTATCGCAGTTAAAAACCCTAAGCGCAACCACGCCTTTCTTGGTATTGCTTTGCATGATATATAGACGGCTCATGTCGCTTGTCCAGCCGAACCAGGAATCATCTTTTTTTGCTTGGTACGTGTTGATTAACTTGTCGGTCTTAAGGTCATAGACTTCGACTTCTTTAAGCCCGTATTCATCACTATCGTTCACCCAGTGTCCTATGACCGCTCTTTTGCCATCTTTGGAGATGTATGCATAGCTGTCGTCGTACTTGGTTGAAAAGATGGGATGCGCTGTCTGGGTTTGGCTATTCGGAGAGAATATAACCACATTGTTACCGTCTACCCAGTGGAGCCGATCGTTACCTGTGCACCATGCGGAATCAAGGCTTTTCTCCGGGATGGCAACGGGGCTCGCGCTGCCATCGTTGAAATCGATGAGGGAAATCCGCTTAATGTTGCCGTCATCGTCGAGATCATACAAATAACCGTACTCTGTATTGGTGCTCGAAACGATATAAGAGACGTTGCTGCTGGTCTTGAAGCTATATGACTTCTCAAGCTCGGGCGTCGGTACGCTGCCGCCGGCTAATGCTGCGGGAGGGGCTGCGAGCGGAGACAAGGCCGCGACCAGGCCGATGGCGACTGCTGCGATCCTTCCGCTCTTTTGGATGCTCTTAAACATGGCAATCCTTTCCTCTAAATACGAATGCGATACTGCCATGGTTAATCGGGATTCGAAAATCTTGTTGCGCAACATTCGCCATCGGCAACATTTTTCGGCCAGTCGCGCCGTTCCCAAGGAATCATTCTAAGTTGCGGTGAAATAGGGACTAAATGAAGGCTCCAGAGGCCAAAACAGTCCCTATTCCACCGCAACTTCATGGGGATGTGTGA
>CALEDY010000101.1 GCA_937949355.1 uncultured Collinsella sp. | reverse complement strand
CTGCTTGAGAAGGAGGTCGACACGCTGACCGGCATCTTCGCCGAGCCCGAGCGCCCCTTCGTCGCTATCGTCGGCGGTTCCAAGGTTTCCTCCAAGATCGGCGTTCTCGATCACCTCATCGACTCCGCTGACACCCTGATCATCGGTGGCGGTATGGCCTACACCTTCTTCCTGGCTCAGGGCATGTCCGTCGGTCAGTCCCTCAAGGAAGAGGACTGGGTCGAGCGCGCTGGCGAGATGCTCAAGAAGGCCGAGGAGAAGGGCGTCAAGATCCTGCTCCCCATCGACAACCGCGTTGCCGATCACTTTGGCGAGGACGCTGTCCCCGAGGTTGTCGCTTCCGACGCTATCCCCGACGATCGTGAGGGCATGGACATCGGCCCCAAGACCGAGGAGCTCTACGCCGAGGCTGTCAAGGGCGCCAAGACCGTGTTCTGGAATGGCCCCATGGGCGTCTTCGAGTTCGATAACTTCGCTCATGGCACCCAGGCTATCGCCGAGGCTGTCGCCGAGGCCGACTGCACCTCGATCATCGGCGGCGGCGATTCTGTCGCAGCTGTCAACAAGTTCAACCTGGCCGACAAGATGAGCTGGATCTCCACCGGTGGTGGCGCTTCCATGGAGCTCGTCGAGGGTAAGGCCCTGCCCGGAGTGGAGGCGCTTCTCGATGCCTAATCGCACCCTTCTTATCGCTGGTAACTGGAAGATGAACAACGACGTCGCCGAGGCTGCCAAGCTCGCCGACGAGCTGGCTCAGGCTCTGCCCGAGGTTCCGGCTGGCGTCGAGGTGCTCGTCTGCCCTCCGACCATTGACATCACCACGGTTCATGACCGCATTCAGGCTGCCCCCATCGCCCTCGGTGCACAGAACGTGTACTGGGAGGCCAAGGGTGCCTTCACCGGTGAGTCCTCTTGCGACATGCTCAAGTCCGCTGGCTGCACCTACTGCATCATCGGTCACTCCGAGCGTCGCGACTACTTCCACGAGACCGACGAGGACCAGAACAAGAAGGCCAAGGCCCTCGTTGCCGCCGGTCTTGTTCCCGTCTTCTGCTGTGGCGAGTCCCTCGAGGTCCGCGAGGCCGGTACCTATGTCGAGCACGTCGTGAACCAGGTCAAGGCTGGTCTCGAGGGTCTCGAGATCACCTGCCCCAAGCAGGTCGTCGTCGCCTACGAGCCCATCTGGGCTATCGGCACCGGCAAGACCGCTACCGCCGAGGACGCTCAGGAGGTCTGCGGCGCTATCCGTGAGACCCTCAAGGAGATGTTCGGCGAGGAGCTCGCCAACGGCATCCGCGTTCTCTACGGCGGTTCCGCTAAGCCCGGCAACATCGCCGAGCTCGTCGCCAAGCCCGACGTTGACGGCGCCCTCGTGGGCGGCGCTTCGCTCAAGGCTGCCGACTTCGCCTCTATGGTCGTTAAGGCAGGCGAGTAGGACATATGGCACAGCGTCATCTTCCTGCACTCCTGATCATCATGGACGGTTGTGGCTTGGCTCCGGCCGATGGCGAGAACGCCGTCGCCGCTGCCAAGACGCCCTTCCTTGATAGCCTGTACGAGAAGTATCCTCACACCACGCTCGGTGCTTCGGGCGAGGACGTGGGCCTTCCCGACGGTCAGATGGGCAACTCCGAGGTAGGCCACCTCAACATCGGTGCCGGCCGCATCGTGTTCCAGGAGCTTTCGCGCATCAATAACGCTATCAAGGACGGCTCCATCGCCAAGAACGAGGTCTTCGTCAAGGCTATGGACGATGTCAAGGCTGACGGCAAGACTCTCCACCTCATGGGCCTTATGAGCCCCGGCGGCGTTCATTCTCACATGAACCACGTCGAGGCCCTGGTCAAGATGGCTGCCCAGCATGGCGTCAAGACCGTTCGCGTCCACGCCTTTATGGATGGCCGCGATGTCGACCCGCAGTCCGGTGCCGGCTTCATGAGCGAGTTCTGCGCCTTCCTGGCTAAGATCTCCGAGGAGACCGGTTGCGACGCTCGCGTTGCCACCGTTTCGGGCCGTTATTGGGCCATGGACCGCGATAACCGTTGGGAGCGCATCCAGCGTGCCTACGATGTCATGGTCAACGCGTCCGATGCCGATACCGACCCCGTGGCCGGTATCAAGGCCTACTACGAGAAGGATCCGCGCGGCGATGAGTTCGTCGAGCCCTTCGCTGCCCACAACGAGGGCATCCACGAGGGCGACGCGGCCATCTTCTTCAACTTCCGTCCCGACCGCGCTCGTCAGATGACCCGCGTGTTCACGGACAAGGAGTTCGACGGCTTTGAGCGCGAGCAGATCAAGCTTTCGCACTTTGTGACGATGACCGAGTACGATCCGACGTTTGACGTCGAGGTCGCCTTCCCCAAGACGTTCCCCGAGAACGTCCTGGCTGACGTTATCGCCGCCAATGGCCTTAAGCAGCTGCACACCGCCGAGACCGAGAAGTACGCCCACGTGACGTTCTTCCTCAACGGCGGCATCGAGGAGCCCAAGGAGGGCGAGGAGCGCGTGCTCGTCGCTTCCCCCAAGGTCGCTACCTACGATCTGCAGCCCGAGATGAGCGCTCCCGAGGTTACCGAGAAGCTCGTCGCCGCAATCAACGAGGATCGCGCTGATTTCTACATCGTGAACTTCGCGAACTGCGACATGGTTGGTCACACCGGTGTCTTCGACGCCGCCGTTAAGGCCGTCGAGGCTGTTGACGATGCTCTGTCCAAGGTTGTCCCGGCGATTCTCGCCAAGGGCGGCTTTGCGCTGATTACCGCCGACCATGGCAACGCCGATCACATGTTTGACGTTGCTTCCGACGGTTCCAAGCATCCGTTTACGGCTCACACCACCAACCGCGTGCCGTTCATCATCGTTGATGATAAGGCCAAGCTCACCGGTATCGAGGACGGCCGTCTTTCCGATATCGCTCCGACCATGCTCACCATGGCTGGTATTGAGCCTTCCGCCGAGATGACGGGTCGCGTGCTCGCCACCGAGGCCTAATAGAAAACAAATACCGTTTTCTAGTAAGGGGGTTGTCCACAACCGGACGACCCCCTTTTTGGTATTTCTGCCATTTCTACCCCGTCCCTAAATGGCAGGTGGGGGAGTGTTGAAGGTTGTGGTACAGTACTGGAGTTTGAATTGTTCTATTAAGGAGCTTATCTATGGGTCCGTTCCAGATTCTTCTGTTTGTCGTTTGGGCTGTTTCTGCCGTGGCGCTGACGATTCTCGTTCTGATGCATTCCGGTAAGGGCACCGGCGTTTCGGATATGATCGCTAGCTCGCTGTATAACTCCAGCTCTGCCACGGGCGTCATGGAGCAGAACCTCGATCGCCTGACGGTAATTATGGCCGTCGTTTTTGCCGTGTGTGTCGTTCTGTGCATGTTCTTCTTCCCGCAGGGTATCGTCGGCTACTAAGCATCGGCGTATATACGTTTGTAAAGGGTCCCGCATGTGCGGGGCCCTTTTTGTTTACAGACTTGTAACAGAGTCAAAATATCCCCACATACTTCGCCCAACTAAAGAAATTCTCGACCGTTAACCGGAATTAGCCCCAAATCGTGCATAAAATGCGCTACTGTATTGCAAAACGTTGGTCTGTTGTGCATAACCAGCCATAGCAGCGGGCGGCGTTTTGATGGTTCGGATCGGATTGTCTCGACATATGTCCGACTGAACATTTCTTTGTCCTATCTCATAAGGAGGATGGCATGGCTGATTCTATGTTCCACCAGCCCGTTATGGGTCGTCGCGCCTTTGTCGGCGGTACCCTTGCTGCGAGCTCCATGGCTTTTCTTGCCGCATGCGGCAAGAAGGGCGGCGACGCTTCCGGTTCTGAGTCCGGTTCGACGCTGAACTTCTACATCAACAACCCGGTCTGCATCGACCCCTACAACGTCCAGGAGGATCAGGGCACTCAGGTCGAGTACCAGCTGTTCGATGCTCTGACCTCTTACGACGCCGAGAAGGGCAAGATCGTCCCGCTGGCTTGCGAGTCCTTCGAGGCCAACGACGACGCCACCGAGTTCACCTTCAAGATCAAGAAGGCCAAGTTCCACAACGGTGACGACGTTACCTCCAAGTCCTTCAAGCTCGCTTGGGAGCGTCTGGTCAACACCAAGTCGGCCATCGCTACCGAGTACGGTCCTTCCGAGGTCTCCTATCACCTTTCCATGGTCGAGGGCTATGACGATCTACTTGCCGGTAACGCTACCGAGCTCAGCGGTGTTACTTGCCCCGACGATGAGACCCTCGTCGTTAAGCTGTCTTCCGCTTACGCCGACTTCCCCTTCGTCGCCTCTCACCCGGCTCTGTCCCCGGTTCCCGAGTGCGCCGAGTCCGATGTTAAGAGCTTCTACCTTGCCCCGATCGGTAACGGCCCGTTCATGATGGACGGCAAGTGGGAGGATGGTCAGGAGATCAACCTCAAGAAGTTCGACGATTACTATGGCGACAAGGCCAAGATCGATGGCATCCACTTCCAGGTCATCAAGGACGTGGAGACCGCCTACAAGGAGTTCCAGGCCGGTAACCTCGATATCTGCGATGTTCCCGTTGCTCAGATCGACGCTGCCAAGAAGGATCGCGGCGTGTCCAAGGACGGCTACACCATGGGCGACGGCGAGCGCATGCTGCTCGGCGCCGAGCCTTCCACCTACTACCTGACCTGCAACACCACGGCCGAGCCGTTCAACAACGCCGACCTGCGCAGGGGTATCTCCCTGGCCATTAACCGCGAGGCCATCTGCAAGACCATCTTCAAGGGCACCCGTACCCCCGCCGACGGCATTGTTCCTCCGGGCATCGATGGCTACAAGGAGGGCGCATGGGAGTTCTGCGCCTACGACGTCGACAAGGCTAACGAGTACCTCGACAAGGTTGCTCCTGCCGGTGCCAACGGCGACCGTGGCATTAGCGTGACCCTTTCCTACAACCAGGACGGTGGCCACAAGGAGATCATGGAGTCCATCATCGGCGACCTCGCCAAGGTCGGCGTTACCGCCGTCTCCGATACCCCTGAGTGGTCTGCGCTGCTCGAGCAGTACCAGAACTTCAACTATCAGTTCGGTCGCCTGGGCTGGATTGCCGACTACCCGATCATGGACAACTTCCTGTATCCGCTGTTCCACTCCGACTCCCTCGGTGGCGACAACCGCTCTGGTTACAACAACCCCGAGTTCGACGCCAAGGTCGACGAGGCCCGTACCACGGTTGACGACGAAGAGCGCGTCGCTAAGATGCAGGAGGCCGACGCAATGGTCGCTGCCGACTGCCCGGTCATCCCGGTGATGTTCTACACGCACACCATCGCTGGCTCCGATCGCATCAAGCACCTCTATGTCGATCCGCAGAAGCACGCCGAGCTGGGTACCGCCGAGCTCGCCTAAGAGTTTGCAGCTTCCGTGAGGGTCAAGTATTTACGTAGACCTCATGGGAAACATACAGTTCTCCCTAACCTGGGGTAAACTGGCTGATGGTAATTTTGGGATGCCGGTCTGGCGATCGGCATCCCATTTAGGTTAATCCCTAGATAGGGGAGTGGTATGGGTAAGTACATCGTTAAACGTGTGCTTCAGTTCATCCCGGTGTTTTTGGGCGTTACGCTGATTCTGTTCGCCCTCCAGAATATCGTGCCGGGAGACCCGATCAAGCTGATCGGTGGAGACAAGGCTCTGTCCCCCGAGGTGGAGCTTCAGCTTCGCGTTCGCTATCACCTGGTCCAGTCGGACGAGGACGGCAACGCGATCCTTGACGAGAACGGCGACCCCGTTCAAACGTCGCTCGTAGACCGTTACTTGTATTACATGAACGGCCTGCTTCATGGCGATCTGGGCAATTCGTATCAGCGCAAGCTGCCGGTTACGGAAATCTTTGCCCAGAAGTATCCGTATACGGTCAAACTCGCCGCGTGCGCCATCGTGCTCGAGGCAATCATGGGTATCGGTGCGGGTATCATTTCGGCGGTTAAGCGTTATTCTTTCTGGGATATTTTGGTAACGCTCACCACGTCGATTCTCGTTGCCGTCCCGGCTTTCTGGCTCGGTATGTTGCTGCAGCTGTTCTTTGGCGTCATTCTCAAGGACGCCACGGGCGGTGCATTCTCCATGCCGATCTCGGGTGCCGGTGGTTCCAGCTCTCAGTATCAGGATTGGATGCACTATGTGCTTCCGACCATTACGCTGGCTTCGGTTTCGACCGCTTATGCCGCCCGCATTATGCGCTCGCAGCTGCTTGACGTCATGAACCAGGATTACATCCGTACGGCAAAGGCCAAGGGTCTCTCCAATCGTGCGATCATCATCAAGCATGCGCTTAAGAATGCACTCATCCCCGTCGTTACCTATATTGGTGTCGACTTTGGCGGCATGCTTTCGGGCGCCATCCTGACCGAGACGGTCTTTAACTGGCCCGGTATCGGCTATGAGGTCTATCGCGCCATTAGCATGCGTGACTGGCCCATCGTTATGGGCGGCGTTACGCTCATCGTCGTCGTCGTCATGGTGATCAACCTGCTCGTCGACATTAGCTATGCATTCCTCGACCCGCGCATCCGCCTTGGCGGTCCGTCGGATAAGGCCTAAGGGAGGTACGTCTCATGCAGGAAACTGATTCTCAGTCTCAGGAGCAGGCTACCGCCACCAAGGCCGCATCTGCTCCCGCCAAGTCCCGCACGCTGTGGGGCGACGCTTTTAAGCGTCTTCGTAAGAACAAGCTCGCCGTTATCGGTGTCTGCTGGATCATCATCGTCGTTGTGGTTGCCCTGACCGCAGATCTGTGGGCTAAGCCCTGGCTCGGTTCGCCGACGGCTTCCGACTCGACCACCATGGCTCAGACGTCGCTGCTGGCTCCGTGTGCCGAGCACCCGTTTGGCACCGACGCCCTTGGTCGCGACATTCTCGTCCGCGTTATCTACGGTGCACGCGTTTCGCTGTCCGTCGGCATTATGGCCACCGCCATCTCCACGGTGATCGGATTGGTCATGGGTGCTCTGGCCGGTTTCTACGGCGGAATCTGGGATACGATCATCATGCGCTTTGCGGATATCTTCCTAGCGTTCCCGTACGTGCTGTTCGTCGTCGCCATGATCGCCGTTATCGGCCGTGGTCTTCAGAACGTCTTTATCGCCATCGGTATTCTCGGCTGGCCTTCGATTGCGCGCGTCTTCCGCTCTGCAATCTTGACGGTCAAGGAAAACGACTATGTTGACGCTGCGCGCGCGATGGGTGCATCCGATGCTCGTATCGTCGTGCGTCACATCTTTCCGAACTCCGTCGCCTCTATCGTGGTCTACGCAACCATGAACATTGGTGGCGCCATTCTGACCGAGTCCGCTCTGTCCTTCCTCGGCATGGGCGTTATTCCGCCTACGCCTTCGTGGGGCTCCATGATTCAGGACGGTCAGCAGTATCTTCTGACCGCTCCCTGGATGATGATCATGCCCGGTCTGGCAATTCTCTCGACGGTGCTCGCCTTCACCCTGCTGGGTGACGGTCTGCGCGACGCCCTCGACGTCAAGATGAAGGACGCATAAGGATGAAGAAGAACAAGAACTATGTGGACCTGAAGGACCAGCCGGTTCCCGAGGGCCAGCATCTGCTCGAGGTCGATGACCTTAAGATGTATTTCCACACCGAGGATGGCGTCGTTCGCGCTGTCGACGGTGTCTCCTACACGCTCGATCGCGGCGAGACCCTGGGAGTCGTCGGTGAATCCGGCTCCGGTAAGTCCGTGACCGCCATGACCATCATGGGCCTTATCTCGATGCCTCCGGGAAAGATCGAGGGCGGTGACGTTCGCTATCGCGGCCGCTCCATCCTCGAGATGACCGAGGAAGAGATGCAGCACATTCGCGGCAACGATATCGCGATGATCTTCCAGGATCCTATGACCTCCTTGAACCCGGTTTATAAGATCGGCAAGCAGGTGGGCGAGGGCCTTCGTCTGCACCGTGGCTACTCCAAGCAGGAGGCGCTCAAGCGTGCCACCGAGCTTTTGGACCTCGTTGGTATTCCCGAGCCCGAGAAGCGCGTCAATGAGTATCCGCACCAGTTCTCCGGCGGTATGCGTCAGCGCGTCATGATTGCCATGGCTCTTGCCTGCGATCCCGATATTCTGATTGCCGACGAGCCCACGACGGCTCTGGACGTTACCATTCAGGCTCAGATTATCGAGCTCATGCAGGAAATGCAGGAGAAGAACGGCAATGCCATCATCATGATTACCCATGACCTGGGCGTCGTCGCCGACATGGCCGACAAGATCATGGTTATGTACGCCGGCCGTCCCGTCGAGTTCGGTACTGCTGAGGAAATCTTCTACGAGAGCCGCCACCCCTACACCTGGGGCCTTATCCGCTCCATCCCGGAGCAGGCCATCGAAGAGAAGAAGCCGCTTACGCCGATTCACGGCAACCCGCCTTCGCTCATGAACCTGCCCGAGGGCTGCGTGTTCTCGCCTCGTTGTCCCTATGCGACCGATAAGTGCCGCAGGCAGCGCCCCGAGCGCGTTGTCACCGAGTCTGGTCATTACTCTGCGTGCCACTACTCCGGTGACCCCGAGTTTCTCAAGAACGCTCCTGAGACGTCCCGTACGCGCAAGGATTCCAAGAAGGGAGGCGAGGCGTAATGGCAGATACCAACGAGCGTACTCCGTTGCTGAAGGTCGAGCACCTCTCTAAGGAGTTCCCCGCTGAGTCCGGCATGTTCGCCAAGCGTTTTTCCAAGCGTGTCGTCTCTGCTGTAAATGACATCTCTTTTGAGATTTATCCTGGCGAGACCTTTGGTCTGGTTGGTGAGTCTGGTTGCGGTAAGTCCACGACGGGTCGCACCATCATGCGCTTGACCAAGCCGACCGCCGGTAAGGTGTTCTTCCAGGGCAAAGATGTTGCCGAGATGAGCAAGCATGAGATCAAGGACATGCGTCGCGAGATGCAGTTTATCTTCCAGGATCCCTATGCTTCGCTCAACCCTCGTATGACCATCGGCGAGATCGTCTCCGAGCCCATGACCATTCACGGCGTGGGCACCAAGGAGGAGCGTATTGAGCGTGTCCGCGAGCTGCTGGACGTCGTCGGTCTGAACCCCGAGCACATCAACCGCTATCCGCACGAGTTCTCCGGCGGTCAGCGTCAGCGTGTCGGCATTGCCCGCGCGTTCGCTCTGAAGCCCAAGCTGATCATCTGCGACGAGCCTGTCTCTGCACTTGACGTTTCCATTCAGGCCCAGGTTTTGAACCTGCTGAAGGAGCTTCAGGATAAGTTCGGTACGGCCTACCTCTTCATCGCTCACGACCTCTCTGTCGTGCAGCACATCTCCGACCGCGTTGCCGTTATGTATCTGGGCAAGATGGTCGAGGTTTCGGACTGGAAGACGCTCTACAGCGAGCCTCACCATCCGTACACGCAGTCGCTGCTGTCTGCCGTGCCGGTGCCCGATCCTGATATCCAGAAGACCCGCAAGCGCATCATCCTCGCCGGCGATCCGCCGTCACCGCTGGATCCGCCGACCGGCTGCCGTTTCCACACGCGCTGCCCGATCGCGCAGGGCATCTGCTCCGAGAAGCTGCCTGAGTTTAAGGAAGTCGCCCCGGGCCACTGCTGCGCCTGTCACTTCGCCGAGCCGTTCCCGATCAAGGAATCGCACATCGATCTGTAGTCGGTTGTTTTCGTCCGGGCCCGCCCTGTTGTTACTTTTCAGAACGTCCTCGGACATGTCGGAAGCCCCGCTGCGCGCTGCGGGGCTTCCTCCGTCCTGCGGGATGTTCTGAAAAGTAACAACAGGGCGGGCCCTGCGGTAACTCGGCAGGGGGAGCGCGATTCCTTGATCGCTCACTTAATCTAATGGGAAAGATAGCGAGGCCGGAGCTTTAGCTCCGGCCTCGCTATATAAGGGCTCGGCAAAGCCGAGCCAACAAATTTGTATCAGCCCCCAGAACATGTTTGAGAACTGTGCCTGAAGTACGTATTTGCAGGCTCCGTATCGGTGTTGCCTCCCGGCGCATTCCGCAGGGGGAGCGATATTTTGCAGCACGAAGTGCGCAGCAAAATATCGCTCATGCCCGAGGACGCGCCGGGAGGCAACACCGATACGGAGCCGGACACACGGATCTACCTGCGCATTTACAAATTCGTAAACTTTTTTCAAAAAAGTGCTTGCACAGTTCTCGAATCATAGGTTATTATCTTCCTCGTTGAACGCGCGGGTCCAACAAAACGAGCCGCGAATCAACAACATAGCATGTCGGAGTGGCGGAATTGGCAGACGCGCTAGCTTGAGGTGCTAGTGACCGCTTTTTGGTCATGCGGGTTCAAGTCCCGCCTCCGACACCATCGCATTTGAGAAGCCTCTTCGGAGGCTTTTTTGTTACCGATAGACGGTGAGGTCCACGATGGAAACGCTTGAGCGCAACGAGTGGGCAGACGTTGCCCAACTGGTCGAGATCACGAGCGATGCTGTCATCATCTGTGAGCTCGACGGAACCATTCTGCATGTGAATAATCGTTTGCTCGACCTGATGTGCGAGGAGCGCGCTGACGTCATCAACGGTGATGTCAAAGACGTTCTGTTCTCGTCTGCCTTTGAGCGCGCGACCGAACATCGTCTGCCGTTTGAGACCGATGGCTCCGAGAGCGAGCTGATGCTCAAGCTGAGCGACGGGTCTTTTATTCCCGTCTTGGTTCGCGCGGGTTCCGTTACGCCTCCGCGTATCTTTGGACGTCGTGCACCGCGTGTCCTTGTGGCGCTTCACAGCATCGAAGAGCAGTATTCCCACGATCGTCAGCTCAAACGTGCGCTATCGGAGCTTAGGGTGGCGAATAAACGCCTTTCGGGCACCCTTTCGGTCATTATGAGTACCGTGGGCTCCGATGAGCTCCCCAGCTTGCTCGATACCGTTTTGAATCAGCTCGTTGGAACGCTCGATGCCTCCGGTGCGGCTATCTATTTTTCCGAGAGCGGCGGCTTTAAGCTCCGCGGTGTTTCTAAGGAGCTTGAGGACAGCTATCTGCCCGAGTTTATGCCGTACGGCGCGGGCATTCCGACCTACGTGCTTCGCGAGTCGCGTGCCTGTCGCCTATCGATTCAGCAGGACCTTGAGGGCGACCGGGTTGCTTCGGGCATGTTCATGGATTTGGACAATCGTTCCAAGCATTTGCTGCGCGTGCAGGATATGCCCCCGTATCGCAGCGAGATCTGTCTTCCCGTGTTTTACGGCACGCAGGTCCTTGGTGTGTTGGAGGTGGGCTGGAAGCGTCCGCAGGCTCCGCTTGCCTATGACGTGAACGTGCTCGAGGTTATTTGTGACTACCTGTCTATTCAGCTTGTCGGCATGGCGTCGAGCTTACGTTCGCGCCGCACGGCGGAGCTCGGCCGCTCACTCAATTTGCTGCGCGACGAACTGTTTACCTATCTCGATGATCCCGTTGCCACTTCGCGAGCGGTGTCGACGGAAATCTGCACGGTGCTCAATTGTCATTTCTGCCCCGTGGAATATGACGCGAGTCTTGACGCCTATGTCATTGATTTTGAGGGCGGCAGTCGCGTGGCGCTACCGGGAGACCCTGAGTCGCTCTTCTTTTCCACCACCGCACCGGCTGCGCGTTTGGGGGCCGCTTCCGATGGTTTTGAGCCGTCGGTGCTGGGCGGTGCGAGTGCTGATGATCTTAAGCATGTGCGCTTGACCCGCGTCGACGAATCCATGCCTATGGGCGGATGGTTGAGGGCTCATGGCCTGCCGTGCCAGGGCCTCTATGTCGATTCCGGCTTCGAGGCGGGACGCGTTCGCTCGGAGGGCGGCGGTCGGCGGAACAACGATGCAATCGTTTCCGCCGACGTTGCCAAGGGGCCGACGACGCGTGCCTTGCTGCTCCGTGATGGCAGCCAAGAACCAATTGACGACCTTGAATACGACTACCTGGTGCATCTGGCGCATGACTTTGAACTGATCTATGAAGGCGAGTCTCAAAAACGCGAGGAGCGCCATATCGCTCAGACGCTTCAGGTTGGCATGAGAAATTCGCTTGGTGACGTTCCGGGCATTGCAACCGATTCGGTATACCTATCGGCAACGAATTCTGCGTTGGTCGGCGGTGACTTCTATACGCTTGTCCGACTTCCCGACGATTGCGCCGTTATGATTTTGGGCGATGTATCCGGCAAGGGAATCGAGGCGGCGTCGATGTCGGCTCTCGTCAAGACAGCGCTGACGGCCTATGCCTGGGAGGGTGCGGGGCCTGCCCGTATGGCACGCTCGCTCAATAGCATGCTCATGGGCTTCTCGAGGGTCGAGACGTTTGTGACGGCGTTTATCGCCAAGATCGATCTTAAGGCGGGCCGCGCTACCTATTGCTCTGCGGGACATCCTCCCACTATGGTCATTAGGCCGTCGTCGACGCCGCTTGGCGGCGGCGAGACCTGCGGGGGAGAAGTGGAGCTTCTTGGGTGCCAATCGGGCGTGATCGGTGCCTTTGAGAGCATGGTCTACGAGACGGGTGCCTTTACGTTCGCTCCTGGTGACATGCTGTTTATGTATACCGATGGAACGATTGAGGCACGCGACCGCACGGGTGCTTTCTTTGGCGAACAGCGCCTTCGCGACCTTCTACTCTCCGTCTCGGGTGAGGGTGTATCGGGAATCTGCGGTAAGGTCTTGGGCGAGCTTGACCGCTTTACCGAGTCGGCGCTGGACGATGACATCGCGCTGGTCTCCCTTGAGTTTTTACGGGGTCGATCGTAGGCCGCGATGCTTGACGGGCAAAATCTGCGCTGTTGCAGATACGTATGCATCGAGCGAGCTCTTTTGGGGAACCATGGTCGTATGAATGAGTGGAATGACATAGCGGTTTTGACGCCACCGGGTGATGTCGACATCGCCTCGGTGCCCGTGCTACGCCGACGGTTGGATAATTTGATCGACCGGGGCGTGCGCCGCGTTGTCATCAATTGCCAGGCCGTGGGCTTTATCGACTCGACGGGTTTGGCGTTTTTGCTTACGCGCGCCAGAGATCTCATGAGGCGAGAGGGCCTGCTTTCGCTCGTTAACGCCTCCGATGAGGTCATTCGCTTTTTGGAGATTGCCCGACTTGTCGACATCCTGCATGTCGCAGGCCCGGCGCGGGAGTCGATTCCCGCCATTCCGGTGGGGGAGTTGCCGCGATGGAGCAGGAGCGTCGAAGTGCAACGGGGCATCGAGAATCTCCCGTATTATCGGCACCGTGTGGCCGAGCTTCTCGAATCACTTCCCCTGAGGCGTGATGAACGTTATGACGTCGCATTGGCGCTAGGAGAGGCATTGGGTAACGCGTATGACCATGCGGGCGGTGTTGGCTGCGTCCTGACGGTTCAGGCCTATGGGGACCGTGTTGTGCTCGAGGTGCTTGATCGGGGTGCTGGCTATTCTATCGATGGGGCGAGCGAGCCGGTGGCATCCGAGGAACGCGGACGTGGTATCAAGCTCATGCGCATGCTCGTCGATAATGTTGAGGTTGCCCGGCGCACGGATGGTGCCGGCACACGCGTTCGGATGGTGAAGTTGTTTAGCTCGGCATTGGAATCGTGCGCTTAGCGCCTTGGTTTGACGTTATCCACCTGCGCGAACTTGCATTGAGCAACTTTTTTGAAAAAAGTACTTGCGTCTTTTGGGCAACTCGCGTAAATTAATAACCCGCAAGCGGACATGGCTCAGTTGGTAGAGCACAACCTTGCCAAGGTTGGGGTCGCGGGTTCGAGCCCCGTTGTCCGCTCCA
>CALEDY010000100.1 GCA_937949355.1 uncultured Collinsella sp. | reverse complement strand
GCCTGCAGGTTGGCAACCTTCTGCGCCGCCGACACCGTGCCCGCACCAGCGCTAGCAGCGGCCGCGCTCGTCAGCGGAGACAGCACCGCAGCCGGCTTCCCAGTAGCCTCGGCACCGTTCACGCCCTGCGCCACCGCGGCCAGCGGAGACAGCAGTGACCCGCCCGTCATGGCGATCGTCGCCGCGGCAACCGTCGCCACGCGCCCGGCCGCCTTAACCTTGCCCGAAGCGCTACCGTTAATGTTCTTGTTCACGTTCTTGCTCATTGCCGATTCCTTCCCACGATGAGCTGCTGCTTGACACACATAGTCGATCCAACATGCCCCGCTAAAAAGAGGTGATAACGGGGTAATTAAATCGGAGAGGTTGGAGACGAAGTCGCACCCATCAGCGGATGCCGAGCTCATACTCCCGCTCGCGCTCAATATCATTCAGGTACTCATAATCTTCGGAGCTAAGCTCTAGATCATCTTGAGCGTACATGTAGTTCTCGGTCTTAGAACTATTACTGTAACCGCAAATGGTATTGAGATCGATATAGTCGGTATTGTCGTTGTGAAGGGGGAGAATTTTGCTGGTCATGCTCAAGTACCTCTCAACGTAAACTGAAAACTCGTTTGCTTGGTCTCTTTTTGAGACCCCATCTGATGTGCTATGGCTGCAGTATATGTTCTCCCCTTTTACAATGCAAGCAAATTTTCAAAATGTTCTAGGAGCGATAATTGCGCAACACCATCACTTGCTGCCACCGCCATCCCCCACCGCGCTCTCACGCGCAGCGCACTCGTTGAGATACTTGACCGGAATCGGCCACACGGACGGAGCCTTATAGCGCGAAAGGCCTATGTTAGCCAGCTGAACCAACAACGCGGACAAATCATCGCCGTCGAGCACCTCAATCGAACGCACGTGAATCGCAGTCGCCATATCCTCCTGGGTGCCGTTGTTGACGCCCACAAAATAGCAAGTCTTGCCCGCACGCTCGAACGTTCCAATGCCGTAATAAGGCGAGTTGTAGCTCTCGAAAAACTTCTTCTTACGCCCTGCCTTGCCTGTGAGCTGATGCTCGCCCACCAGGGCTATAAAGTTGTTGGAGAACGTCGTCAGGCCCGTATCCCGCACGCGCGCAAGCATAGACCGCCCGTTCGCATGCACGTCAAAGACATAGGCGCCCTTATCGAGCTTGCCGTCCGCGGTCAGCAGATCGAGCTCCATCTCGTCCTCGGGACCATCCTCTGCCGAATGTGAGGCATAGCGCATGCCCCCATCTGCGCCAATCGCCAACGTAGCGATACGCGAATCCAGCTCAATCTTGTCCTTTGCTTTATGCGGCACATCGACTAAGCCACACACCGTCACCGACTCAATATCCAAAGCGTCAAGGTCAAACGCCGTCACCCGCTCGTCGACAACATCCTGCTTTACCAGCAGTTCTTTGAGCATGGCGCCCAGGATCGCCTCTTGCGCGTTGCGGTTCTTTTGCTTTGGCGCAGCCTTAAACAACGGCTCGCACACATCCGTCGTCACGTGTTGTTCCACCACGCCGGTATGCAAGGCATAGCCATCGTCCTCGGCAACTTCATTGGGCACAACGACAATGTTCAGCGCCCGCGAATCCACGGTCCTTCCGCCATACGATGCGCGAACGCCCCACGTGGAATCGTTGAGTCGATCGACCAATTGGCGCGCCACACCATCAAGCCCATCGCGCGCAACCGACACCACGATACGCTGCCCCACCATGTGCTCTGCCACCACGCGAGCATACTCATCGCCCTTGAGCACCTCGTAGAAACTCTTGCGTGGGTATTCCATGAGCGTCACCCGCGCGAAGTCGCTGTAGCGGCGTTCGAGAATCTGCAGCTCTCGATACAGAATGCCCTTCTTGGTATAGGCGACCTTGTCCGCCTGGGCCGAAAACGTAAGATCGCGGCGCTTGGACGGCTTATCACCCCTGGCACGGCGCAGGATGTACTCGTCTTTTTGTTCATGGGCAAGCACCATCGTCGCCACGGGCGATAGCCTGTAGCCCACTTGGCTCTTAATCTTCTCGAGCTCTTTCTCGTCACCTTGCGCCCTGCCAATAAGCACACGGCGCTTGGTGAACGTTCGAATCTTAAGATCGAAGGTGCAATCCTCATCGATAACAATCTCGACCGTTTCAATCTTGGCAGGCTCCCTACCGTCACTTTCGACGGCGTCGCGGCGGGCGCCCTTGGCACTAATGACATACAAGTGCCCGGTGTCATTGGGAACCTCGTCCTCAATCCCCTCAAACTGGGAGCAAGAGTTGAACAGCAGACAAAGCGCAACGTAGTCGTCCAACTCGCTCCAATGAGTTTTTATCGGCACCACCTGCTCCTGATAAAGCGCGGCATTGAGATCGCCCGTCTGCATGCCCGCCTTGACCATCAAAAAGATGCGGTTGTCCGCAAGCTGCGTGAGCGCCACGACCTTACCCGTCTGGCACACATCGGCCATAAAATTCGCCACGGCATGCTTGCCCGCATCGCCCACGTTGCACCAAAAGACCGAGTAGCGTTCCTCGGCAGCCGCGGCGTCGAGCCGCAACTTGAACTCGGACACGGCAATGTCTCCCAAGCCGCATGGCTGATTACACTTCGATTGCACGACGAATCGCCTCCATCATCTCCAGATTGATTGCACCGTCAGCGGCCATATAAGGAACGGAGAACACAGCCCCCTCGGCATCGAGCGCCTTGGGGACGCACTCAAGTGCTGCCTCGTCAGCCAAAACGTTGACGATTAGCAGGCGTTTCGCCCCAACTTTTTGAGCCTTGGCCCTAAAGCGCTCGGCGTCCGACGCCTCGCGGCCGTCACGGACATAAGCGATATAGGCGCCGATGCGATAGTGCTTAAAGTCGATCCACACCCCGGTCTTGTTGCCGGCGGCATCGAGCACCTCAAAGTCGCCACCCGTCTCGGCATGGGCAGCATCGCCACGCGTAAGCGAATAACGGCCGTCGTAATATGCCTCAAAGATTGCGCTTCCGGCAGATTCTCCCAGCTCACCCAGGTAGACCGCCTGGAACATATAGGGCGTCATGTGTGCCGTTGCCGCCGGCCGCAGCGTCGAAGGCACCCCATCACGAGACCAGCGCTCGCGCACCTCACGAATCGACAGCAGCTCGGGCACACGCGCCGCAGCCTGACTCACCTGTCGAACCTTTGCGCCCTTATATCCCGCGCTGCAACGGCAATAGTCCTCCAAACGAGCGGCAATTTGCTCGACGGGCTCAGCATCGTAGTTGGGAAATTCAAAGCGAGGCACCTTGCATGCCCCGCCTTCTGCATAGGCATAGCCACTTGTGGCATGCGACATGCGCAGCGCGGTGCTCCTGCACTCTGGGTATTGCGCGAGATCTTCCCATGGCAGGCAAAAATGATGCAGGTAAAAGTCGCGTTCGCTATCAAAGGCAGCAAGATCTCCGTCCCCGGCATTTAGCGAGGTAACCTTCCACGCCAGCTTTTCGTGCTTTTGCTTAGCAAGGTTGTTCCTAAAGGCGGCAAGGTTCTGCTGCTTAACGGCAGCATGCTCCTTGTTGTCCGTCATATGGTCGTTGGCAGCGGCGCAGGCACCAACCACCTGCTCAAGCTCGTAGCCCATCGGCAAATCATGCAAGAACGAAAAGTTGCAATCGTTCGCAATCTCGCGGTCGAGCATCACCCGCACACGGGGCATCTTTACACTCGTGCGCATCAGGCGACCCACAGCCTGCGCCACAATGCGAGCGCCTTCGACCTGATAAGAGAGGGTGTCGCGCACCGGTAGGCTCTTTTTAACGCCAGATAGCAGCATTCGTACGTTCCGGCGCTTTTGAGTAAACGGAGCCTCGCCGCGCGCAACCAGTTCCTCCTGCTCCACCACGCCAAGTAGCGCCTGCTGGACAAACTTGTCCGAGTTGATCTCCACTCCCCAGGTCAGACGACTTGTGGGCGACTCGATATATAAGAAATCAAGATCCATCTTGGGGCGACGGTCGACATTCTCAAAGCCGCAATCGACCTGGCAAACCATGTCACGCAGATTCTCCGGCACCTTGTATTTGAGATTTTTGGAAAAGCCACCGGCCGAAAGATTGATGAACATCAGGGCCGGCTGGCCCAGCTCGAGACGTTTTTGAGCGCCACGCCAACCTGCATCCCATTCCGCAGCGTTAAAGCACGGCACCATGTCCTTGGCGGCCTCAAGCGATTTCTCGTACGACATATCGGGGCACTTGACGTTTCTGATCACCAGCTCCGCGACAATCTCGCGTGCAAGATCCAGCGCCAGACTATTGAATTCGCCATGGTTTCCCATGTGGCGCGTGGTAAAAACGGCTCCCGCCTGTTGCTCGTTACGCGCCACACCACGGGCCCAAGTACTCACGGCGACAAGCGTCTTGCTCAGGCGCTTCAGCTCAAACTCGATGCTCTTGGCGTCACTTATGCCCACCCTGTCGGCAATCTTTAAGCGCAGGCGCACCGCAAGGCCCTCACTCACACCAATCCCGTCAAAGAACCGCATCGCGCGCTCGTACACCTCGTCGGGCGACACGATGATGCCGCCAAAGGCGCCGCCTGCCAGCGCGACCATGCCGGCAATTTCCTCAGACTCATCCACCCAGGCAATATCGACGTCGTATTCCTTCGCAGCCTGCTTGTTAAACAGCTTGGTCTGTCGCACGATCTCTTGGTTGAGCTCACCGATCCAAGCATCCTTGCGAACCACACCGTGAACCTCGTCGAGGTAATCCAGGTTGAAGTTCTTAACGGTCGGCGCATTCCAGGTAGCGCTCATACATACGCAAGGAGCCTTGGCGGCGATGGACGCCAGATACGCCTCGGGCATGCGTTCAACGCCATGGCTGGTCAGGTGCGTTGTAAACATATGATCGAGCGTGGTTTCCATCACCAAGTAGTCAACGCCGCGCGCATACATCGAGTCGTCGGCAGCATCGATGTCGTCGTTTTTGCGGTCCTTAAAGAACAGCGCCAGCATCAACGAATCCCAAAAATACTTCTCGTTGGTCTGGCCGTTCCTAATGCCCAGGGCATCGATGATGTTCTTGCGCGAAAGATCGTCCTTGTACGAAAGACCTCCGTAGTACAGGCTGTCCATAAGTGTGGCGCAGCGGGCAAGATGACCCACCACCATCCTAACGACGCCACGCGCACGACGAACCGCCTTGTTAACGGTTTGCTGCCCATCCGCCCCATGAGCCGTAATCTTATTGTGGGTACCGCCCTCATTGAGCTTGTAACGCAACGGGTTTACCGAGTTGTCACCCACCGAAATATCGTCACTACCAAAAAGATGTCGACCGGAGAGCTGTTCTTCTTTCGCCTCGTCAGACAGCGCAAAAGGCGGGCGCAGTTTCATTTCCTTAATACAAGAGGCAAGTGCCTTTTGAATTTTCTTGGCATCCTTGGCGATTTCTTCGGCAGCCTCCTCTACGCTCGCTCGCGAAACCCTGTTCCTCTCGGCATTCGACCCCTTGTGGTCGCCCGACGTGGAGGCGTGCGTGTAGACAGCCATCCACTGATCTCGATTTCCCAACAGCAGAGGGTCCACCACGCCACCGTTAAAATGACGGTCGAGAATGCGCAGCACTTCGTCCGGCTGAAACGTCACGGGATCGTCTGTCAGCGTCGACAGCATGTCGGCCTTCATGTGGTCGATTTCATCAAAGATAAACAGGCCCTTCTCGGCAGCCATTGCGTTAAAGAGCACAACGCCTGCACCGGTCACCGTATCGATCCTATTGATGAGCTTTTGCGGTGTCAGGGCAATCACATGCGGCATACTCTCGTCATTGAGCAGAGCAGACGGCCAAATCTGAGGAATCACCTCCATACCGCGCGTGACGTTTTTGAGCTCGTGGCTCACCGCCCAACGCAAGCTCGCATCCGCCGACGACAACTTGTCGCGAAGGGAGGGGGTCAAACGGTCTGCAACACCTCCCAGGCGATCTCGAGTGTCGAGAATGCCCAGGAGGTCATCGGCAATCTCCATCGCGTTGCGCCATGCCCGCTTAATGATGCGATGAGAGCTCTCATCGTCTGCCTCGATGGGACACGGGATGTCGCGCACGCCCACAGCGCCCTTGCCGCGCGTAGTCTCAATCCAACGCAGGATGTTTTCGCCCGCGCGCGGAAGATCGAACACCATGCGCCGCGCGGCACCGCCATCCATGCCCTGTTCAACCAGCAATTTACGCACGCCTGCAACGTAGTTGTCACGGTTGTCCTTACCCGGCACCACAAACACCAGGTAACGACGGCCCGGGCACTTGTTAAAACAGCCCGAATCGTCCCAGCCGCCAGCGATGAGGTCGGCCGTGACCTGCTCGGCCGTATAGTTTTTACCCGAGCCCGTCGTGGCGCCCAAAAAGTACAGGCCATTGTTGTCCTGATCCCTAACGTCGTCCTGGCCCTTGGGGACAAACAACGCGCGCTCAAAAAACTCGCGCATCGCCTTTTGACGTGCAAGATAGGGAGCGAGCTCCTTGTCGTCCGCAGACGACGGAATCGATTGACAGTTGAGATCCCACGTAGCCATGGTCAAACCTCCGATTTAGTTGTTACACGTGGTTGATACCATCCCGTGCGGACAAAAACTCACGCAGGGCGGTCAAGGCGGCGGCGTCCATGCCGCCTGAGAGAAGAAAGAAAGGAAAGAGAAACAGTCGCGCCACCTTCGAAGATGAGCTGCTTGCCCGGTTTGTCCTGGCATACCTGTCGTCCGACGAGGGACAGAAAAAACTGGCAGACACCTCGCACGGAGATGCGCTTGTGCAACTTGCCCCCAAAGACCTCCGAAGCATGACCGTACCCGTTCCCAGCCAACCGGAACAAGAGCGCTACGCGCGAGAGTACGAAGTGAAACAGCGCGCCTACGAGGACGCCCTTAAGCATGCGGAACATTACGCCGCGAGCAAGGGAACGATGTAAGGCTGGGATCGGCAGGCTGCCTGGACTTTTCCCGGCAGCCTGCCGATCGATCGCGCCGTACGGAGCGGCACCAGGTCGCGGGCGCCGTGGGCCATTGGGAGCAACCCCCCTCCGCTACCTATGCGACAGACCGGCTTTTAGGAAGGGAAATCCGACAAGGCACAGCGCGAAGCCGACGGCCGCGATTGCAAGCACGATGGCCACGCTCACGACGACATAGGCCACGGCAATGAAGACCAGCGCCAACATGCATGCAAGCAGCTCGGCCACGTAGCACAAGACCAGGTTCGAGCTCGCGCGCTTCAGCAGGACGTCGGCGAGGCGGACAAGCTCGATAGCAAAACCGCTGCCGAAATTGCGTCCGGGACCCTTTGCAACAAACCACTTGAACAGGCACATCAGGGCGCAGCCCAGCATCATCATGATAGAAATGGTCCATGCAGAGTGCCCCGTCTCGACAAGGCCCTGGTCGCCCATCGCACTGCCGTTGACGAGCCAGGCCGTTCCATAACCCATGAACAGCATCGACAGCAGCAGGCAGGCGCTCACCGCGGCGAGCAAGCGCGACACGCGCCTGCTGAACACCGGATCCTCGCAGCTGAGCCCAAGCCCCTTGCGAACGCGCCAAACGGCATGGTAGGCAGGGTACGCCGCGATGAGCGCGGCCACGAGCAGCGACGCCCAATCGGACCCAGGCGCCGCCGACGCGTACTCCGTGATCGCAGAAACGGAGTAATTGGTGTGGAACGACTCGTTCAGAAATAACGCGAACTCGCCCCTCCAGATGCAGAACGGAGCGGCGACGGAGGCGATGCCGACAACGGCAATCGCGGCGACGGCAATGAGCAGCGCGCCCTGCACGAGCTTGACGGCCTCGCCCTTGTTGATGCGGGGTGCAGCCTCAACGACGCTGGATGAAATTTGGATAGAGGTGTTCATGATCTTCCTTTCAGAGAGACCCGATTGGTTAGCGATTGGGTTTTAGAGTGATTGATGCAAATACGGGGGCTATCTAATTGCCCCAGCAAAACAGCAGGTCAATTTGACCGTTCGTGAAGAAATGGGACTAGCAGGCGATGTCAAAATCGTCGTGGCTCGAGATTTCAGCGCTAGCGACACCACGCGATGGGACACACGCAAACTCAAGCTGGCGAACCGGCGAGACTATCGGATAGCCCTCGGCACCCCACTCAAGCTCAAAGCCCAAGCGGGCAAGCTCGTCGCGGCAGTTGTCGACCATAAGCTCACAGGCGCTTTGACGGGCGCAGGCCTCAAAATAGCCAAGCTCGCATGCATCGGAAAGGCAGGCCTTCAGCTCGTCGCAGATGGTCATAACTTCGCAAACGAGATCTTCGAGTTCGTCGCACCTGGCGGAATTCACCAGTTCAAACAGGGTGTCGTCAAACATTTTCCGTCCTCCTTTGGACTTCTTTCTTGCTCGACTCCTATTGAACACGGCAGAGTGGCACAATAGCACACATATTCTGGTTTTTAAATTTTGTGCTATTAGGAGATAGACATGAAGAAAATCGCATACAGCCTCGATGCCGACTGGAATGCGCGCGTCCTCTTTCTCCGGTCCAAAGCAAACCCACAACTCTGCTTGTTAAGCAAATACAACGGCTTTAGTTCGCCAAATGCAGATCACGCTAGCCTATTTGATTCAGTTGACTTAGCAAACGACCTACTCCGGATCGACCTGCATTCGTTCTTCACCGAAATGGCCGGCTGGCATCTCTATTACCGCAAATGCAGGCCGGCCTATATCCTGTCTGAAGATGCCCCCTACATTCGCCACTTGTCTAAACTCGATGTCAGCGATCATGGCCTTTTTCACAAGCGCACGGCATACTGGAAAAGACTGGAGTTGGCACCTTACATCGACAGAGTTGAAGGCTCAAAATTTAGGCTGCTCATTTTTCCAGACCGGCATGAATATGCCCGCTGGCGCGATTCCCAGCCGCCTCTTTCACCTGGTTTTTGTCCAGCCATTAACAGCGCCTTGGAGCACAGCTCCAGCGGCAGTATTTCCACCTCTACAAAACACCTGCTTATGAGCGCTTGCTCAATATGTTTGACGTGCAACGGCTCAAGCTTGCCTGACCCGTTCTATTATTCCTACCTTTTTGGAACGATCGCCGCTGAATGCAGCGAGATAAACGGGCTGTTAGCCCTCATTTGTGCAGACAAAAACCTGATTCAACGATACGACGCAGCTGGCCTCTTCGGCTCATATCTCTCCTTAGAAAAATTCGAAACAGGGCGAATTGCGAAGATTAGTTCTTTTGAGCTTACAGAAGAGCCCAGTATTGCGACGTACGACCCGACTTCGAGTTTCTCCAAGTTCTTCAAAACGGGCGAGTCGTCTTTTCTGACAAGCCATGACCTCGACTACCTACAGTCGTTATACGCCACCATCTTACAAACATGCCTTAACATTGACCAGAAAACGCATAGTGTTTCCGAAGGAAAGGCGCTCGACGAGCTTAAGAATCAGGCAATCCGAGCGTATATAGACGCTTCCAACAAGGCATACAGGGGAATGGCTCAAGAACTGGACTCTGTAATCAACCTTTGTTCAAAGGTGCTTTCATCTTTAAGAATATGGGGGGCTTCTGAAAAGAATCGCGAAACGTTAATTGATCTTTTAAGCGAATTGCAAACGTTCAGAGATTCTGAATATTTCCGTACGCTTGATCAGTTTTCCAACATTAATCACCAGTTGTCGCAATCAAATGTCTCTGACGATCTGATATTAAAAGCTCGAGAGATAATAGACCACTTCAGGCGCCTAACCGACAGCGACACCCGTGGACCCCTGGTCCGAAATGTGGCACTGAATGACACCGAGGCATCACTTGAACAAATAAAGAGACATGCGATTATCCGTCATGCCAAGAATACATGCCTGTTTGAGACGGAATGGTCCTTTTCAAAGTTCTATGCACGACTTCTTAGCGAGCTGCTCAATTGCGGAAAAATTCCAATTAGATGCAAGTCATGCGGCTCGTTATTCTTTCCAACCGGATCGAACAGCCAGTACTGCGACCGCTTTGACCCCACTACCAATCTATACTGCAACCCCCGACTCAACGAAAAGAAACACTTGGGCCGAAAGGCACCGCATGGCACGGCCATCAACCTTCATAAAAAGGCGGAAACCGCCAAACAGCTCAATGAAAAAAGACGTCATGCATACTTTGCAGAGCTCGAGGAATTTGTTGACCATGAAATAGGGCCCGTTTACTTCAAAAGCACTCTGATAACGGATGAGCTCTATCAGTCCTGGAGGTCCGCAATCAACACTCCGAAAAACCAGCCCAGAACAAAGACACCCGAACAGCTCGCCTTCCCTCATCCCGTAATCTGGGAAGACCGGGTCATTGACGGCAATCAGAAAATCGCCGTATACCTTAATCAGTATGCCTATCCCGCACTGCGAGACAAGCTTGACCAAAGTGCCAAATCGTCAAAATCGAGCTGCACGGTAATAGACAAGCCAACTATTCGTTTTGGCGGTTGGATACTGTGCCTGTTTGAGCTTCTGCGTCTTATTGCTTCCATTAATAACGACAAGGAGCGTGTCCAAGATGGTCCAGTCCCAATCCCGGGCCTAGGCCCGATGGGTGCTTATACCCCCGATAGAAGTCCCTTGGAACCTTGGCCAAAAGGTAGAGAAAGGTTCCTGCGTTTTCCGTCCAGCGGGAAGGAGAGTTTTATTCTCTTTGAAATCATAGGCGAGGAGCGCAGCAAGCAACTTCAGATGGATTTAACGCATGCCGCGCCCCGGCCTCAACCAAAAGAGTTTCAATGGCAATATCCACTGGAGCGTCAAGAGCAAGACTGAGTATTTGCGCGGTTCCGTACCGCGCAAATTTCGGGACAGTACCGGCGGTATCGCGAATCGGTACCGCCGGTGTCCGTTCAGTACCGTCAGCCGTATATGTCGCGCATGTTGACGCTCCCCATCTCCAGCCAGACACTACCCGGCGCGATCACCATTTTGCGGATTCTAACGCTGGATTAAACAAGATTCCCGAAAATCCATGTTGTCATATCTCTGTCACGGAGTGTTTCGGCGTGACAAACGACGGCAAAAGTCGCAAGTGGTTTGGAGGTGCATTACCATGACGAAGCCCCACACAAATAGCCTGTGACTTGTAGGCGTAAGGATGCCATGAGCCAAACACAATCGCCCCGAGCAAAAGTAGGCCATTTTACTTTGTGCACTGATTGTCACCATGCTCATGTCGCAACCAGCTTGATATTTGCGAAACCGATTCCGTTACCCCGTTTTTTCGAGCGAAATTCATGAGATTTATTGGCAACATAGTTAGGTATACACTTTTTGTTCCCAACTTAGAGTCAATTCTCCATGTTTTGCATGCCGTGTCATCTGACACTGGATATAGCAAGGATACTTTTTGCGTACCCAGCAGATGAGCATCAGCGAAGACCTGATACACATCGCCTGAAACAGGATGATCGTTGTATACCTTATACTTCGCGTCAGCAATCGCGATTACTTTATTGGTTCCGTCTTTGAAAACAACGTCCGGGATGGTTTCAAGTTTCTGGCCGCTTCCGGAAATTACTTCTCCGAAGCTGTAGGAATGCTTTGACACCTTGCAGTCATTCCTCTTTGAGCTTTGGTCGCAAAGCCAAAACATGAGGTTTTCGAATACGGAATCTGTATTCCATAGAAAACCGCTTAGGGATTTGTCCCCCACGGCATAAGACAACCCAGACCCTTCAAGAAGCATCAGAGAAATGTTAAGGGCATCTTCTAGTCCTCGATATTGCGCACTTAGGCGCAGTTTTCTTGCGTCGACAATATGAGGAACGGGTGTTTTGACGAAAGACAGTGTGCCGGCTACGTACCGCAGATTACGAGCCATTGAGGGTGATCCGACTATTGCAGTTAATCGTTCAGCCGCCCATTTAATTAAGCTCGCATATGGAGTATCCATCGAAAGCGAGTCAATAAGGCAAGGGTATTCCCATGGACGGGCAACCATATGCGTTACCTGCGAAAGATCAAGGCTACCGCGTAAAGCAGGGCCCTTGTAACAAGTCGTTCGATATCCCTGGGGGAAACCCCTCAACGAGCCCTTTGTACAAGAATTTATAAACGCCTGTGCAAATAAATCAACAAGTGCTTGGTTGGTGGAGTTATTTGCCTGCATTTGTCGGTTGCTGATGAAACCTCCGTTTGCTACAGCAAGAATTTTCCAAAAAGCAACCTGCCATTCGTTATGTTGTGCATTAAGAAATTTGGGAGCTATTTCAAAATCGATATCTCCAATTCTTGCCATACCGGAAATACCCTCTGCGCGCACCTCGAATTGTCCCTCAGTGTTTTTTCGGATTGCGAAAGGAGTGCGTCTTAGCCCTAAAGAAGACCTCCACAATTCAGCGTTATTTCTTATTTCGTAAACCTCGGTTTGGGTAACTTCGAGCGGAATAA
This sequence comes from uncultured Collinsella sp., assembly GCA_937949355.1. Taxonomy (GTDB): domain Bacteria; phylum Actinomycetota; class Coriobacteriia; order Coriobacteriales; family Coriobacteriaceae; genus Collinsella. Next base: position 11,954 of record CALEDY010000100.1, on the reverse strand, counting down.
ACTCTCCGTACTCCTGAAGCGTTATCCTCCGATGCTTTTTCATCTTGCGAGCCATCGGAATGAACGAGCAATAGTGTCTTTATCGAGGCTGGAAACATCCACAGGTGCAAGCACACCTGATCCATCCATGTGAGCAGCGTCTTCACGGACCGTCCAGGCATAATCTCCGTCTTCTGGAGGATTATCGGCTTTTAGTAGCCCGCACAGCACGTCAGCACGCCCTGCAAATCTGTCCTCCAGCTGAGGGAATATGGTTTCGTCCCACAGCTCTGCAAGTTGTTTCCATGACAGGTCCGAGCCGCTCTCGGAAGGTTGGAGCGACATAAACAGTCCATGGCCAAGTTCAAACTCGGAACCAAGATCAGCCGCAATTGCATCATTAAGGTAATTAAAGATAGCGATGGCGCATTCTTGGGCGGAATAATGGTCGACGTCCTCGTTTCCTAAAGGAAATTCGGTAAACCAATAATATTTAAGTGTCTCTTCGGAGGGCTTTAAGTAGAGACGGTCAAAACGGCGCGCCAGCGCGCTATCGATTGGAACCGCAGCACGATCGACGCTATTCATTGTTGCAACAATGTAGATATCTTTAGGGAACTTCAAACCCTTTTTGATCCGCGCGATGCCTCCATCAGGACGGTGTATCTCCTCACTTTCGCCATCTCTGTAATTAATCTGGCGAAGCGGGATGGGAATAGGAAAGGCTCCGTCTTCACGGTAATCAAAATCTAGAAACGTCATGAACTCGCCAAAGATTCGAGCGGCATTCCCTCTGTTGATCTCGTCGATAAACAAGACAACGGACTTGTATTTGGAATTATCATCGTTCAATTCGATTACCGCATCAAGCAGAATACCTGCCCAAGGTTCCAAGGAGAGGGACGATTCGGCGGTTGAAGGCTTCAATCCAATAACAAAATCCTCGTATGTATATGACTGGTGAAAAGTCGTCCACACAACTTTTGCAGGTGTGGGTATAGGTAGTTTTCTTGCAGGACGAGTCAATGGCAACGCCATAGTGCTGTCTGGACCGATGGTGGCAGCATCGGGGTTATCGTCAGGTTGTTGAAGCTTGTGAAAAAGCTGGCTAATGATGCGAGTCTTTCCAGTGCCGGGAGGGCCATATAGCAACACGTTGCGCCCGCGAGACCAACTGTCAAAAATGCGGTTGTAAATAATATCGTCCATTGTTTATCCTTCCACCTCAAATACGCCACCGACTCCTTTGCTGCTGTATAGCTCCCAATTGGGGTCGCTCTCATCCATGTCTTCTGGGCGAAATCCCTTTGTAAACCCAGCATAAAACTCACCGTCGGTGGAGCGAGCGATATAGACCCTGAGTCCACCTTCCGGAAAGAACTTTGCAGCTTCATCCCTGTTTTTAACCCAATCAGGGGCTTCTGGGAATCCATACTTTTTCGTCCAGGCAGGATGCCTCATGGTGCTTTCTTGTCGACGATTCTGATTGCTGATTCTCAATCTATCGCCTGACTTGCTCTTGAATTCCAGCAATCCCATAACCTCTGGGTCACACAACACATGTGCGGAAATAGATATAGGCAAGGCCGCTACGCCTTCTGCCAATTCGTAGCCTAAGAAGTTCAGAGTTTTTTCTTTCATTGATGAGGGTATCTCGATATAGAGGGACCCATGTCCGCCGGCAATCTGGGGATGGCGTTCAATGTTGTAAAATTCCCCCAGTTGAACCTGTCTCCACCAGACTTTATCAATCTTTACCTGGTCCATTATTACCCCTTGTGTACGTGATACAGCTTTTCGTAAATGAAGTCAGATCGGGCTTGCCCATTGCTTCGATATCTAGTGTGTCTATGCTGGTAGAGCTTAACTTCACCATGGTTTGAAAGAATATCAATAATCTCGTCAGGCTGAATTTGCCCGTCCTCTGAGTATGATAGAAAAACGTCAGCAACGTCCAAATCTGACAGAACATCGTTCAATGCCGTTCCAGCAGTCCTTCTATAGCAAAAAGCAGAGGCGTCTTCTTTCCAGGGTCTCAAACCGCCATCCCCGACAGCGTCTGGCTCATCCTCTCGCGCTATGGTTTCGAGGATGTGATAGTTGCCGGCGTATTGCCTCTTTGTGTAAGGGGGATCCAGATAAACCGCATTTGCTTGCAACAAAGAAGCTGTGATCGAAACGGGGCCGCGAATAACCTTGTGATCTCCTGGCGTGTTGATAAAACTTAATGGCGTTAATTCAATCGACTTTAGGGCGTTCTTCGACAGTTGTGACAAGAAGTACCCGTATGTGCCGCTGATGTTAGCAACTGAATTAACGGCCAAAAGAAGGTTTTGAAGCAAAACGATATGCTCGTGCTCTGAAAGGTTTCCTGTCAAGTAATTTTTTCGAATAAATTCTCGAATCGCGTCGATTTTTGCAGCGTTTTCCGCAGAAAAATACAAACGTGGCTTTTCTCGATTAGCAGGCTGTCCCTCCGCCCCGAACTCTCTGTAGAAGTAGCCCTTCTGAGGGTCTAGCTCGTTGATTGCCTGAAGCACTGCCGAATAACCCCCAAAATGCTCAAAAGCAGGTTCCTCTTTTATCAAGAGCCTTGCGGCAGCATGGATTGTCGGGAAGCAGAGGGCATCGGCGGCAATGACCGAAAAACCCCCGATAGCGAGGGCTTCAGATACGGCTGCAGTGCCGCACATAGGGTCGGCAACAACAGCGCCTCTTGGAACGTTGGACGTAATTACATCAACAATCCAATCGGCGAGCATCGTTTTGTTTCCAAGATATCGATATGCCAAATCTATTTCCTCTATTGTTCTCACTGGATAGTTTCGCGCCGTTTTATAACGATGCGTTCATACATGCGTCTGTAAGATCCATCTTCGCGACGCAGGTAGAATCGCGGTCCTCCAGATTGGAAAGATCCGGGTGCCGCATAATCCCTCATTGGCCGAGCAAGGCTGTTGCTCGATCCAACAATTTCGAATTGCTCTTTGTTGTAGTGGTCCATAAAGCTGATAGGAACACCCATCTCTCCGTAGAAATCAGAAGGGATCAGAGCGGTTTTGCTAACATCGATAGCAGGGTAATTGACGTATTCCGGGTAGGAACTCTCTTCATAGCGATGATGCATCTCCATCAGCGGCAATTCCACGTTTGGTTGAAGGTTGGTGAACCAACGAACCCCCTTTACGCGGATATATCGATTACCGTTTTCATCAACGCGGCTGCTGCTTGCCTTTAACGGATAGCTCTGAGGCACTAGGAATTCTCTATCTCCACTATGGATGCTTGGACCAAACCAAACAGTATCATTTTGAAAGAGCGGAAACACTTCCACGTAAGTCACCGCGTTCATGTTTCCCAGTACAATAAATTTTTTATCTGATTCGACAAGCATGGAGAAATAATCTCTAAATTGGGAAAAGGGTGGGTTGGTTACGACTATATCCGCACGCTCGAGCAAGGAGCGCGCTTCTTCCCCTCGAAAATCACCAGTGTCATCCATTGCGCGAAGCTTGGCTTTTCCGGGCAAAGATGACAGGGGATCCTGCTCTTCGCCATAATAATCGGCCCATACTCCTTTTGCGCAAGTTTCTCCTAGCAATCCTTGCTGCAACCCTTCAAAACCACTTGCAATTACGGCTTTCAATTGAAGGTTGTGAAACTCGTCGACGAAATACTTAAAAAAGTTGGAATAGCGCGGATCGTCGCAGTTTAAGTACACCACCTTACCGGCGAAGTGCTTGGCGTAATACGGAATCTCAGCTTGGATATCTTCAAGCTTTGTATAGAATTCATCCTTCTTACTGCGCTTAGCCTTTTCGAAATCAGCTGTTCGAGCGTTCTGTTCCAAATCTTTCCCTTTTCTGCCTTGATCCGACGAATAAACATTTCGTCAAGCTTAAAATTAATACTATATCAAGGCGTCTTCAAATCAGATTCTTGTATGCATTATCGATTATTCTGCTGGCGCCAAAGCATCCTTTCTTTGGTCGAAGCAGCTGCGTTTTTCCTTCTTGTAACTTGAAATCTCAAGTGCAGGTTTCTTCGATAAAGCTGCGCCTAGTCTTACAAGCGGTTCAACGTCGGGCGCAAGGGCCCTTTAGCCCGAGTGGCCGGCGCGTTTTCCCAAGCGGCAAATCAGATAGCATGGCCTCAGCCTTCCGCACCTTGTCTTGACAGGCGGAAAAGGAGGACCCGACACATAAGTAAGATCGTTTTTACGAAATAAATCCTTATAAGCGATTCCCATTGCTAACTCCTTAAAGCACAGATGCTGTTTACGCTATCGTTCTATCATTTCGTCCGGACAGATTTTCATCGGACCGCCAGCAACCATTCACAAGGACATCCCGTTCAGTAACTCCCCGCGCTCCTTATACACGCACTCAAGCTTCTTCCCAAGCTCCACGGCATTGCGCTTCGTCTCCTCGGCAAACAGGTCATCGATAGCCCTGTCGATCCGCGTGCAAGTCTGCCGGTGCTTGTCCTTCCAGGGCAGGTCGAGCCCCAAACTCGCATCCCAATAGCCGCCGAGCTTGGCGTCAATCACTTCCTCGGGATACAGCACGTCGCGGCGAATGCCTTCAACCACATCGTCCTCGTCCATATCGCAGGCCGCATCGCCCTGCTCAAGGCACTTGCGCAGCTCCTTCTGCGCCCGGATGCTGTCCAGCATGCGAACACACACCACAGCCAAAAAGCGATAGCGTTCGCATAGATCCCACTCGCCTTCGAGCCATACGCGAAAGCCCAGCATTTCGCTCGCGGACTCATCATCCATCAGGATCAATCCCCACGGAAGCACATTGGCGAGTGCGTCCTCACCCAGCCTTTGCACGCCGTCGCGCGTAAAGATGCACGGCTCCACGTCGTAATAGCCAAAGCCATGGCCTGTCCCGCGACGATTGATGACATGCTTGGGCAACAGGACAATCTTGTCGCTGGGCTCGGGGTCAATTTTCCGCAGCTTTTTGACCTTGCGGCAGGCGCGCTTTAGGCTGCGCTCGCTATCGCCATAGCCGCGGACGTCCGCCTTGCCGCCGTATCGCAGGGCGATCTTGCGCGCCAGGATCTTTGTGTCCGCCGCGCACAGCAGGTCGCTCACGGTAGGCAGGTCTTCCCACTCAATACCGTCGACATCCCAAATCCTGCTCATGTTCAACCTCTTTCTGGCTGTGAATTTACGCACCTGTTCGCCCTGCTCAACGTACTTGTAAGGCATACGCCCCACTAGAGCGCCTTCTTGCTGGGCGCAATCACCTCGTCCACCAAACCCAGCTCCAGAGCGCGCTTGGCGTTGCACCAGCAGTCGCGTTCGGTGAGCTCGTGGAACTCCTGGGCGCTCAGGTTGCCGTGCTCGGCCAGCAGTTCGTCCAGCTCGGCGCGCATGGCTGCCGTGTGCTGCGCCGCGATCTCGATATCGGTCTGCTGCACCATGCCCGTGCCACCCATCAGCTGGTGGATGAGTACCTGCGTGTGGCGGTACACCTGGCGGTGGTCGCCGCAGGCCAGGATTACCGCGGCCATCGAGGCCACAACGCCCTCTCCCACCGTAATCACAGGGCAATCGAGCGACTGCATGGTGTCAATGAGCGCCAGCCCCGCCGCAACGCTGCCGCCCGGGCTGTTGATGATGAGGGTGATGGGCTCGGTCGCGCTTTGGTGTTCCAGCACCAGCATGGACTTGATGAGGCCGTTGCAGGTCACATCGTTGACCTCGCCCTCCAGCAGCAGCACGCGGCTGTTGAGCAGCTCGCTTGCCATATCGACGGCGGCAACGCGGCCGTCCTTGGACTTCTTGATGATGCTGGGCTCACGGTACATAACGGGCATGGTTAATTCCTTTCTAGATGGGATCGTTAAGGGGGTAGGCCGCACGGCACGTGGCAAACAGAGGCCGTGCGGCCAAAATGCAGGTCAGAATGTGCGGGACTGCAAGGGCTAATCCCTTAGCCACTTGGCGGCATTGGGATGGTCGTCGCAAAAGTACTTCTTGGCACGGAAGGGACGCATGCCGGTCACCTTGACCAGGCAATCGGTGCGAGGCATAAGCCCAACCTCGCCCGGGGTCATCACGTAACCGCGCACATCTACGGCAGTGCGCTCGGCACCCACGTAATTGGTGCCCAAAACCGACTCTCCACACAGTTCACTTATGTAGTTCTGCGTCGCAATGTTGCTGCCACCACCCATATAGATCAAGCTATCGCAATTATCGAGGATGGTAAGCGCCGTGGATTTGCCGTACACGCCATCGAGCTGACTCAGCGATTGCGCGCACATCAAAAAGCTAATGCCGCGACTGCGCACGGTGGCAATGCTGCGCTCAAAATCGGGGATGCGTCCCACATTGGGAAACTCATCGAGCACAAACTGTACGCGACGCTGCAAATGTCCGCTGGGGCTGGCATCGGCACGGCGCTGGGCAAGGTTAAACAGCTGCTTAAGGGCAACGTTCGCAAGCCATGCATTGGCCGAGTCGTTGTCGCTCACCTTAAGATCGATCACGCGCTTGCCCTCGTCAATACGATCAAGACGCATCTCGTCATGCTCAAAAACGCGCATGAGCTGGGGCGTCTTAAGCCGCGAGATGGTTGCATTGAGCGTGATCAGAATGCTCTTAAGCGTCCTATCGGCCGCCCCGCGAAAATCGCGATACTGCTCAACGCCGTACAGGTCTGCGTTCACCGCCCCATGCTTATCGAGGAACTCCTTGGACTCCACCTGCTCCACAAGGTAGTCCAACGGGAATCGTCCCTCGCCATCTCCCGTGACCTTGATGAGCGCGGCCAGCCTAAAGACGTTGTTCATCTTAAGGTAGCGGCGCGGGGCATTGGGGTCCTCACCTGGCGCAAGGGTGCCGGCAAGGCACTCCAGGAGATACAGGATTCCAACAATTGCTCGAAGCAACAGATCGTTTGCGTTATCCCAGAACGGATCATACCTAAAGCCACGACGGTCAGGATCGACCCCCTCCATGATTGCCGCCACTGTGGTGGGGATATCCTCGACATCCATCACGTAGCGCAGAGGGTCGTATCCGGCCGACTGCTCGGGATTAACTGTATCGAGAACCGTTACCTCGTAGCCGTCCTCTTCAAAGCCCATCCCCGTACGGCGCAGCAGCTCACCCTTGGTGTCCGTGACCACATAGCAGCACTCGTGGTGATTGAGCAGGTTGGGCAAAATAAAGCTCGCCGTTTTGCCGCTGCCGGTGCCTCCAAAGGCAAAAACATTGTTGGACACGCTTGTCTCCCAATGCTTGTCGTCCTCGTAGAAAGCCACCGTGGCGCCCTGCGCCAAGATCACATCGCGCTGCTCATCGCCGGACGACAGTGCCTGCATCTCCTCCTTGGTCGCCCACTTCTTGGTCTGATACTCCGTCTGCTGTGCAGCCTCATAGCCGAACATCTTGATGACTGACATGGCATGGCCCCTTTCTTGTCGAAAGATCTGGTTTGCTGCTAGGAAATACGGTCGACAACGGCGCCCTCATTGGGATTCGCCGCGCACGACAACTTGACCGTGCCGTCAATCAGGCGCTCGGTCTGCGACAAATAGCTCTCGCGTGCCGCGACCGAGACCGTTCCATCGCGCAGATACGCAAGCAGCGCATCAATCATCAGCTTGTCGAGCAGGTCATACTCTTTTGCCTGGGCGCGGTTGAGGGTATAGCGGTCCTGGAGTTCCCGCACCTTAGTTGCCAAATTGATTTCCATCTTTTCCTCCATGCAATAAAAAGTGTGTCGTTCGTCCGAAAGTGCCTCAAACGGGCGTTTGACGCATAGCTCAAAGTTGAAACGCGGGCTCGCATCGAACACGCGTCGCTGCACCTTGAGGTAGCGCTTATAAAACATGACGGCATCGTCTTCGTCCGCCGTAAAGCCACGCGATCCATCGCGGTGCAGCCGGTCGTATGGCTTTCTGCTATCGATATGGCGCACGAAGAGGGACGGGACATAGGCGCCCTGCTTGGCGCTGTACTTCATCCCTGTCGTAACTTCCTCAAACAAGAGAACGCCAGCCGATTTGAAACCCGCAGAGCGCCCGTGTTCAAACATGCTCACTACAGTCGCCACGCTTTCCATGCGACTATCGCGCGGGGGGAAATACAGCGGCAGCAAAGCGAGCGTCGCGGCAGTCAAAAGTTCGCGGGCCTCGTGGACATCGTCTCGATACTGTTCGGGCACCAGCCCGGGAATATCGGGCGAGCGCTCTTCCAGCACGCCAACGAGCGTCTTGGCTAGGCGCTCAACGTTCTTCTCGCCGCAGTACGGACACGGAAGCGGTCGCTCCGCCTTTTCGTTCATTTCGCACATGCTGCGGAGATCCTCGTCGATCTCGTCGAGGAATGCTTTGTAGATGTCGTCTTTGCTCTTCACGAATGACCTTCCTTTCTGTGGTGGACGCTTGTAGGGAGTTTGTTCTAGGCTTTAGAATGTTCTGACGCTAGAGCGATGATTGTCGAACTAGCCTGCAGTTTCATAAGTGGAATCGTCCTGCTTGATAATGCAATTTGCCTAAAGACTGCAAAGTGTTCGCATCAAGCAGTTGATATTGAGTTGGATTTGGATTGCCTCGAGGATAGCACAGTGTGCTGTTCTCGTCATTAGAAATTTTCAAATTTTTCTGTTAATATAAACCCACTGAGAAGAAAGGGCTCTATACATGCGTGAAACTACAACATCATTGCCACGCCTCACAGCCGCCGCCCTCTCGCGCGCGCTTAACCTGGAACAAGACAGCCGTCTACTCACCGTACGTCTACCCAGCGCCGTGGATGCCGAAGATCTCGCTAAGTGCTTTACCTTAAACGGTAACGGCGTGCCCGATATTTGTGAGCTTGAGCCCGGTAAACAGGATGCAAGTGATGGCGAACTCGCTCCAGTGTTTATCGATGCATCAGGCTACTACCGCGTAAACAAGCGCGAAGTCGAAAAAGACTGCGCCGCACTCATCGATTATTTGGAACCTGGCTACCTGGATTTTTGTGACTGGGGTCCTTTTATTTGGTGCCTGTATGCACTCGCCCTTTCTGGCCGCACTCGAGCAGCCGTGGTGCTACCCGCCGATTATCTTGATAAAGCTGAACAAGCACGCACGATTTTGATACGCGAAGGGCTCATCGAGAGCATCGTTTATTTACCGTTTTCCGAACCCACACGCCATATGACGAGCGCGCTTCTCATAATGTCTACGGGAAATCGCAGCGTAGCATTTCGCAGCGTAATCGAATACGGATCGCGTTTTCAGTTTGTAACTAGAGTATCGTATCGTTCCGATATCGCCCTTGCTATCTCCCCCGACTGGGCTCGCATTGATACAAATACACCCAGATCGACGCCCATCGAAACGACCACTTTTGCCACACGTGAGTTACTCCTACATCGAGCAGCCCTATCAAAAGGCAAAATCAGCCTCATCGCCATCACCCGAAACTACAGCGCCAAGCTCGGTGACACTTTTACGCGGGTGGCACCATTCATGCCCCGCGAGAGCACGACATCGAACGACATTGACGCAGTTGAAGTGCGCCGTATTTCGTCTCAAGATTTTCAAGACGGCAACCTTCTGCCTGCAGATGCCGTAGAGAGTGCAAATGGGTCGGACTCTAAATACGTAAAGGTGGACCCCAGCGTCCTCGATCGCTATGAACTCCGCGCGGGCGATATTGTCATGCCGCGCATGCTGGGTCGCTCTGGCGCATCCAACCTGCTCGTCGTCAGCGCCGATGACGCGAAACAGCACCTGGTTGCCTCGCATAACACCACCGTCATTCGCCCATCGTTCCAAACGATGACCGAAGAGGGACGCGTAGTGTTTTCGGAGATAATCGTTGGATACCTTACCGAAGGCCATGGGGCACAGCTGCTTCAAGCATTAACCGAAGCAGCCAGGATGCGCGCTATTCGCCCTTCTGATCTGTTCGAAATTGAAGTTCCGGCGGCGCTTGACCCGCACACGCGCGAGTACAGCGAATCCATCAATCGCTTTGCCGAGGTCGTAAAAACAAAGAAACAAGCCGAGGCCGCTGTCGCCCAAGCCCAGCGCAACCTCGAAGCCGCAAAAAAGGCCGTCTCCGAGACGCTCGAGCAAGCCAGCGAGTAAAACAGAAGCAACGGAAACACCCCAAGCCGGCGGCAGGACCAACTCCTGCCGCCGGCTTAGCTATCTGGGCTACTCCCATCTCATGGTTTGAGGATTCCATTTGCACACATTCGTCGAATGATCAAAGCATGGCGCATATAACCGATTGACGACCTCTTCCGCCCCGACAATATTCCCCGCGAGCTCAAGCACTCCCGCCTGCCTCGCCATCCTTGCGTACTGCACAGAGCCATTTTGCTTCCACCAAAGAGGCGCTACGAACTCTTTCGGCATTGCTATCTTGCGAGCAGCCGCTTCTTTCTCAACTCTCTCAGCAAGCGTTGCCCCATCGACGGAGCAAGTTTTCGCGTACACCAAGATGTCGACGATGTCCTTGATTCGCGAAGATGCTCGACCGTCATGCAGTTCCATCATTGCGAGCAATTTGTCTGCAAGGGCGCTCTCCACTCGACATACCCGATAGTCGCAAACTGGGAGCCCCTCGATATCCAAACGGTCGACCGGTGCAAGAACTTCAGGCTCAAGTCCCCTCACTTCATCAACTACCAAATCAATTGAAATTGGTTGTAGCTTCTTGGTTCCCATAAAGGGAGTAAACCACACCTTCGTACCGCATCGATACTCATCCTCTGCCTTAATTTGCTCCGCGCGATCAAAGACAAACGAAACGAAATCGTCTAGGTCAATCGAGGCCGCCTGCACCAGATCGGCAATAGCCTCTTCGAGACTCTCCTCTTGAGCGACCAAGTCAATATCTCTTGTAACACGCGCATCGAGCGTTCGCGCCAGGACACTTTGGCCGCCCTTGAGCACGAAGCGGCTGTCGTCTCTCTTAAAAACGCGGCACAAAAGACGATGAAAGTAGAAACCCGTGATTGCCCGATTAGTATCCATCGGCGACCGCCTTGCGGCATTCCTAACAGCCATCTCCAATGCGGCAGGTGTCTTGTACTTCACCATGTCCTCCGTTTCGCGTTAGTCATTCAGCACCATCAGCAGAGGCATCATTAGCTCGCGTCGTTTGGCGGTTTTAGAGTTCTCTTCTATAAGTTCTTTCAGCCGCTGTGTATTGAGCCCTCGCCCAACCACGTCGTTATATGCATCGGTAATTAATGAGGGGTCCTCGCAATCGAGGCATAGATCGACGAGCGTGCGCTCGGGTTTGGTTACCGGCAGACCGTCGAGCCAGACGATATCCCGCTCGGCAATCTCGCGCTTTGCAAAGGAAAGGGATTCGTTTCTTGTATTGATGCGCGTGGGCGCGGTCATCCTGTAGGGGGACAGATAGAAATCGCCCAGTTGCTGTAGGTTCGCCGCGGTCGTACCGCTTACAGCGATGCCGTCCCACTGACGCTTTCTCTCCCACGCGCAAAGGGAGGGATTGGTAAGCTTCCAAAGGGCGTTGAGCTCGTCGGTGTCTCGGCGCTGCGTGCCTGACATCCGGTAGGCGCCGTGGCATATCCGCTCAAGACGCCCCACGCGGCACGAGTGCGCCAGCGCATCTCGAGAGATGTCCATGCGGGCCGCCTGAGCTGTGGTGAACACGCCCTCGCTCTCGGAAAGCTCGTTTATCGCCGTTATGTTGCTAGAGTACTTCATGTTGCAATTGTAGGATATTTTCATACTTTTGCAACGCGTTATTTATTTCTATGATCGGCGTGCCTTGCTTATCCCACTACCGTCGCCGCTTTCCCACCGGTGCACCATCCCCCGCTATCGAGGTCTAATACTTTTCCCGCAAAGTGAACGTCTGATTTTGGACCCCTGAAGCATCTGCATTTTTCGACAGCAAAATCGCCGGATTCCGACATCGAAACCGACGCTCCTATAAGTTGTCAAGAGGCGGTTTGCGGGAGCGCTCCCTGCAA
>CALEDY010000099.1 GCA_937949355.1 uncultured Collinsella sp. | reverse complement strand
CTCGCGAGGAGGAGCGCCGCCAGTTCGCCGCCGCCCAGGCTGCCGAGGAGGCCGCCCGCGCCGAGGCCGAGGCTAAGAAGAAGGCCGAGCAGGAGCGCCTTGCCCGCGAGAAGGAGGAGGCTGCCCGCGAGGCCCAGCGCCGCGCCGTTCCCGCTTCCGACTCCGGTTCGCGCTTCCGTTCGCTGCTCGACCAGATCGCCGCACAGGAGACCGTCCTCAAGGAGAAGAAGGACGCCGAGGAGAAGGCCAAGGCCGAGCGCGCCGCCGAGCGCGGCAACCGTCGTGGCGGCAACAACGACCGCCGCGGTGGCCGTCGAGGCGACCGCAACGCTTCCGACAACAACTCCGAGCGCAATGCCTCCGAGAACCGCCCCCACAGCCATCGCACTAATGCCAGCAACAACGTCGCTGCCGGCATGGACTTCCCCAACCCCGACAAGCAGGGCAAGGGCAAGAAGCGCAAGGGTGGTCACAACAACGAAGAGGACCACTACAGCCGCATGGCTCGCGAAGCCGAGGAGTACAGCCGCGAGAAGGTGCTCGAGGAGGCTCGTGCCGCCGTCGAGGAGGCCTCTCGCGAGTCCACCGGTCGCCGCAAAAAGCGCAAGGAGAAGCGCGAGCGCGAGGCCGCAAAGGCTCAGGAAGAGCGCAAGATTGAGGAGGCGCTGGCCCAGGGCGTGAACCCCGAGGACCTCGACGCCATTAAGGTCTCCCAGGGCGTTACCGTCCAGGAGCTCGCCGAGGCGCTCGACGTTCCGGCCAACGACATCATCAAGCGCCTGTTCCTGCTGGGCACGCCGCTTACCATGACGCAGTCCATGTCCGACGACCTCGTCGAGCTCGTCGCCGACGACCTGGGCCGCCAGATAAAGATCATCACCCCCGAGGAGGAGAACACCTTCTCGTTCTACGACGATCCTGCCGACCTTAAGCCGCGCGCCCCGGTCGTCACCGTCATGGGCCACGTCGACCACGGCAAAACGAGCCTCCTCGACGCCATCCGTCACACCGGCGTCGCTGCCGGCGAGGCGGGCGGAATTACCCAGGCCATCGGCGCTTCGCAGGTCATGATCAACGACCGCAAGATTACCTTCATCGATACCCCCGGTCACGCCACCTTTACGGCCATGCGTGCCCGCGGCGCCAAGGTGACCGATATCGTCATTCTGATCGTGGCCGCCGACGACGGCGTCATGCCCCAGACCATCGAGTCCATCAACCACGCCAAGGCCGCCGGCGTTCCCATCGTCGTCGCCGTCAACAAGATCGATAAACCGGGCGCCAACCCCGACCGCGTGCGCCAGGAGCTCACTGAGTACGGCATCATCCCCGAGGAGTGGGGCGGACAGAACATGTTCGTCAACATCTCGGCCAAGCAGAAGATCGGTATCGACGACCTGCTCGAGACCGTGCTGCTCCAGGCCGACGTGCTCGAGCTCAAGGCCAACCCTGATACGTTCGCTTCGGGCAACGTCCTCGAGGCTAAGCTCGACAAGGGCCGCGGCTCGGTTGCCACCGTGCTCGTGACCCGCGGCACCCTGCGCGTGGGCGACACGCTGGTCGCCGGCCTCACCTATGGCCGCGTCCGTGCCATGCTCGACCCCAAGGGCAACGCCGTCACCGAGGCCGGTCCCTCTGACGCCGTCGAGATCCTGGGCCTGCAGTCCGTCCCCAACGCCGGCGATGAGTTCCGCGTGTTCGAGGACGAGCGCGAGGCACGTGCGCTGGCCGACGAGCGTTCGCTCAAGGCCCGTATCGAGGAGCAGAGCCGCGTGAAGCACGTGACGCTCGAGAACCTCTTCGAGACCATCGCCGACGCCGAGGTCAAGGAGCTCAACCTGATCATCAAGGCCGACGTCCAGGGCTCCATCGAGGCCCTTCAGGACTCGCTCGACAAGATGGACCAGTCCGAGGTGCGCATCAACACGATCCACTCCGCCGTTGGCGCCATTAACGAGACCGACGTCGTCCTGGCCGACGCCTCCAACGCCATCATCATCGGCTTTGGCGTCCGTCCCGACGGCAAGGCCCGCTCCGCCGCCGAGCGCGAGGGCGTCGAGATCCGTTGCTACGACGTCATCTACAAGTGCCTCGAGGACCTCGACGCTGCCCGCATCGGTATGCTCAAGCCCACCGAGGTCGAGGTCTCCACGGGTTCCGCAACCGTTCTGGACACCTTCAAGGTGCCCAAGGTCGGTATCGCCGCCGGTGTCCGCGTCGAAGAGGGCGAGATCGCCGCGACCGATTCCGTGCGCCTGGTGCGCGACGGCATCGTGGTCTTCAACGGTAAAATCGCCTCGATGCGCCACTACAAGGACGAGGCCAAGAGCCTCAAGAGCGGTTCCGAGGGCGGCATTGGCCTGGAGAACTTCCAGGACATCAAGCCTGGCGACACCATTGAGGGCTACCGTATCGACCAGGTTGCCCGTACCGAGTAGGGGGTAGCGCTATGAAGCAAACGCAGGCAACCCGCCGTCTGGGCGAGCAGCTTCGCGAGAAGCTCGGTTATATCCTGCTCTTTGAGGTTTCCGATCCGCGTCTCGACCTGGTCACCCTGACCGCGGTCGAGGTCGCGGTGGACCGTTCGTTCGCGCGCGTGTACGTGTCGTGCGATGCGAGCCGCTACGACGAGGTCATGGAGGCGCTCGCCAGCGCCAAGGGCCGCATTCGCAGCCTGTTGGCCCGCTCGCTTGATTGGCGTGTCACGCCCGAGCTCGATTTTCGCATCGATCGCTCGACCGATGAGGCCGAGCGCATCACGCGTGCGCTGGAAAACGTTCCCGCCACGCTTGCGATCGAAAAGGACGAGGACGGCTACCCGATAGCGGATGCCGCCCAGGAGGCAGCTTTAGATGACTAATTCCGCCGACCTCGCCTCGTGCGAGTCTGCAGATATTCAGCGACGCATCCTCGAGCTCATCGAGGGTGCGTCCTCCATTGCGATTTCGGGACATACGTCTCCCGACGGCGACGCCTTGGGCTCCGTGCTGGGCCTGGGCCTTTCGCTTATGAAGTTTTTCCCCAACAAGGACATTGCGCTGCTGCTGGCAGACGATGACCCGGTTCCGCGCATCTACCGCTTTATGGAGGGCTCCGATCGCCTGGTGCCGGCATCTGCATACACCGGCAACCCGGACCTGTTCATTTCGGTGGACGTGCCGGTTGTCGAGCGCCTGAACAACTCCGCCGAGGTGCTTCGCCGCTCGTCGCATGTGGTGTGCTTCGATCACCATCCGGCGCGCGAGGAGTTTGCCGAGCTGAGTCTGAGGTGCGTCGATGCCGCAGCCTGCGCCATGATCATCGACCGCTTCTTGGACAATTGCGGCATTGTCGCACGTGACAACATCGCGACCTGCCTGCTGTGCGGCCTGGTGACCGATACCGGTCGTTTTCAGTACCAAAACGCCGATGCCGCCGCGTTCCATGCCGCGTCGCGCCTGGTCGCTCACGGTGCCGATCCCGCACGCGTCGCGCTCGAGGTCTACCAGAGCATGCGTGTCGAGTTCTTGCACCTCAAGTCCATCGTTATGGGCCGCATCAAGACGGTGGCTCACGGGCGCGTGGCGTATAGCTATGCGTACCAGAGCGACCTCGAGACCTGCGGTGTGACTTCGGATGAGTGCGATGGCCTGGTCGACGTGGTTCGCTCGGTGATGGGCGTCGAGGTCTGCCTGTTCCTGAAGGGCATTGAGGGCGATACCAAGGTGCGCGGCAACC
>CALEDY010000098.1 GCA_937949355.1 uncultured Collinsella sp. | reverse complement strand
CTTTGGGGTGGACCTTTCTGGGCGGTTGCCAGGGAAGATCCATCCCATTTTTGTGCACCAAAACGGGCCAAGCTTTCCGCTGCGGACCTCTGCACAAGGTGCGGTGGGCAAAAAATGCCAAATATGAGTACTGTTGTCGTTATAGTCACATATATTTAGGCAAAATAATGAGCTACTAATAAGAATAGTTCTCGTTAGTAGCTCATTTTATTGTACATTTGGGGAGATATGTAAGTTCATCCGACGCGCCGAGACGCCAAAGAGACCCGAATTGGCCAAATTTCGCTGCTACTAAAAAGGTAACAGTACTCATATTTGATGTTTTTTGCCCACGGGCTCTTGAACCGGCATCGAAAACGGACCGAGCGGCACTTAGGGACGTTCCTTTTATGCCGGCAGTTTAGGAACGTCCCCGGATGCCGGCACTTGGGGACGCTCCCTTGGCCGCCCGATCTAGGCGGTCAGATCCAGTTCGTAGAGGAAGCTTTCGCGCGGCATGGCGTGGCGGCGTTCCTCGCGGTTGGCGCGGTGCGTGGCCGTGCGCTTAAAGCCGTGCAGCTCGTAGAACTTCCACGAGCAGTTGGAGTCGGTGTACAGGTGTGCGCTGGTCGCCCCGCGCGAGGACAGATGCGAGATAGCGGCGTCGAGCAGAACCGTGCCAACGCCCAGGCCGTGGACATCGCGATCCACGGCAAGCAGTGTGACCTCGTTGTCATGCGGCAGCGGACTTTTCTCGAGCAGGCGGTTGTTGGTTCGGATGGTTGTGCGCACAAACGAGAGGTACTCGGCGCAAGCTTCGGGCTCCAGCTCGCGCATCTGCGACAGCAACGCGCGTTCGGTATCCATCCAATGTTCCCTGACGGCGGTGCCGGAGCTCTGTCCTGCACGCGCAAGCGCAATGCCGCGCGCCTCGCCATCTATAACTGCAACCTGCGAAAACGTCGAGGAAGAAAGGCAGTAGGCAAGGTCGCACGCGGCTTCGAGGCGGTTGTACTCATCGTTATCCGAGTTGTTGTGCCAAAGCTGCTGCAGGATCAGCGCGATGGCGTCGAAATCTTCGGTATCAAACGGTCGGTAGAGAACCCGCGAGACCATGGTGCCTCTTTCTTTTGCGGATGCATATCGAGCAAAGTTCTACCACGCCATTGGCATTCAATTATGGTGCCCTTGTGCTCCATCAACTCACCGTGCCCAGTGACGCTCCTGCAGCCCCCGCTCGCAAGCTTTTTCTGCACAGCCGTGCGTTGCGGGGTGCATCGGCGCGCTCGATGCGCTACATTGAATCAGTATTTTCATTGCCGCTGCGCGAGCGCTGCAGATCGACGTATCACCGACTCACAGAGCACGGCGGCGTACCAGACAGGAGGACTGCATGGGATCTGATGTGAAGATCGCACGCGCGTTGATCTCGGTTACCGATAAGACGGGTGTCGTCGATTTCGCACGGACGCTGGTTGACGACTTTGGCGTCGAGATCATCTCTACGGGCGGCACGGCTCGTGCCATCGAGGACGCGGGCGTTCCCGTAACCCCCATCGAGGAGTTCACGGGCTATCCCGAGATGATGGACGGCCGCGTCAAGACGCTACATCCCAAGGTTCACGGCGCGCTGCTGGCCCGTCGCGATTCCGAGCAGCACATGCAGGAGGCCGCTCAGCACGGCATCAAGATGATCGACCTGGTCGTCGTCAACCTGTACGAGTTCGAGAAAACCGTCGCCAACCCCGAGGTCACCTTCGCGGACGCCATCGAGCACATCGATATCGGCGGCCCTTCCATGCTGCGCTCTGCCGCTAAGAACGCCGCGAGCGTTACCGTCATCTCCGACCCGGCCGACTATGACGCCGTCTTGGCCGAGATGCACGAGACCGGTGGTTGCACCACGCTTTCCACCCGTCGTCGCCTGCAGGTGAAGGTCTACCAGACCACCGCTGCCTACGACACGGCTATCTCCCGTTGGCTTGCCGCTCAGGCAAGCGACGTGGCGGACACCTCTGCCAAGCTCGAGATCTCGCTGGAGAAGGTCGACGACCTGCGCTATGGCGAGAACCCGCAGCAGAAGGCCACGGTCTACCGCTTTGCCGAGGGCTGCGAGAACACCGCGAGCTCGCAGTTCCCGCTCGTGGGCTCCGAGCAGATCCAGGGCAAGCCGCTCAGCTACAACAACTATCTGGACGCCGACGCCGCCTGGAACCTGGTCCGCGAGTTCGACGAGTCGGCCTGCGTGATCCTCAAGCATCAGAACCCCTGCGGTTCTGCCGTTGCCGAGGACATCACGGCCGCCTACGACCGCGCCTTCGCCTGCGATCCCAAGAGCGCTTTCGGCGGCATCATCGCCTGCAACCGCGAGGTTCCCTATGAGCTGGTTGAGCACTTTGCCGATCAGAACAAGCAGTTCGTCGAGGTCATCATCGCCCCGGGCTACACCGACGAGGCGCTCGAGCGCATGGCCAAGCGCCCCAACCTGCGCGTGCTGGCGACCGGCGGCGTGGACCACGGCGCCCAGGTGGAGCTGCGCTCCATCGACGGCGGCATGCTGGTCCAGGAGGTCGACCACGTGACCGAGGACCCCGCGACCTTTACGTTCCCCACCGACCGCAAGCCCACCGACGCCGAGATGGCCGAGCTCGAGTTTGCCTGGAAGGTCTGCAAGGGCGTCAAGTCCAACGCCATCCTGGTCTCCAAGGGCAAGGCCGGCATTGGCATGGGCCCGGGTCAGCCCAACCGCGTGGATTCCGCGCTGCTGGCCTGCGAGCGTGCCGAGGACTTCTGCGAGCGCGAGGGCGTTGAGAAGGGCGGCTTTGCCTGTGCAAGCGACGCGTTCTTCCCGTTCCGCGACAACGTTGACGTGCTTGCCGCGCACGGCGTGACCTGCATCATCCAGCCTGGCGGCTCCAAGCGCGACGACGAGAGCATCCAGGCCTGCAATGAGCACAATATTGCGATGGTGTTCACGGGGGCTCGCCACTTTAGGCACTAATTTCCGCCCTGGGACAAAATAGTCTTTGCAAAAGACGGCTGCTCCGTTTGGAGGGCCGTCTTTTTGGTATAAGAGGACGGAATGACTAACACGAAAGGTACAACCATGCCCCAGATTGATGATGCCGAGCTGTTTGGCAATGCCGAGGACCAGCGTGCGTACGAGGACTTTTGCGCTAATCAGGAGGCGGTCGAGAAGTTTACGCTCGATAAGCCCGCGCTCATCTGCCGTTGGCGCATGTCCAACAAAAAGGTACCCATGCTCAACCGTCACATCCGCGCGCTGTCCGAGCGTCTGGTGCAGGGCGAGCCGCTTACCCATAACATGCTCAGCTGGGCCAAGCAGCACGTTGAGTGGTCGCTTGCCGAGGGCGACTATACCGCCCACGACGGTGTGCTCATGCTGGTGATCGACGTCAACGGCAACGCCGCCATGACGGTGGGGGAGTCCGAGCCGCTGGCCGACACCTCGGCCAAGGCACTGCGTGCCCGTTCTGCCGAGGCCCGCTCCGAGGCCGACGAGACCGGCGTGGCACCCGAGCTGCTCGCTGCCGTCAACAACGGCGAGCTGGCCTTTGTGGCGCCGGCGGATGAGTGTTTGTGCGGCACGGCAACGCTTATCGAACAGCTGGCACAGACCAAGGACATGCCGGTCGCACGTGTGGATATTCCCGCACAGCTCAAGGGCGCGCTGTTCCTGGTGAGCGACGAGCACGGCGTGGTCCCCGCAACCGAGACGGACGCCGCCGAGGCCGACGCCGCCACGGTCGCCTTCTTCGCCGAAGGCTACGAAAAGCTCCGTGCCCGCCGCTAAATGATTTTTCTGGGACGGGGATTAAGAATCATTTTGGTCCCCGCCCTCGTCGCGAGTGCGAGGCGGACAAAACGTCCCCGTTCGCGAACAGTTCTGTCACCTTGGCGTCCCGCGCGGCGCACGTCTGCGGCTTCACGGCCATAATGGTGGCAAGACAACCGAGAGGGGAGCGCGATCCATGGCGCTGATTTATATCGTTGAGGACGACGAGCCCATCCGTCGCGAGCTCGCCGACATCCTGGCCCGTGCCGGGTTTGAGGTCGAGGCCTGCGAATCATTCGAGCACGTCTCGCATGACATCCTGGCCGCTGCACCCGACTTGGTGTTGCTCGACCTCACGCTTCCCGTCAAGGACGGCCAGCATATCTGCCACGAAGTTCGTCGCGAATCCGAGGTTCCCATCATCGTCCTCACCTCGCGCACGACCGAAATCGACGAGGTCATGGCCATGACGCTCGGCGCAGACGACTTTGTTCCCAAGCCCTATAGCGCCCGCGTGCTCGTGGCGCGCATTAACGCCCTGCTGCGTCGTACCGCGGCGGCCGGCGAGCGCAGCACGCTCGTCCACAAGGGGTTGGAGCTCGACCTCGCCCGCTCCATGGTCACCAACACGGCAACCGGCGATACCACCGAGCTCACCAAAAACGAGCTGCGCATCCTGTCGCTGCTCCTGAGCCGCGCAGGCAAGATCGTCTCGCGCTCGGCCATTATGCAGGACCTGTGGGACTCCGATGCCTTCGTGGACGACAACACGCTCACCGTCAACATCAACCGCCTGCGCACCACGCTCGAAAAAATCGGCATCGAGGGGTATCTGACCACGCACCGCGGCCAGGGCTATTCGGTCTAGGGGCCGGCCATGTCGTTTGCCAAGTTCTTCAAAGACGCGCTGCTCCCCGTCGCCGTGTGGACGTGCGGCGTGCTGCTGAGCTGCTTTGTGCTGACGGTCGCCGGGGCGCCCGTCTCTATCGTGATTGTGGCGGTCGGCGTGTCCCTTATCTTTGGCATGCTCGGCATTGTGATCGAGTACGCGCGCCGCCGCCGTTTTTTGCATCAGCTGGAGCGGGCGGCCGAGGAGCTGGAAAGTCCCGCATGGGTGCAGGAGATGGTGCAGTGTCCGACCTATGCCGAGGGCGAGCTCGAGTACGAGGTCTTGCGTCGCGTGGGCAAGGCTGCTTGCGATGAGGTGGCCGAAGGCCGTCGCCAGACCGATGACTATCGCGACTATATCGAGAGCTGGGTCCACGAGGCCAAGCTGCCCCTGGCGGCAGCTCATCTGATTCTGGAAAACCTGGACGGCAGCGAAGACGATCTTTCGCGTGTGGATGACCTGGGTCGCGAGCTGGCCCGCGTGGAGCGCTATATCGACCAGGCACTCTACTATGCGCGCTCGGAAGTCGTGGAGCGCGACTATCTGATTCGCCGCTGGAGCCTCAAGACCCTGGTGACGGGCGCGATCAAGGCCAACGCGCGTGAGCTCATCGCGGCGCACGTGGCGCCGGTGTGCGAGGACCTCGATTTTGAGGTCTTTACCGACGAGAAGTGGCTCGAGTTTATCCTGGGCCAGCTCATTCAGAACAGCATTAAATACGCGCGTGAGGACGGCGCGAAGATCACGTTTTCGGGCGCGTTGCTGGACGAGGGCCTGGCAAGCGAGCGCATCGAGCTTACCGTCGCGGACAACGGCTGCGGCGTGTGTGCGGCAGACCTGCCGCGCGTGTTCGAGAAGGGTTTTACCGGCGACAACGGCCGCACCACCAAGCGCGCAACGGGCATCGGCCTCTACCTGGTGGCACGTCTGTGCTCCAAGATGGGCATCGACGTCACCGCATCGTCCGAGCCCAGCGAAGGCTTCGTCGTCACGTTCGCTTTTTCAACGAACAAGTTCCAATACTTTGAGTAGTCAGCCCGTATGGCGTAGCCGTTCAGGATCTGCCCATCTAAGAAAATATCAGGCTTCTCGGTAGCTATATTCCTGAACGGGAACATTGCTAATGTAGCAAACACTATATTCCCGTACATGAACATAGTTCCACGGTTTTATACTATGTTCACGAATAGGAATATAGCTGGAGGCATGATGAGAACGGTGACAACGATTAAAAAGCTGGATGGGCGCATCAAGCTCAAACCGTCGGAAGTCGCTTTCTCGGAGCGCGTGGTTTTCGATCCCGCCGAGATGGGGAAAGCCCTTAGGCTCAGAAGGCGTGAGCTTGGCTTGACTCAACGCGATGTCGCGACTATGACGGGCCGCAGCCTTCGTGTGATTGGTGATATCGAGCGGGGGCGGACAACGGTCGAAATTGGTGTCATTTTCGATTACGCCTCCATCGTGGATATTGATTTTATTCTGAAGGTGAGGGGGAAATAATGGATGGCACGCTGTTCGTTCACCGTGAGTTTAATGGGTCTTACCAGCTGGTTGGCATATTGGAGGAAAACGCGGGGCTTCCGATATTCACCTATAGCCCCAAATATCTCCAGAGCGGTGATGCGGCCCCGATTTCGACCTCGCTGCCGTTGTCGGCCGAGACATTTAGTCCGGACGCAACGGGTTCCTTTTTCTCTGGCATCATTCCGGAGGGGCAGCTCAACAGGGATCTTGAGAAAAGGGCGCGAGCGGAACGCGGAGATTACTTTAAGGTGCTCGATTTAGTCCGCGATGAACCTGTCGGCGCTCTGGTTTTGACGCGAGATCCTTCGGCCGACAGTCTCGAAATGGGCTATGAAGAGATAGGTGAGGAACAGCTAAGCGGGCTGGCATACGCGCCGGCGGAGGTTGCTTTTGATTTAGCGCTAGAGAGTCGAATCTCCCTTGCAGGTGCTCAGGCGAAGGTCGGTCTCTACCATACGGGCGATGATCCATGTGGCGGATGGTACCTGCCTCATGGAGCGGCCCCATCTACGCACATTCTCAAGGCGGGATCGAAAACGTTCCCGGGCGAGACAGTGTGCGAAGCGATGTGCGTGAGGGCCGCCTCTCTGATGGACCTGTCGGCCGAAGAGTGTTTTCTTATCCGAGTTGAGGATGCCGAGCCAATTATCGCCGTGAGGCGATTTGACCGAGTAACGCCTGATGCTGGATGCTCGGTTGACGGATTGCCAATTCCATACCGTTTGCACCAGGAAGATGTTTGTCAAGCCAAGGGCATTTCGCGTGAGCTTAAATATGAGCCCACGGGCGTCAATTACCTGGGGCTTATCGTCGATGCGGTGCGAAGGACGTCGACGAATCAAATGGAGGACAGGTTCCTTGTCGGCTATAACCAACTGTTCGATTATGCCGTGGGAAACTGCGACAACCATCTTAAGAATTGGTCACTCGTGTGGGACGAGGACTGGAAGCAAGTGAGGTTGGCGCCGCTTTACGATGTGCTGTGCACGACGATTTACCCTAATCTTGTTCGCGAAATGGGCGTTTCGTTTGGCGGAAGCCGAAAAATCGATGATGCGAGTCGCGAATCGGTGTTGAGACAAATGGCCGAGGCGGGTTTGCCCCAGGGGATCGTTACCGGAATGATTAACGACACCTGCAGTGAGGTGCCAGATGCGCTGAGAGATGCGGCGCGCAGCCTCAAAGAAGAAGGGTTCTCCGAGGCAGAAGCGATGTTCGATAAGATCATTCCAGAAGTACAAACCCGCCTAAACAGAATCGCCCAATAAAAACGTGCCGCCCCACCCAAACAAAAACGTGCCGCCCCAAACGGGGCGGCACGCTATCTTTTCATTTCAGCCAACTCGTTGAAGCAAGGCTGCGAAGGCCCCGCGGCCGGTGGGAGCAACGCTACTTCACGACCAAAATGTCGCAGTCCGTATTGCGCAGCAGGAACGTCGAAATCGAGCCCAGTAGCGCGTACTTAATTGAGGACAGGCCGCGGGCGCCGCAGAGCACCAGATCGGGCTTAACCACGTCGAGCATCTCATCCTTGAGCGTCTCACGAATGCGGCCGGTACGAATCATGACCTCGACCTCGGGAATGTCGGGATTGGCCTTGGCCTCCTCGAGCTGCTTGGCGATGGAGTTGTTAAAGGCCTCCTCCAAGCCGTTGACCAGGTCGACCGGATAGGAACCGGCGCTCTCGAGCGCCGTGGAGTCAATGACGTGGCCGATGATCAGCTTGGCGCCGTTGTTCGCGGCGACCTTGATGGCGCGTGCGAGCACAAAATCCTGCTGCTCAGTACCGTCGAGTGAAACAAATACCTTGGTGTAGCCCTCGTTCATGGTTTCCTCCTTGGTCTATCGCACGGGCGCGGGGCTCGTGCGTCGGGCGGGCGCGGGTGCGTTGACCGCCGGACACTTTACCTTGTTGCAGTTATACCCAAGGATTTCGGTTTGACCGCTCGCAATTCTGTGAACGGGCGAGTTTTTTGGTAAGGGTAGGCGCGGTCGCGCCGCTAACGGTTGATAATGGGACATCGCCCGCATCGTCCGCAGAACATCTACCGGCGGGTGTCTAATGAGGGGGTCCCTTTGGATATTATCGAGCTTCTAAAATCTGCCTTCATGGGCCTGGTCGAGGGCATTACCGAATGGTTGCCGGTTTCGTCGACGGGCCACATGATCTTGGTGGACGAGTTCGTCAAGATGAACGTGAGCGAGACGTTCTGGAATATGTTCCTGGTCGTGATTCAGCTTGGTGCCATTTTGGCCGTCTGCGTGCTGTTCTTCCACGAGCTCAATCCGTTCTCGCCCAGCAAGGGCAAGGAAGGCCGACGCGACACGTGGGTGCTGTGGGGCAAGATTGTGCTCGGCTGCATTCCCGCCGCGGCTATCGGCCTGCCGCTCAACGACTGGATGGAGGAGCATTTCTATAACGCTCCCGTCGTGGCGCTGGCGCTTATCGTCTACGGCGTGCTGTTCATCGTGATTGAGAATTGGCGTGCCCGCAAGCGCGAGGAGATGGCCGTGGCCGGTTCGTTTGGTTCGCGTGCCGTGGTGGCTGGTGGGCGTCCCGCCGGTGCGCACTTTGCGGCGCCTGCCGCGGCTGCCGCCGAGGACGAGGGCGATGACGAGAATCTGGACTTTGGCTCCATCGCCACGCTCGAGGACCTGAGCTGGAAGACTGCGCTGGGCATCGGCTGCTTCCAGGTGCTTTCACTGGTGCCTGGTACGTCTCGCTCCGGTTCCACCATCATCGGCGGCTTGCTTTTGGGCTGCACGCGTTCGGTGGCGTCCAAGTTCACGTTCTTCCTGGCCATCCCTGTCATGTTTGGCGCGAGTGCGCTCAAGCTGGTCAAGTACTTCATTAAGGGCGGCACGTTTGGCACCAATGAGATCGCCATCTTGGGCGTGGGCTGCGTCGTGGCCTTTGTGGTTTCGCTCATCGCCATCAAGTGGCTTATGGGATTCGTTCGTCGTCACGACTTCAAGTGCTTCGGTGTTTACCGTATCATCCTGGGCGTCGTAGTACTCGCATACTTCTTCTTAGCGGTGCCGATGCTCGGCTTGTAACTCAGTTGTCGCCCTAGCGGCCGTTCGTTGCCGTATTCGAATACGCGATGTCTATTGGAGTTGCGGTGAAATAGGGATTAAATGGCCTTGTCGAAGGCTTCAACAGTCCCTATTTCACCGCAACTTCTTTGGTGCATTGGGGTCAGGTTACTTTGCACCAACTTGGTGCAAAGTAACCTGACCCCAATGCACCAATTATTCGGCTACGGTGTGTTTGGGCTTGCGGTT
The DNA here is from genome assembly GCA_937949355.1 of uncultured Collinsella sp. Classification (GTDB taxonomy): domain Bacteria; phylum Actinomycetota; class Coriobacteriia; order Coriobacteriales; family Coriobacteriaceae; genus Collinsella. The sequence continues at coordinate 1,350 of CALEDY010000098.1, read as the reverse complement.
AAAGACGAGTTTGTCCACTACGGCCTGCAGCGACATGCGGCGGACGGTGTCGTAGGCTTCCTGCGTGCTGTACGCGCAATGGGGCGTGACGATGCAGCGCGGATGCGCGATTAGGGCCTGGTTGGGCGCGGTCTCGTCGGCGAGCACGTCGAGTGCGGCGCCGCAGATGCCGCGCGTGCCACCGCTGGCAATGCCCTCGTCCAGTGCGGCGACCAAGGCATCCTCATCCACGATGGGCCCGCGGGCCGTGTTAATCAAAAACGCCGTGGGTTTCATAAGCGCAAGTTCGCGCTCACCAATCAGCTTCTCGGTCTCTGGAATCAGCGGGCAGTGAAGGCTAACGATATCGGAGGTGCCGAGCAGTTCGTCGAGCGTTTGAGCCCTGGCGCATCCGGCGGCGGCAAGCTCTTCTGCGCTCTTGGTCGGCGCCCATACCAGCACCTTCATGCCGAGCGCCTGCGCGATGGGCGCGACGGCACGCGCAATGCTGCCAAAAAAGACCAGTCCCAGCGTACGGCCTTGCGTGCGGTGCATGGTGTATCCACCCAGCGGATTCCAGACGCCATTACGCACGTCGCGGTTGAGCAACGTGACCTGTCGCATCAGGTCGAGCATCAGGGCAACGGTGTGCTGAGCGACGTCGTCCGAGCAGTACCCGGGACAGTTGGTGACGGTGATGCCATGGGAGGCAAGGCGGTCGACGGCAACGTGGTTCAGGCCAATGGACATATTCGAGACAATGCGCATTCCCGTGGCCGCCATGGCGTCGGCACATGCATCATCGACGGGGCCAAACTCGCCGACAAAGCCCTCACAGCCGATCAGCTGCTTGGCAGTGGGGCAGACATTGGGCTCATGCGCGCAGCCCACCAGCTCAATCTGGTCGCCGCCTTCGATTGCGTCGAGCGCTGCCTGGCCCGCCTCGGTCGAACCGTCGACCATGTAATAGAGTACCTTATGCTTCACAACAGCCCTCCTGCCATGTAGGGACGGGGTAGAAATGGTAGATATTCTATCCCTCCGAGCCAATCGAAGTTGCGGTGGAATAGTTCCTGTTTGGGGGCCAGAAAGCTGGTTTCAGGAACTATTTCACCGCAACTTATTTGGGGGGCGCTTGGGTGGTGGCGGTGCGCGGAGTCGTGGTGTGATTTGCGTCGGTGTCCGCGCGGCTCGGTATACTGGTACAGCTCAAACTATGGCGCCGCCCGCAGGCGCGCCGTCCGTCAGATGAGGAGTCGCCCATGACCCAGTCCCTGCCCTGGGAAAAGAACACCGCCGCGCCCGTTCCGCCCGCGCCGGAGCCCGTACCGCTCGACGCGTACATCGCCCCCGCCGCACCGGATCCCGAGC
>CALEDY010000097.1 GCA_937949355.1 uncultured Collinsella sp. | reverse complement strand
GAAGAGGTCAGAAGTTCAAATCTTCTAACGCCCACCAAATGTTCGCAGCTCAGAGGCTTCGCCTCTGAGCTGTTTTGTTTTACGCCGCCAAGCCAAGAGGGCGTCGCGGCACCCAAAACCGCTTCGACAACACCAGCAACCACCCCAACCAAGCCCAAAGCCGCCCAAACAACCCCAGCGAGTGCCCCGATCAGGCCCGAATGGGCCTCGCAGCCATATCCGAGCGATCCCCGCAAATCGAAGGTGAATGGTTTCCCGCGAAGTGAACGAGCCAAAATGAGCCCTCGGAGCATCGACACTTTTGGCGGCTCATTTCCTGCGGTTTTGTCGTTAGAATCCTGCGGTTTTGGCGCCAAAAAGTGTGGATGCTTCGGGGGTCCAAAAACACTCGCTCACTTCGCGGGAAACCATTCACCTTCAATACGGCAGCACCCCCTCCGCCGCCAAAGGCCCACTTACCAATGCTGACGTGCCTCAATAACGGTCTGCCAGAGCTTAAACCGCTTTGTCTCGACGCGCGCCCGTGCCAAATATCGCGCTTCCTCAGTCATGGGCTTGTAAAATATGGGACGTTTGCGGCGATGCAGCTTGCGCCGGACGCGCTCGCACAGGCGAACGAGCTTTTCATAGTCGCTTGCCTGGTCAGTCGTCACCGTAAAGTACGCGACCCCATTGAGCATCTGCAGCTCGTTGCGGCGCTCGGCATCCTTGTGGATTTTCTCGCTTCCATCATGGATGGCGTCGCTGTCGTAATCGACCAGCGCGGTAAGCACCTCGGGCAGCAAGCCAGCCCTTACTTTATCCAGGCCCACCTCCGCTTTCGCCGTAAGCGTTATGTCGGGCGTGCGCTCCAACACGCGCAGTTTGCGGTTACGCCCATCGTTGTAACCGTCGCGAATGAAGTACTTCTTGTTCAGCTCAGCCTTGCCCAGCGCAAGCCCGCCGTAATGCGCAGGCAGCGACATAAACATGCAAAGCCCCGACTCCCTTGGAGACCGTGAGTCCTCTTCCACGTACGGAAGCAACGCCTTCGCCTTGGCGGCGCCTCTCACCTTTGACGCCCGGCCAAGGTACGCCGCAATGAGCTCCTTGGTCGTGAGCCTGCCATCGCGCATGCCCGCATCCCTGCTGGTCACCCCGCCGGGAGCAAGGTTATCCAGCCGGTAGTCCGATGTCATGGCATAGCCGGCATAGATGGCCTCCGCCGCATCGCCATCAAGGGCGGCCTGCAAATACGCCAGCTCGGGAGAGCACACGTATGCATCCAGGTCGCCCATCCAGTGACCCAGCGAGATAAACGAACCCGCCGGGAGTTCGTTGGTGCACAGGTGCGTCGCGACGTGCTTGGTCCGCCGACGGTCGGCGCGCGTCGGCACCATCAGATCCAGCACGTCAATCCCCAGGTCGTAGCGATCGATAAACTCCTGCGCCTCCTGGTCACAGAGCGCGCAGGCATCCGCGATCGACACGACCTCTGGTTCCGAATCCCCAAATCGAGGGTTCGGGATGTGCGCCAAGAGCGCCAGCGCAGCGTTATGTGAAACGATAAAGTACCCCATGGCGCGAAGATAGCACGCGCGTCGGCGGCCGTTGGCGGTCCTGCCAAGTTTTCGGCAAACGACCGGCGGATTTTTGCCGCGGCGCAACCAAAGTGCTCATTCGTCGACGTCTAGATGCAAATCCGTCAAGCTTTTGGCAAGGTTGCCGCTCAACTGACCAAAAGCTGACCATTTGCTTGCCCATTTGCTTGACGGCGCGCCCTCGCCAAAATGCTCCGCGACTTCTCGAACGGTCGAAGTGCTCGTTTAGCGACCACACACCCACCGCTGGGGTATCCTTGGAGCACATGCACCGCAAGCCGCACAAAGGAGCCGCCATGCGCACCGAGCTCGATGTTCCCTTTTCGCACAAAGACAAGGCCAAGGCCCTGGGCGCCAAGTGGGACCGGGCCAAGAAGATCTGGTACGTGCCCGATGGCGTCAACCCCGAGCCCTTTGCCGCGTGGCTGCCCGGCGTGGATCGCTCCGACCCCAGCGCGCCCTACATCTACCTGGTGCTGGGCAAGCGCGAATGCTGGAAGTGCCACGAGCAGACGACGGTCGCGGCCTTTGGCATTCCGTATTGGGCGGCCGAGGACTCGGGCAGCAAGGCTGCGCCCAGCGCTGCGCCCGCCATGGACGACGCGGGCCACATCGTGATCGACACCGCCCGCGCCAACGCCGTGGCCATCGTCCCCGCGCTGGGCTGCGTACCGGCCGAGATCCGCGGCTACCTGCGCGAGCGCTGCGGCTACAAGCCCACAACGTCGCGCACCACCAAGACCGCATCGCTCGCCAGCACCTGCACCGGCTGCGGCGCACTGCAAGGCAGCCATTACCTGTTCGAGGAGCCCACGTCGCCGTTTGCGCTCACGGCCATCAACAAGCTACCCGCGCTGGAGTTCGTGCGCGTGGAAGTCGCCGGTGTCTACGGCATCCCCGCCGCCCAAGGCGACTTCGACCAAGCGCTCTTCACCTGGGCACGCGACCACCACACTCAGTTCCACAAGACCCTATGCGAGGGGATTTACCTGTAGGACAAAACTCGAAAATCGAGTATGCGCAAGTAGTTGAGTTGTTGGTGTGACGCAGAAAATGTCGAATCGCCGGGTTTGCTCGACTAGATATTCAGTCTTCGAAGCTATGACTCCGCATCGTCATAGGTAATGGCACATCCGCAAATTGGGCATTGCTGAGGATAGATTGGGAGACGCAGGCCTGTTCGGGCCCGTAGGTCAGCGGCATGCTTGTCGCGAGCGTCGATGAAACTGATGTCTAGGCATGGGAGGTCTGAACCGCAGTTTGGGCACGGTAGACGGATTTGGCTGCAGCTGACTTCGACGAGCGGGAACAGGCTCCGGTCCATTAACGCTCGCGGTAGGTTTCCGTACACGCCGCGCGCGATATCGCTTCGCCATCCCATGGTCTCCCCTTTCCCGTTTTACCTGTTGAGGAAAGGATGGCAGGATCGTGCAGCTCTCGATGCGGCGCAGCGCGATCCGATCAATCGACATGATTAGACAGCGACGGGCCGCACACGCCTAATACGGAGCAACGGCTTCCGCATGACGACGCGATTCCGAGAAATCGAACTCGGCTCGATGGGCCTCGAGGAATCGTGCGTTGGGGCGCAAGTGATGCTCGTCCGGCTCGCGCAACACCGAGCCCGCAAACGTCGCATAGTCCGTATGCTGCAGAAGGTACGACCCGCAAAGTTGATAGTCGCCGCGCACCAACTCAAACGAAATCAGATGGGCGTCGAAGAGCGAATGCAGGTCGCGGCGCAGCAGAATTCCGTTGCTGACAACCTGCGACTTGGGACCCGAATAGTTCTCGATATGCGCGGCTTCAAGCGCTTCGTCGACATTGCAACCCGAGACGGCGCATCGCCCGGTATAGGCCTCAAAGAGCTGATTGCGGAAACGCTGCTGGCCGATTCGCTCGCGACGCAGCGCGTAGCGGACCTTATCATCGTTGCTCGCGGGAGCACCGGAAAACTCCGCCGCGACCGGAGCCTCCTTCATGTAGCTCATATCGGGGAAGAAACGCGCGTCGGGTCCACCCTTATGGACGGGGCCGTGCAGTACAAACCAGCTGTTCTCCGGCTCGTAGCGCTCAACGAATGCTAGGCCCAGCACCTTGTAGCCAGCGCTCGTTGCAAAGAAAACGCCGACGGGAACGCCGCACTCCATGCAGTTGATCATCTTTTGGTTGTAGTCCTGGTCGCGCCAGTTTTCGACCGAAGCTCTTTGCGACGAGTACTTGAGCACCCACGTGCCGTCCTCAAGGTAGAGCGGCGGAACATCGGGGTAGGCGCCGCGCTTGGAATTGTGCACCGAGAGGGCAAAGGTCTTCTCACGCGGATGCTTAACGCGCCCGCGACCAGGCCAAAAGATGCCCGAATCGCGCGACACCGGAAAGAGTTCGGAATCAATCGTCAGACGAAAGGGATATTGAGGGCTATCGGCATTGGTGCGATGCGGGAGCTTGTCCCACAGGCCGCCACGCTGCTCCTCGCGCAAGAACCATTCCCAAGCCTGGACATACTCGGACGGCACAAAGCTGCAAGCGCGGTCGAAACTCGGCCGGGCAATCAGCGGAACACAAGAAGCGATGCCGTCCATAAGGAACCTCCAGGAAGAACAGTTCCCCACATTATCGCCGATTGAAGCAAATGACTGGTCGAGTCGTTTTGAGAGAATGCGATGCAGGCAGCCTAACAAAAATGGAGAGGCCCAAACTGAGCCTCTCCATTGCCACAGCGTTTTATTTAGTTCTGCTAGTTCGCCTGAACTCCAACAAATCCAAGATTACCGGTAATGGCATTCGCAATACCAGAGGCAGCGTTTTCAGACACGCAGTCCTTGTCGCAGCCCTCGTACCAAACACGAACGGTCACAGTTACTTCCTTATCGGTGCCGCTCTCGATGGTCGCCAGCTTGTTTTTGCCGGCAACTGCCTGACCCTTCTCGTTAACACTGCCAGAGTAATCTGCGAAATTCAAGTAGGTTGCAGGCTCAACGCCAGTCGCGACATCCTTTACCCAGTTCTCTTTGCCATCAACAGCATTTTGGTCCGTATAATATCCCTTGTTAGTAGCCGTACCCGGAACCATAAACATCAGCCACTGACCGTCGTCTCCGACCTTAACAGCAAAGCGTCCTGCGGTGCCCATAGCAGCAGATGCATGAAGATTGCTTACAACGTTGGAAGAGTCAAAAAAGACGTTCATCTTGCCGTTGGTAACACCAAGCTTGAAGGTGTAATCCGCATAGTTCGTCTTGCCGGGTTCATGATCAAGCGCGACCTGGTACTTGTCGGCGACAGCATGCTCAGTTCCCGAAGTCCAGTGCAAAGTCTCAAAGAAGTGCTCCGCATCAGGAGTAGAGATGGGATAGATCTTAGTCGGATTCTTCTCAGCAGCGGTCATCGCACCTGAGGTCTGACCAACACTCGTGATGTAAAGATTCGGGACAGACGAAGTCGTCGTCACGTCAACGCCAGTTGCAGTTACAGCGTTGTTGCTCACAAACCATGCGAAGGTGGCGGAGCCGAGGGCTACGGCTGCCACGAGGACCATGGCGATGGCGGCACCCATCTGCTTCTTTAATGCCTTGGTATCCATACGGACCCCTTTCTTTCCCCATTCATCCCAGATGACCCTCGAGAAGCCCGGAAGGGGAGCCCGCGCTTTCGTGTTGGATGTTGCTTGCCCATCCTTTAGACATGGAATGAAGAATACCATAATTCTTACGATTTCCTTATGAGTTTTCGGCAGCCTACATTCCGGCAGATTCATGGGTCTACCTCGGGTTATATGTAGTGCTATGTGGACATCGTTTACCTTATTTGATCTCTCTCCCGCGCAGTCATAAGCCCCTCTTAAGGCTTGCGACCGCAGCGCCATGCCATCGCATCATTCACCCTCCGCCATGCTTCGCCCTAGCCCTTCCCCACTCGCTATACTGGTGTGGCACGTGTCATTTTTGCCTGCTAAACGGGCTATTTGTTGGGAGGGCCCCATGCCTGCCGCCAATCACCCCAAGGGAAGCGTTTCCGCCGGATCGATTAAGCCGGTGACGCGCAAGGCCGTTCGTTGTCAGCGCGAAGTCGCCTGGCTGGTCACGCAAGCGGCCGGCAAGCTCGTCGCCACTACCGACGACGTCAACGCGCCCACACCCAGCTTTGTGCTGGCGGCGGCATTGTCGTACACCCGCAAGCAGGAGCAGTCCGCTCAGGACCGTGGCGCCGCGATTGACTACAAGGCCGTCATGGGCCCCGACCTTGCGAGCTTTTGTGCGGCTGCGGGGCTGCCCGCAGCACCCAACGCGCTTTCGGACGCGGGCTACATGTTCACGCTCTCGGGCGCGGACCTCATCCGCGACCTCTACGCCTACTGCGGCGACCTGGACGAACGTATGGGAGACGCGGCGCAGGTCAAGCCGGGCTACGCGATCAAGCTCGCGCTGCGGTTGTTCTTGCTGGACGGCGCCGCTGGCAACGGCGCTACCTCCGACGGCAAAACCTCGGCATAAGCCATCACCAAAAGCGCCGGGCCGGAAAATCGATTCCGGCCCGGCGCTTCTTCGTTCTACTTGTCCCCGTCCCCTGCGGGCGAGTTCTTTTGGTTGCGACGGTTACTCCAGGTCACGTTGTGCTCCTTGTAGTAATCGGGCGCCTCGTTGCCGCTCGCGCTAATGGGGTCGTTGCCGGTGAGGGTATCGGCAATATCCTGCACGAACTTAATGAACAGGCTCGTGTCGTCGGTCTCGGATGAATCGAAATCGAAGCCGAACTCCACCGCGCCGCCAATGATCTTGTCCACGCACTCCGGGTCGTCGCCATCCAGCCAAATGACCACGGTGTACTTGTCCACGTCGCCCACGCGAAAGTTGTTGTGGCTGATGGTGGTCACCACGTCTTTAGACGCAAACGGCTCGGTATTGGGCTCGGGGCTGCCGTCCGCCGCGGCCGCCGCGTAGGTGGTGGGCTCGCCGTTGCGATACACGCGCACGCGCGCCGCCTTGTCCACGCCCTTGCTGGCGCTGACCACCTTAAGCTTGGCGCTGTAGCCCAGGTCGGTCTTGCCAGCGTTGCGGATATAGAAGGTGTACGCCACGTAGTTCTTGCCGTTGTGGCTGCCGTCGACGTCGTCCAGGTTATCGGGCAGGTCCTCGGCAGCGATATTGGTGCCGTTGTCCAAGGCGTCGGCAGCCAGGCGCGCGGTGGCGTTGTTAAAGTCGCCGTTGTCGGCAATGGCCACGCCGCGGCGGAAGAGCTCCAGGCGGTTGAGGTTAATGG
>CALEDY010000096.1 GCA_937949355.1 uncultured Collinsella sp. | reverse complement strand
GCCGACCTGCTGGGCTACACCGGCCAGTTCACCATCTACGATGACGATGATTCCAAGCGCATGGTGCGCGACATTATGCAGGCGCTCGGCATCGAGCAAAAGCAGTTCCCCATCAACATGATCCGCAGCAAGATCAGCTCGGCCAAAAACGCCATGATCGGCCCCGAGGACATGCTCAAATCCGCCGACAGCCCCAACGACAAAAAGGCCGCGCAAGTCTATATGGAGCTGGAGCGCCGCCTGCGTGCCGCCAACGCGATGGACTTCGACGACCTGCTCGTGCGCACGCTCGAGCTGCTGCGCACCCGCCCCGAGGTGCTTGACAAGTACCAGGAGCGCTTCCGCTACATTAGCGTCGACGAGTATCAGGACACCAACCACGTCCAGTACGAGATTGCCAACCTGCTGGCCGCCAAGTACCAGAATCTCATGGTCGTGGGCGACGACGATCAGTCCATTTATAGTTGGCGCGGCGCCGACATCACCAACATCCTGGACTTTGAGAAGGACTTTAAAAACTGCAAGACCGTCAAGTTGGAGCAGAACTACCGCTCCACGGGTCACATCCTGAGCGCCGCCAACGCCGTGGTGCGCCACAACTCGCAACGCAAGGACAAGCGCCTGTTTACGGCCGAGGGCGACGGTGAGAAGATCCAAGCCTTCCAGGCGAGCGATGAGCGTGATGAGGGCCGCTGGATTGCCGGCGAGATCGAAAAGCTGCACGCCAAGGGCACAAGCTACGATGACATCGCCGTGTTCTACCGCACCAACGCCCAGTCGCGTATCCTCGAAGATATGTTCCTGCGCGCGGGCGTGCCCTACAAGATCGTGGGCGGCACGCGATTCTTCGACCGTGCCGAGATTCGCGACGTCATGGCCTACCTCAAGATGATTGTGAACCCGGCCGACGAGATGAGCGTCAAGCGCGTCATCAACACGCCGCGTCGTGGCATCGGCTCCACCTCGATCCAAAAGATCGAGCAGCTGGCGCGCGATAACCGCTGCTCGTTCTTCCAGGCCTGCGAGATCGCGACGGCCGAGACGGGCATGTTTAGCGCCAAGGTGCGCAACGGCCTGTCGAGCTTTGTGGCGCTGGTGCGCGAGGGTCGTCGCATGGACGGCGAGCTCAAGGACGTCGTCGAGATGATCGTCGACAAGACGGGCCTGCTGCAGGCCTTCCGTGCCGAGGGCACCATGGAGTCCGAGAGTCGCGCCGAGAACATCCAGGAATTCCTGGGCGTTGCTGCCGAATTTGAAGAGACGCACGAGGATATCGAGGGCACGCTCGAGAGCTTGGAAGAGCTGCGTGCGGCTGGCGTTGCCGATGTGCCTGCCGACGCTGAGCCCGAGCCCGTCGTGGTGAGTGCGCCTGCGCCCGAGCCTGGGCCGTCTGCGCCCGCGTCCTCGTTTGAGGCGCTGGTCGGCGCTCGCGACGCCGCTGGCTCCAATCCGCTCGATAGCCTGGCCGCCCCGGCGCTCTCGCCGCAGGACGCTCTGGCCGCCGCCATCGCGGGCAACGCCTATGCCGCGCCGACGGAGCTGCCGGCCGGTGCCGTGCATGCCGACGAGATCGAGCGCACCTACGGCCCGCTTACCTGCAAGGCGCTGCCGGCCCTCATGGAATGGCTGGCCTTGCGTTCCGACCTGGATTCTCTTGCCGGCGAGACGCACGCCATCACCATGATGACCATCCACTCTGCCAAGGGTCTGGAGTTCCCCGCGGTGTTCGTGGCCGGTATGGAAGAGGGCATCTTCCCGCACGTACACGACTTTGGCGGTAGTGACGATCCGGGCAAGCTCGAGGAGGAGCGTCGCCTGGCCTATGTCGCCATCACGCGCGCCCGCAAGCGCCTGTTCCTAACATATGCGGCCACGCGCCGTACCTACGGCTCGACCTCGGCCAACCCGCGCTCGCGCTTCCTCAACGAGATTCCGTTTGAGGACATCGAGTTTAGCGGTATCGGTTCTGCTGGTTTTGAGGGTACGGGCTGGGAGAAGCGCGGCGACCGTCACGGCACCTTTGGCTCGGGCATGGGCTCGGATATGTACGGCGGCAAGGTGTTTGGCTCGCGCACGCGCTCGACCGGTGGTTCCGGTTCGCGTGGTGGATCGAGCTTCGACGATTTCTTTGGCGCCAGCAGCTACGGAACCGAGCGCCATCGTGGCGTTTCGCCCGATGCCGGCCGTGTTGCCTCGACCTTTGGCTCGGGTGCGCCGCGCGCCAAGAAGCCGTCGTCCAAGGTGTCGCCGACGGTGGAGCGCAAGGTCGACCGCGCGAGCGCGTCGCAGGACTTTGCCGCGGGCGATACCGTGAGCCACAAGACCTTTGGCACGGGTACCGTGATCTCGGTCGTCGGAGACATGATCGAGGTCCAATTCGAGAAGACCGGCCAGACCAAAAAGCTCATGAAGGGCTTTGCGCCGATCGTTAAGCTGAATGCCTAACTGCGAGGTTGACCGGGCGTGCCGGGGGCTTTGGTCGCCTGCTCGGACAGTCCTGCTCGCACGGAGAGCACATTAAGTGCTCTCCGGCTCGTGCGGAACTCGCGATCGACCAAAGCCCCCGTCGCGCCCTTTTCCTTGTGGCGTTACGGCTTGCAGTTCGTGAGCATCGCCCTGCTCGATCGCTTTTTTGTCTGGAAAACCGGGTGTGCTGATAAATAGATATGGCAAGGGGCTCTCCCGCTCATGGATGGGAGAGCCCCTTGTTGCATTTGGAATATTGTCTTCAGCTCGGCGATTGAACGTTTTTTACAATTCAGTATAATTTCATATGGATACTAAAATGTAACTGAAATGAAAACGGTGACAAGGTATGTTGCTAAGCTGTCTTCCCAAAAGGCTCTTCTCTTTGGAGCTTGCTATCGACTTAGAGCCGGTAGAGGTACAGATTCCCCGTATGTACCTTGAGCGGTTTTCGCTTCGCTTGGCACAGCTTGGCGCGTCTGAGCAAGGGCGTTTTATTGTTGCCGAACCAAAAGAGCCGCCCAGTGTTATTTCGGCTCGAAATCTTGTCAATGCCGTGCGCAAGGTAGATGCGCGTCCAGTGGCAATTTGTTGGGATGCAATGGATTTAGGCTTTATGCGCGTGCTGTCTTCGGAGGGAATCGCGTATATCCGAGATGAGCGGAATGCGTTTCTGCCGTTTATGGGAGCTGTTATTTCCGATGAGGCGCCGGGCACTTCTCCCGCAGCTCCGCTTTCGCCCCAATCTCAAAGAATCGTTCTAAATCTTATCGCGGGGCGATGGATTGACTGCTCCGCCGGGGACTTGGCGCGTCTGTGTGGCAAAAGTGCGGCAAGCGTCAGTGGCTATCTTTCGGAAATCGCCGCTATTGCTCCTGGGCTTATCGTGCGGGATGGCAAAAAACGTATGCTGTCCGATGCTGATTTGTCGACCGAGGCTCTGTTAAATGGGTTTGAGGACTATCTTCGTACGCCCGTCGTTGAGCATATACGGCTCAAGAGGGCAATCGACAGAGCAGAATTGCGTGCCGTCGATGCGCTGCTATCCGGCGTGTCTGCCCTTAGCTATATGTCCGATCTCGCTCATGACGACTCCGCTCTGACTATTGCTCTCGAAAAGTATCAGGTGGACGCCTTAAAAGAACATTTGGGCGACGAATGGCTGGAGGCCCAGTGGTATGAACCGGCGGCAATTGAGATTGAGGTCTGGTCGTATCCCGTGGATGAACCGTCCGATATCAGTTTTGACACAACGGGTTTGCAATGTGTCGATCCATATTCTTTATACGTTGCCTGCGCAAAAGCGGACTACAAAGACGATCGCTTGCTTGATGCGATCGAGCGGCTCAGGAGGACGATATGCCAAAAGTAAGAGGAATAGAGCGATTTGCCGAAGCCATGCGCAATTGCAAAGGTGGTTATGTCCTTATTGGCGGAGGCGCCTGCAGCGTCTTATTTGATATCGAAGGCGATTCTTTTAGGGCTACAGAGGATTTGGATGTTGTCGTAATCGTTGATGGGGAGACCGTTGAATTTGCCTCGGCATTATGGGCGTTTATTAAAGATGCTGAATATAAGATTGGTAAAGGCGGCGATGGAGGGTGCACCTATTATCGATTTCGTCTGCCGGAAGGGTCGAAGCGGGTTTTAGACTGTCCTGGTCAAATCGAGCTGTTTGCTCGGCATCCTGATTTTACGCTTGAAGATGAAGCGAGCGAGGTGGCGCCTCTCTCCTTTGACGGGGTCGTATCAAGTCTTTCGGCGATTATTCTCGACGATGGCTACTATGAATTTATCCGCGATAACGCAACGAACCTAGAAGGTATTACGTTGCTCGATGCGCTCCATATCATTCCCCTCAAGATGCGCGCACACATTGATATCAACAGAAGTTATAAAGAAGGGCGTCATTGCAACGACAAGGATCGACGAAAGCATCGTTCGGATGTTGCTCGACTTGCTGGTTTGTTGCCGCCTTCAGCCCGTTTGAAGCTATCGGAGCAAATGAGGGTTGATGCCGAGGATTTCTTTACGGACTTTGCTTTTTATGCAAATCGGCAAACCGACCGTAAGGAAAGGGCACGCCTTCAGGACACGCTATCGTTTCTCGAAAGGGTCTATCTGTAGACATATTGATTCATTGTGTATGACAAGGGGCTCCCCCGTTGACGGACGGGGGAGCCCCTTGTTGCGTTTTGATTGTTGCTGCTAGTCAGAGGCTCGCCGGGGTGGGGCGCGGGGTTTGGTCGATCGCGAGTTCCGCACGAGCCGGAGAGCACTTAATGTGC
>CALEDY010000095.1 GCA_937949355.1 uncultured Collinsella sp. | reverse complement strand
GCGATACGACCGTTGGCCTTCAGGCACGCTTGATGAGTCAGGCGCTCCGCAAACTCGCCGGCTCACTGAGCAAATCCAATACGACCTGCATCTTCATCAACCAGCTGCGCGAGAAGATCGGCGTGATGTTCGGCAACCCCGAGACTACGACGGGCGGCCGCGCCCTCAAGTTCTTCTCGTCGGTGCGTATCGATATTCGCCGCATCGACAGCATTAAGCTCAAGGACGAGGTCATCGGCAATCGTGTGCGTGCCAAGGTCGTTAAGAACAAAGTGGCCGCACCGTTCCGCTCGGCTGAGTTCGACATCATGTACGGCACGGGCATCTCTAAAGAGGGCTCGATTCTGGACATGGCCGTCGAGTGCGGTATCTGTAAAAAGATGGGCTCTTGGTTTGCTTACGGTGAGGACAAGCTCGGTAATGGTCGCGAGGCCGCCAAGGCCTTTTTGCGCGAACACCCCGATTGTGCTGACGAGATCGAGCATAAGGTTCGCCTCGCCTGCGGCCTTGAATTCGATGACGATGCTCCGTCCGAGGTCGAGCTGACCGATCAGCCCGAAACTGGGGAGTTCGATGAGCTTTACGCCATCGATGGCTCCGCGATGCTCGATGATGACGACGAGTAGCGGATGCCCTCATGTCGTATACGGTGACCGAGGCCACGGTCGTCTTTCCCGATAAGAAGGCGGCCTCCTCGTTCTCGAGTGGGTATGCATCAAAAAAGCCTTGTGCACATATCGACTGTGAGCTCGAGAGCGGTTTTGAACGATCCATCTGGATTCCTGTTCGTGTCGCGCGCCTGTTCCTTAAAAATCGCCCCGATCTTCCCTGCGATTGGGATGAGTTTCGCGAGGCGGTGCAGCTCATTGAGCGTAAATGCGCGCTTACCATGGTGACTGAGATGCTGTCACGCCGCGACCATGCCACGGGTGAGGTCCGTGACAAGCTGGCTCGTTATGGATTTCGACAGCCTGCAATTGATTTTGCCGTCCAGCGTGCCACTGAGTATCGCTTTTTAGATGAGAACCGCTTTTGTTCGTACTTTATCGAGGAACGCAAACGACGCGGCTGGGGGCAGCGCAAGATTGAGACTGAGCTTAAGCGCCGCCATGTCGTACTCGATGATATCCCCGGCTATCCCGAGGATTATTTTGCCGTGGAGGACGACTTGGCACGCGCATCGGCTTTACTTGCAAAGCGTCGTGTTCCCGAGACACGTGGATTCGAAAAGCTCGTCCGGTTTTTGATGGGCAAGGGATTTTCGTACCACATCGCCGCCGATGCCGTAAAGGCGCGTCTCGATGCCGAACGTGAGGAATGTGCAGTTTAGACACATGTGTTTTGCGTACCTGCCGTTCACCGCGTTTTAGCCGCCGTGCTGGGTCCATTTATTTGACAGTTGTTGCGGTTCAACGTACGATAAACACTGTCATTTGCTTTGTGATATGTGCTCATCTTTGATGAGTTTGTTTATATGTTTATCTGTATCCGACCCGCATAAGCTGCGCCCATATTACTCAAATGTCGCGAGCCGTTCGTAAGGACGGTTCGTTTTGTTGTGTAACGAATCCATAAAAAGGAGTGAGCATGCCTATCATCGCAGCGCTCGTTGGCATCGTTTTGGGTGCCATCGCCGCCATTGCCTACATGCGCACCGCCAAGCAGGGTAGTCTTCACGAGGCCGACGAAAAGATCCAGTCGGCTCACGCACAGGCTGAGTCCCTAATCGGTGATGCAAAGCGTCAGGCCGAGACCCTCAAAAAAGAGGCTCTGCTCGAGGCTAAAGAGGAGATTATCAAGAACAAGCAGGCCGCCGAGGCCGAGGACAAGCAGCGTAAGAGCGAGATTCGTACGCTCGAGAACCGCGTGATGCAGCGCGAGGAGTCTCTCGATCGCCGCAACGATGCCCTCGACAAGCGTGAGCATCAGCTGTCCAGCCAGGCTGGCCAGGTCGAGAAGCGCTCCCGCGAACTTGAGGAGCTCTGCGCCAAGCAGACCTCGGAGCTCGAGCGCATCGCCGACCTGACCCGCGAGGACGCTCACAAGGAGCTCCTCGATAAGGTGCGCGGCGAGGTTACCCACGAGGCTGCCACGATCATCCGTGAGTCCGAGCAGCAGGTTCGCGCCGAGTGCCACAAGACCGCTCAGGAGATCTTGTCCCTGGCTATTCAGCGCTGTGCCGCCGACCACACCGCCGAGGTCACCGTTACCTCTGTGCACATTCCCTCCGACGACCTCAAGGGCCGCATTATCGGCCGCGAGGGCCGCAACATTCGCACCTTCGAGCAGGTTTCCGGCGTCAACCTCGTGATCGATGATACGCCTGAGACCGTCGTGCTTTCGAGCTTCGATCCGGTCCGTCGCGAGACCGCCCGCGTCGCCCTTGAGAACCTTATTGCTGACGGTCGCATTCACCCCGCCCGTATCGAGGAGATGTATCACAAGGCCGCCGACTTGGTTCAGCAGCGCGTGCGCGAGGCTGGCGAACAGGCTGCCTTCGATACCGGTATCCACGATCTGCACCCCGAGATCGTTAAGACCCTGGGTGCTCTGCGCTACCGCACCTCGTTTGGTCAGAACGTGCTCCAGCATTCCCTCGAGGTTTCCGACCTGTGCGGCGTGATGGCTTCCGAGCTTGGCCTGGACGTTGTGACCGCCAAGCGTGCCGGCCTGCTGCACGATCTTGGCAAGGCTATCGACCATGACGTCGAGGGTCCGCATGCCGTTATCGGCGCCGAGCTCGCCCGTCGCTATGGCGAGAAGCCCGTTATCGTTCACGCTATCGAGGCTCACCACGCCGACGTCGACCCCAACACGGTGCTCGATGTTCTGGTCCAGGCTGCCGATGCCGTTTCTGCCTCTCGCCCCGGTGCCCGTCGCGAATCGGCCGAGAACTACATCAAGCGCCTTGAGAAGCTCGAGGAGATTGCCAACTCCCATGACGGCGTCGAGCGTACCTATGCCATGCAGGCTGGTCGCGAGGTCCACGTCATGGTTCAGCCGGACAAGATTTCCGATGCTCAGTCCACGGTCTTGGCTCATGACATCGCCCATCAGATCGAGGAAGAGATGGAGTATCCCGGTCAGGTGCGCGTCGTCGTGATTCGCGAGAGCCGCGCTGTCGATATCGCTAAATAACATGAACGACGCGAACGAGCTCATCTCATTTATCGCGTCGATGTCGGGGGAGGGCAACCTTCGCGTCGAGGAGAACCTTGGCGAGGGGTATGTCCGCCTCCGCGTTTCGGAGGCCGAGCGGCGCCAGGCAAAACACGACATTCAGCATGTCGAGGATATTGTCATCGAAATGCTGCGCAACGCTCGCGATGCCGGCGCCGACAAGGTCTATCTCGCCACGACCAAGGAAGATGGCGTCCGTACGCTTGTCTTTCTGGATAACGGGTCGGGCGTGCCGCAGGATATGCAAGAACGCATCTTCGATGCCCGCGTTACCTCCAAGCTCGAGAGCATGAAGATGGATCGTTGGGGCGTTCACGGTCGAGGCATGGCTTTGTTCTCGATTAAGCAGAACACCGACGAGGCACGTGTTGTCGCGTCGGATGTTGACCTTGGCTCGGTTTTTAAAGTGAGCGTCGCTACCGACCGCCTTGGCGAGCGCGCCGATCAGTCCAGCTGGCCTCAGGCCGTGAAGGACGAGGACGGTCACTATGTCTGCGCCCGCGGCCCTCACAACATCATTCGCGCCGCCTGTGAGTTTGCCCTCGAGGAGCTGCGCGCCTGTGATGTCTATCTGGGGTCTCCGTCCGAGATCGCCGCGACGCTGCATGCACAGGCCTCCAGCCGTCTCGATGCTTCTCGTCTTTTGTTTATCGATGACGAAGCCGAGCTTCCCGTGGTCGATCGACTGGGTCTTGCTTCGGATGCGGAAGACTTTATCCGTATCTGTTCGGGTTTGGGCCTTGAGATGTCCGAGCGTACGGCGCACCGTATCTTGGCTGGCCAGATTAAGCCCGTTCGCGGTGTGACCGCACGCCTGCTACGCGAGCGCGATTCGTCCTCACATGCGTCTGCTCCGGTTGATCTTGCTAAAGATCGTCGCGGGCTGCGTATTGCCAAGGACGACATGGCGCAGTTCTCGCGAGCCGTGGAGCGCGACTTTAACGATCTTGCATCGCGGTACTATCTCAACCTTTGCGGCGACCCCAAGATTCGTGTTTCACGTGATCGCATCACTGTGACGTTCGATCTTGCCAAAGAGGAATAGCATCTTTACCGAGTCCGTTCGGTACGATACAGTTATTGCAGTTAAAACGTACTTTTAAACGCAGGAGTTTCTTCATGGATTGCCTGAAGGTATCAAGCAAATCATCGCCCGCGTCCGTTGCCGGCGCCATTGCCGGCATGGTCAAAGATGGTGTTCCCGTCAATATTCAGTGTGTCGGCGCGGGTGCCGTCAATCAGGCCATTAAGGCTGTGGCCATTGCACGCGGATTTTTGATTCCGACCGGGTTTGATATTTCCTGCGCGCCGGTGTTCTCCGACATCCTCATCAACGGGGAGTCGCGCACGGCCATCCGTCTTTCTATTTACGTTCATCAGATTAATCGAGCCGCTATGGATAACGTTGTGATGGACGACGTTAAGCCTGTGGCATAGATTGTTTACTCTTTGCCCGCGCTCTTTGATTCCGCCTATTCCACCTCGTTAGGACTTATACACATGGACCAGGGTTCCGTACGCGATATTCTTGCCGGTAAAACCTACTTTATCCGCACCTTTGGCTGCCAGATGAATCAGCACGACTCCGAGCGCGTGAGTGGCCTGCTCGACTCATATGGCTGCCTCATGGCGCTCGATCCGGAGCATGCTGACATTGTCGTGTTCATGACGTGCTGCGTTCGTGAGGCCGCTGACACCCGTCTGTACGGTCAGTGCAACTCTTGTAAGAGCCTTCCGCCTTCGCCCTCGGGCAAGCGCGTGGTCGCCGTGGGCGGCTGCATCGCTCAGCGCGACGGCGAGGGTCTGCTCACCAATGTCGATAATGTCAATGTTATCTTTGGCACGCATTCCATCGCGCATGTTGCCGAGCTCATTGCCGAGGCATTCTTGGACGGTAAGCGTCATATTCGCACCAATGAACACGAGGACTCGGATGCGATGAGCATGCCGTGGCATCGTGAGACTCAGTATCATGCCTGGGTCCCCATTATGACGGGCTGTAATAACTTCTGCACCTATTGCATCGTGCCGTATGTGCGCGGTCGCGAAAAAAGCCGTCCTTTCGAGGAGATTGTCGACGAAGTGACCGGTCTCGTACGCCAGGGCGTGCGTGAGGTCACGCTTTTGGGTCAAAACGTCAATTCCTATGGTCGCGATCTGTTTGGCAAGCCGCGTTTTGCCGACCTGTTGCGTGCCGTGGGCGATACGGGTGTAGAGCGCATCTTCTTTACTTCCTCGCATCCCAAGGACCTGCTGCCCGAGACTATCGACGCAATGGCCGAGACGCCTGCCGTTATGCCGCAGCTACACCTGGCAGTTCAGTCGGGCTCGACGCGCATCCTTAAAGAGATGAACCGTCGCTATACGCGCGAGAATTACCTGGGGCTCGTCGATCGCATCCGCAATCGCATGCCCAATATCGCGCTTTCGACCGATATCATCGTGGGCTTCCCCGGCGAGACCGAGGAAGACTTTGAGCAGACGCTCTCGCTTGCCGAGACGGTCCGTTATGCTCAGGCCTATACGTTTATCTATTCCAAGCGTGCTGGTACTCCGGCAGCCGAGATTAATGATCCCACGCCGCATGAGGTGATTCTTGAGCGATTCAACCGTTTGGTGAAGGTTATCGAGACCACAGCGCATGAGTATAACCAAGGTGAGCTCCACACCGTTGTGCCGGCACTTATTGAGGGTACGAGCAAAAAGAATGGCGCGGTGCTGCTGGGCAAGAGTCCTAAGAATCAGACCGTTCATGCACCGATTCCCGCGGGCTATAGCATCGATCAGTTGATTGGCAAGATTGTCGATGTTGACGTTGACGTTGCCAAGACCTGGTATCTGTCCGGATCCGTTGTGGGCGAGCCGCGCTAATGATTTCTCCCGGGGCAGGCCTTTCCGCCGTTGCGATTGTCGGTCCGACCGCGGTTGGCAAAAGTGATGTCGCAGATCGTTTGGCGACTCGTCTTTCGTCCGAAGTGCTGTCGTGTGACGCGATGCAAATCTATCGAGGTATGGATATCGGCACTGCCAAAATGGCACCCGAGGAATGCACGGCGCCGCTACGCCTGGTCGATATTGTTGAACCGGGCGTTGCATATTCTGCAGCGCTTTATCAGGCAGACGCTCGTGTACATGTTGAGCGCTTGCTGGGCGAGGGCCGCCTACCGGTGTTTTGCGGGGGCACGGGCTTATATCTCAAGGCCGCCCTGGATGAGATGGATTTTCCCTCAGGCGAGCTTGAGGACGATCGCCGCGCGGGGTATCAGGAGCTTGCCGAGCGCATAGGCGAGGAAGCGCTGCACGCGCTGCTTGCCGAGCGTGACCCCGAGTCCGCTGCGGTCATCCACCCCCATAATGTTCGTCGCGTGATTCGCGCGCTCGAAATGCACGATGATGGTGTGTCCTACGCGCAGCAAAAGTCGCAGTTTAGTGTTCCGCGCGAGCATTATCACGCTCTGTGGTTTGGGTTGATGCGTAATCGTGAGGCGCTTTACGAGCGTATTAACCTACGCGTCGATCTGATGTTTGAGCAGGGTCTTGTTGATGAGGTTCGCGGTCTTATGGATCAGGGGCTGGGAGATGCCCTGACTTCGATGCAGGCGATCGGCTATAAAGAGATTATCGATGCCTTTGACGGCATGATTTCTATGGATGAGGCCCGTGAACTCATCAAGATGCGTTCACGTCGCTATGCCAAGCGTCAGCTTTCGTGGTTTAAACGAGATGACCGCATCGTGTGGTTCGATATGGACGAGTTTGCGATCGATGAGGTCGTTGAGGATATCCTTCACCGTATCGAGGCGGCCTAATGGCTCGGTTTCCCCTCGTTCCCACGGCGCCTGAGCCCGAACGTGCCGTTCTTGTCGGAGTTGAGTGGCGCGATAACGCCTGGCCGCTCGACCGTTCGCTTGACGAGCTTGAGCGCCTGGCCCATACGGCTGGCGCCCAGTGCGTGGCGCGTTTATCCCAGCGTCTGGTTAAGCCGTATCCAAAATCGTTTATCGGATCCGGTAAGGTTGAGGAGCTTTGCGGGCTCGTGCATCGTATGGATGCCGATGTTGTTATCTTCGACGACGATTTAACGCCCTCGCAGCAGTCGTATCTGGAGAAAGCCGTAGGCGAACCGGTGAAGATTATCGACCGTACGGCGTTGATTCTCGATATCTTTGGCCTGCACGCTCAGACCCGTGAGGGCCGTCTGCAGGTGCAACTAGCCCAATTGCAGTATCTGTTGCCCCGCTTACGCGGTATGTGGAGCCATCTTGCTAAAGAGCAGACACGCGGTGGCATTGGTTCGCGCTTTGGCCAGGGCGAAAGCCAGCTCGAGGTTGACCGACGTTTGATTCGCAACAAGATTGCCGCACTTCGTCGCGAGCTTAAGCAGGTTGAACAGCGCCGCGATGTCCAGTCAAAGAGCCGTATCGAGTCGCCGGCGTTTCGCGTTGCCCTAGCCGGTTATACCAATGCCGGAAAGTCGACGTTGCTCAATCGCCTGACCGGGTCTACGGTGTTTTCACAGGACAAATTGTTTGCCACGCTCGATCCGACGACGCGCTCGTATCGCTTGCCCGGCGGTCGTGGCATGACCATTACCGATACCGTTGGCTTTATTCAAAAGCTTCCGCATGGTCTCGTTGATGCCTTTAAGTCCACGCTGTCTGAGGTCCTTGGTGCCGACCTGATCCTTAAAGTTGTGGATGCCTCTGACGAGGACTTCGAGCGCCAGCTCGAGGCAGTCGATCGCGTTCTTGACGAGATCGGTGCCGGTGAGCGCTTGACGCTTACGGTGTTCAATAAAATCGACCTACTCGATAGCGTCGATCGATTGAGTTTCCATCGTCGCTATCCCGAGGCCGTGCTGTTCTCGGCCCAAACGGGCGAGGGGCTCGACGATCTCGTCGACCGTATTGCTCGTGAGGCAGCTGCCACCGATGTGTTGCTCTCCGCTGATATCCCGTATCGCGAGGGCGCCCTCATTACGCTGGTGCATGAGCAGGGAACCCTTCTGCATGAGGAATATCTAGAGGACGGCGTTCGCATTGTGGCAAAGATGCCGGCCCGAATCGCGCCGCGTCTTGAGCGCTATCGTACGGAATAAACGAGCTCTAGCACGCCTAGAATGACAGGCTGATGGAGCAGGTAGAACGGTAAGGCATGCCGACCGAGGACTGCGAGCGCCGGGATGGGATTGGCGTATGCCCATGCCGGCGCTTCGTGGCTTGATGCTTGTGCTGCCTGGGCAGTAAAGAAGCCGGTAAGGTACATAAAGACAAACGGAATGAGCGGATAGTAGTCTCCCGAAACAAAACCCGGGCCCGGGAATCCAAGCCATGCCAGGTAGGGGAGTGGGTAGACCGCTTTTGGAATGCCCCAGGTTAGGGCAAAAAGAACAAGGCACGCTGCGATGCCCCACGAGCCCGGCATTTTTTGAAGTAACGGACGGGTGAGTGCAACCACCACGGTGCACGCCGCCATGCAATAAATGATGCCAAAGTTTACCGAATCGTCGACTGATACCAGTGTAGTTGCAATCCATACGACCAAAGCTGCGGCCGCGTACTTGAGGGCGCGCTTAACGTTATTACGCGAGAGCGTGCACATCCAACCGGCGATAAACAAAAATACCCAGCTGATACTTGCGCGCCAGATATCCTGGAAAACCGTTTCGGTAAACCATGGCATATCCCATCCATATAGGTAGGCCAAATCGTAGCAGGCGTGAAAACCTGCCATCGACAGCATCGTAAACCCGCGGACGGTATCAAATATGGTGATGCGTTTTTGCATTACGAGAACCGGCGCATTAATCCGACAACCTTACCCAAAATAACGGGGTTCGTCGCATAGATGGGCTCCATAGTGTCGTTCTCGGGCTGCAAGCGCACGCGCCCCTGCTCCTTGTAGAACGTCTTGACAGTCGCCGAGCCATCGATCATAGCCACGACGATTTCGCCGTTCATCGCGCTCTTTTGCTCGCGAACGATAATGTAGTCACCGTTGTAGATGCCGACATTGATCATTGAGCTGCCGTGCACTTCAAGGATAAAGGAGCCCTGGTCTGTGGCGATTTCGGTCGGGATGGTAAAGGTGTCCTCGATATTTTGTTCGGCCAGAATGGGAATCCCAGCCGCGACGCGACCGACGAGCGGCAGCGAGACCGTTCCGCGGGGCGCCGTGGGTTCATCGGATTTGGAAATCGAGACAGAGGATCCGTCCTCATCAAAGAGCTCTAGGGCGCGAGGCTTGGTGGCATCGCGCTTGAGCAGTCCTCGAGCCTCCAGGGCAGAGAGATGAGCATGCACCGTGCTGGGGGAGGAGAGACCTACGGCCGATGCCATCTCGCGCACACTGGGCGGATAGCCCTTCTCCTGCTGATATTCCTTGATGAAGTCGTAAATCTGCTGCTGACGCTTGGTAATTTTGCGAGCCATCAGGGGATCCTCTCTGCCAATGTCAAACAAATGTTCGATTATTGCTTGACAGGAACAACTGTTCGAAGATAATAATAACCGAACATTCGTTCTCGCGCTAGACATTTTTGTCCGCGCGGCTTGATAAAACTGTTCTCAGCAAAACACGCGAGAGGAGAACATGATGAACGCAACGGATATGGTCCAGGGAAACCTCGCCCTTAAGCTCGAGACGCCTGCGGCGCCGGCTTTCACGGTTGTCAAAGGCGGCCGATCTGGTTTCCAAACACTGCCTGGCAAGCCCGTCCGCAGCCAGTGCGTCGCCACGAGTTCGGCCCCCGTTGCCCTAAAGGTCTCGACGATTGTCGCCCTGGCCGTTGCGCTCACGCTTTTCTTTGTACTTGCTACCTCGATCTTCACCGCTCGTCACGCCGCATATGCCGAGTCGGTATCCAACGTTACCTACGAGACCGTCCGTGTTCAGTCTGGCGATTCCTTGTGGTCGCTTGCCCAGGAGCATCCGATTGAGGGTCTTTCCACACAGGAGACCTCTGATATGATCCGCAACGTCAATCACCTGGAGCATGGCTCGCTCGATGCCGGTGCGCATCTTAAAGTTCCCGCACGTTCCTAAGATTTACGTACCGTCGCATGGTACCCTTGTAATCGTTTTAGAGGAGGTACCATGCGCTGTCCCAAATGCGGCAAGGCACATACCCGCGTCGTTGATTCCCGCATGCAGGAATCTAATAACACCATCAAGCGTCGTCGCGAATGCTGCTCATGCAATTATCGCTTTACGACATTTGAGCGTTGTGAAGACCCTATCGAGGTCATTAAGTCAGACGGAACCAAGCAACGGTTCGATCGCAATAAGCTGCTGGTCGGTTTGATGCGCGCCACGATCAAGCGAGATATTGACACTAAAAAGCTCAACGAGATCATTGACGATATAGAGGTCGAGCTTCGCTCCCGTACACTCACAGCCGTTACGTCTCATGAGCTGGGTGATATGGTTCTTAAGCGCTTGGCCAAGATCGATAAAGTGGCCTACATCCGCTTTGCCTCGGTCTATCGCGATTTCAAAGATGTCGATGAGTTTCTGCAAGAGCTCGACAAGCTAAGGTGATTTCATGTCCAACATTACCGTTAACATTAAGCGTCTCGACCCAACCGTCGAACTTCCCAAATACGCTCATCCCACGGATGCCGGTCTTGACCTCCGAGCCAACGAAGACTGCACGCTCAAGCCCTTTGAGCGTCGCTTGGTCTCCACGGGCCTAGCTATCGCCCTACCCGACGGCTACGCCGGCTTCGTCCAGCCCCGCAGCGGCCTGGCCATTAAGCAGGGCCTGTCTATAGTCAACACGCCCGGTCTCATCGATGCTCACTACCGAGGAGAGCTCAAAGTCATCCTCATCAACCTAGACCCCACGAACAACATCCAAATCAACAAAGGCGACCGCATCGCCCAACTCGTCATCCAAGAAGTCCCCACGGTCAACCTTGTAGAAGTACAAGAACTAGACGAAACCGACCGAGGAGCCGGCGGTTTCGGTTCTAGCGGCGTCGCCTAGGGGGCACTCGTATCCCTCCCGTCCGCCTCTCACACATATCATTCCATGCTCAAACATTCTCGCTTCGCTTCGCTCGCTGCGAAACTGCGCGTGGAACGATATGTGTGAGAGGCGGTCGGGCGGTTACTCGCTTGAAAAATAGCCTTTCTTTCTAGTAAGCCGATGCGATAAAGGAAAACCTCCTTTCTCGCATCGGCTTACTATATTTATTTTTTCCGGTTTCTCCTTTGCAGGTTCTAATGGTAGGGAATCTGGCATAGCTGCTAGCACGTAAACGTAGCTGCTCGGCGGGAGCCGCCCATATATCGTTCCACGCGCAGTTTCGCAGCGCAGCGAGAATGTTTGAGCATGGAATGATATATGGGCGGCTCCCGCCGAGCTGCGGACTTTCGTCTACCTGATATGCGCAGGCTTCCCGCCCCAGTAGAAGCGGCAGAAGGCTCGTTTTCGCTTTTGGGGTTTGCCTACGAGTTCCATGGTGGCGACGGCGATGTCTTCGGCTGCGTGGGGACGGCGTAGTACTTCGCCGTTGATGAGTAGGGCTTTGAGCGACTCCGGATGGTCGTGCAGGTGGCGCAGGGTTACGATGAGCTCTCGTGCCGTGGTGACGTGCATGCTGGCGCCCATGCCGGTGAGCATGGTGGTGTTGGCCTTTTCCTGGCCATATGACTTGCCCAGCAGGATCATCGGCAGATGCGCGCAGAGACACTCGGTGACCGTGAGTCCGCCCGATTTGAGGATTGCCAGGTCGCAGCCGTGCATGAGGGCCGCCATGTCGTCGACATAGTCCAGCACCGTGACGTTCTCGAGCTTCATGGCATCGAAGAGCGTCTTCAGCCGGGTGGCATACTCCACGTCTTTGCCAGGCAAAAAGACAAAGTGCATGTCTTCGAAGCTGCGCAGGAAGGGGAGTGTGTGGTCCATCGCCGCGCGAAAGCGGACGTAAGGCTGGGGCAAGCTGGCACCGGCCATTACCAACACGACGGTCTTGTCGGCGGGGAGGTTGAACTTGGCTAGCTCTTCCTCGCGATCGTATTCCGTGTCGAATCCGGCGCGAATAGGGATGCCGGTAATGCGAATCTTTGTCTCGGGCACCTTGCGCGGACGCAGCGTTTCAGCCATGAATTCGTTGGCAACACAGAATAGATCGGTGTCCTTGTGAGGCCACCAGCCCTCGACTTCGTAGTCGGTCGGGACGCAGATGACCGGATAATCGATACCCGTAATTACGCGGGCGCCCACGGCAACGTTGGCTGCCGTGATGTGCGTTGCGACCACGGCTATGGGCCTGCGGCTACGAATATATTCGTTGAAGGCGGGGAACATCATTCGCGACCATGCCGTGCCGCCACCCCAGAGCAGATGTCCCGTAAGCGTATATCGCCAGGTCAGGTCGTAAATGGGGCGCGTGGCTCCCGTAAAAGAAGCCGCGGTCTTATTACCGTCGAATTTAATACGTCCAAAATCAAGGATATCGAGTACTTCAATCTCAACATCCTCGGGGATGCCACTGGTGCCGCGGATGAGGTCGAATGCTTGCGCAATCGCATTTGCGGCGGCCTTGTGACCCGAGCCGACCGAGGCGTGCACGAGGGTCACGAGAGGTTTTTGCTGTGCCAAGAGCGTGGTTTGCTCCGATTGAGGAGTGCTGTGCGTGAGCAGGGGAGCGTCGTCGCTCGTCTGCGTCTGATCCATCGATAACTCCCCTTCGACGTTGTAACACGGAATTTATCATTGTAGTGCATGAGTGTCACGTTCACGTAAATTTGGGTATGAGCGCAAAGAACGACAACGTTTCGACGAGAGGACTCTTCATGACTACCGATCAGACAATCGATGTTGCGATTATCGGTGGCGGCCCTGCGGGCTATGCTGCCGCCATTTATGCGGCGCGTGCCAACCTAACGACGACTGTCCTTGAGCAGGGCATGTCGGGCGGACAGATTGCCACGAGCAACGAGATTGAGAATTATCCTGGTATTCCATTGCTGAGCGGCGCCGAACTTGGTGAGCGGTTCCAACAGCATGCTGAAGGCCTGGGGGCTCAGGTTGAATGGAGTATGGTGACAGGCGTCGATTACGATGCCGATGCGGTTCAATTTACCATCCATCATGATATGGGCGACACAGCGGCCAAGAGCGTCATTGCGTGCATGGGCGCCACGCCGCGTCCTGCGGGTTTTGTCGGCGAGGACACGTATCGCGGTCGTGGCGTTTCGTATTGCGCGACGTGTGACGGCATGTTCTTCCGCGGCAAGCAGGTCTTTGTTATCGGAGGCGGCAATTCGGCATGCGAGGAGGCGCTGTTCCTGTCCGACATTGCCAGCAGCGTGACCATCGTGCTACGCCGCGATCAGTTCCGTGCACCTGAGGGCGTTGTGAATAAGGTGCTTGCTAAGGACAATATTTCAGTTAGGTACCAAACTAGTGTTGTTGAGCTTTCTGGCGAAGCGATGCCCACGACAATTACATTCAAGGACAATGCGACTGGTGAAATGTACACTGAATCCTTTGAACCTGGCTCATTTGGCATTTTTGTCTTTACCGGCACGCAGCCACATACCGAACTTGTTGAGCATCTAGTCGATCTGGCTCCCGACGGCGGCATCCTTACCGACGATTCGATGGCTACCCGTATGCCCGGCTTATTCGCAGCCGGCGATATCCGTTCCAAGCGTTTACGCCAGGTTGTGACCGCCGTTTCGGACGGAGCCATAGCAGCAACCAGCGCATACGCTTTCCTACGCGGATAAGTACGATAATATATCTTATGTAAGGTTG
Organism: uncultured Collinsella sp.; assembly: GCA_937949355.1. Classification (GTDB taxonomy): domain Bacteria; phylum Actinomycetota; class Coriobacteriia; order Coriobacteriales; family Coriobacteriaceae; genus Collinsella. The sequence goes on along the minus strand of CALEDY010000095.1, from coordinate 7,687 downwards.
TTAGCTTCTAACATAATGGGGTTGATGCGGACTTGCATCAACCCCATCTTTATGCGCACATTTACGTACTATATGGTATTCAAAACTAGATAATCTAGAATACAATATTGATAATGAACGGAGGACCCTAATGAACCATGTCAAACATGTTATTCCAATGTCTGATACATCGGTCAGCATTAAGCCCGAGGATATTCAGCCGACGGTGCTGCCGGATGCATTTATCCAGTCAGATATCGTGCGTAAACTCAACTCGTTGAGCCTGCTTCGCTATGATCAGCTGCCCAATGTGACGCTCTATCGCGACCAGGTTATCGAATATGTCTCGCTGTGGATGGAGCCGCTTTCCATTTGCGTAGAGCAACCCGTTATTACGCCTTCGATGATCAATAACTACGTGAAGGTGGGCCTGGTTCCGGCTCCGGTCAAAAAGCAGTATGGGCGCGAGCAGATTGCACGTTTGATTGCCATCTGCATTTTTAAGCAGGTCCTGCCGATCGCGGCGGTCCAGGCGCTCTTTAACATTCAGCGTTTGAGCTACGATGCCCCGACGGCCTTTGATTATGTGGTCGATCAGCTCGAGGCATCGATTCGCGCGGCGTTTTCCGTCGAGCAGACGCCCGTTCCCGACACCGCTCATCAGGTCACCCGCGAGTCACTGCTCGTTCGTAGTGCGGTATCGTCCTTCGTATCGAAGGCCTATCTGATGAGTTATCTCAAGTTCAATGGGTTTAATAGCTAACCAAAGTACAAGACGGGCGGGATAAAGAGCCGCTGGCCCCCTATCACGCCCGTGCGTTTGTCTAGTTGGACATTATCGACCCGAAGCCACGCCCATGCCGTAGCCGATGATGAGGCCGTGCATCTCGGCATAGTAAGAATCTAGCCCGTTGCAGGGCATGATGATGGTCTTAGAGCCAGGCCAGTGCTCGACAATGCGATCTGCCAGTGCCTGGGCCCCCGCTTCATTCTCGACATGGTCGATAACGACCTCGCCGCCCGTAAAGCCCTCGGCTTCCATGGTGTCGACAATCTTGTTGAGCATCTTCTTTTCGCCGCGCGTATGCCCAACGAGTTCGATCTCGCCCGCCTCGCTTGCCGTTCCCAAAATGCGAATATTGAGCTTGTTGGCAATAACACCGGCCGCCTTGGGGATACGTCCGGCCTTCGCAAGGTTCTGGTAGTTGCACAGGCTAAAAAGGATCTTGCTGTTTTGTTCTAGGGCATCAAAATAGCTGCAAGCATCATCAAAGGAAACATCCGGATTGCTTGCAAGATACCGATCAAAGAGCAAGAAGATCAAGTCCATCTTGCCGCCCGCAGCGCGGGAGTTGACCAGGTGAATCTGGCGCTCGGGCTCCTTGGCAAGCACCATATCGCGCGCGGTCGCTGCGGCGTTGTAGCTTCCCGAGACACCCTCCGAGATGGGCATGCAGATCGTCTTATCGGCCAGCTTAAAGAGCTCGGCCCACTCCCCTACGCTGGGACACGCGCTCGAAGATGCGCTCGTCTCTGCCTGTACGGCAGCGTTGAGCTCGTGGACGTCGAGCGAAAGGTCGTCAACAAACTCGCGCTCCCCTACTCGGATTTTAAGGGGCGCAAATGCAAAGGTGGTATGGGGTGCGCTTGGTTGCCAATCGCGAAGATTACAGCTCGAATCTGAGATAAGTGCCCAGCTCATTGAGGTTCCTTTCTAATTGTTCCTTAACAATTATAACCATCTTGCAGATATAGTGAACGGCTATCTAGTTTTGAATACTAGATAGCCGTCCTGATCCGAAGATGCCCTGTTAAGACAAAAGAATGGACCTCACAGCCCGAAGGCCATGAGGTCCACATTCGTTCGCTGAGCAAAGAGCTTAGTAGCGCACGAAGATGTAGTTGTTATTCATTCCAGCTGCAACGGAGCTGATGATGACGCCCGTGCTGTAGTCGGAAGCATGGATCATCTGACCGTTGCCGATATAGATACCGGTGTGGTAGGAGTTGACCACAACATCGCCGGGCTGCGGATCGGACACGCGGGTCCAGCCCATGAAGGTACCGGTGGTGCCCAGGCGGCAGTAGCGGCCGGTGAGGCAGTAGCTTACAAAGCCGGAGCAGTCGAAGCTGTTCGGTCCAATGCCGCCCCAAGAATAAGCGCATCCGAGCTTGCTGTAGGCACGCGAAACAACAGAACCGCCGTCAACGGACTGGCTCGGCGTGGAAGGCGTCGGAGCCGGAGCGGGCGTCACGGGCTGCGGCGTGGGAGCCGGCGTGCCGCCGCCCTGGTTGTTGTTGGTCTGGCCACCGTTGTTGCTCGTGCCGCCACCGTTGTTGGTGTTCTCGGTCGTGCCGGCGGTATCGTTGCTCACCGTGGCCTTCTCGGCGGTGCTGGCGTTGATGCCGGCCTGCAGTGCGGCGTTTGCCTCCGCCTCGGCGGCAAGCTCGGCCTGCAGCTGCGAATCCAGAGAGTTCACGACGCTCTGAGCCTCGGCCTGCTGAGCATTGAGCTCGTCGACCTTCTTTTGCGTCGCGGCGACGTTCTTCTCCTGCTCGGTCTGCTTATCGGTGAGCTGCTGCTTAAGGTCCTTGACCTCCTGAATGGTCTGGGCCTGCTTGTCGGACACCTTACCGTAGTAGAACAGACGGTTGAGCATGTCGCCCAGATCGTCGACGCCCGTCAGGACCTGAAGGAGACTCAGGCCGCCGGTCTTGTACTCACCGGCAACGTAGCTCGAAAGCTTTGCCTGGCCCTCCGCAATTTCTTGCTGCTTTTGCGTGATCTCGCCTGCAGTCTGATCAAGCTCCTGCGTCTGTGCGGAGAGTTCTTCATGAATTTGCTGGGTTTGGGTGCCAATCTGCTCGAGCTTAGTTCGAGCAGCGGCAAGGTCGGATGCGGTATCGGCGTAGGCCGGAGCCACGAGCCCCAGGCCCAAAACACAAGCGAGGGTTGCCGTAGCAGCGCAGCGTGCCATGTTTTTGTGCGTATTTGCTGTGCGCATGTAGCTTCCTTTCCGGTATCTAAGGGTAGCGGCTAGTCCACCGTTACCAGGCTAAAGAGCTCAACGTCCTCGTTAGAAGGCGTGAGCTTCTTGCGCGGGTTGAGAAACGCAAGCTCAAGGATACAACCGTAGCCCACAAGCTTTGCGCCCATATCTCGCACTAGTTTACCTGTTGCCTCGACGGTTCCGCCCGTCGCGACCAAGTCGTCCAGAATCAACACGGTATCTTTAGAGGTAATGGCATCGGCGTGGATCTCGATAGAATCCGTTCCATACTCGAGCTCGTAGCTCTCGCTGACCGTCTTGCGCGGCAGTTTACCCGGCTTACGTGCGGGAACAAAGCCGGCACCCAGGGCGACGGCCACGGGAACGCCGACCATAAAGCCGCGGGCCTCGGGTCCTACGACCTTGGTAATGCCCATGTCGGCAAAATGCTCGGCCAGGGCATCCACCATGGCCTTCAGGGCCTCGGGATTGCCAAAGAGCGGTGTGATGTCCTTAAAGACGACTCCGGGCTCGGGATAGTCGGGGATATCGACGATGTGAGATTCGAAGTCGTACATGGCGTGACCTTTCATGGATTGCCGGGTGGACGGCGATTATTTACCCGTGTCAGCAGACGGGTTATGCGAGGGGACGACGACCTTGGACGGTTGCACGAGCGACTCCTCGTGCGCGGCAACCGCGGGGACGCTTGCCCCATCGCTTTTAGCCTTGGTGGATTCGGAACGTGCAATCTCCTCATCGAGAGCATCGATGTCAGCGTCCTCGACCACGGCGTTGAGCGACTCAAAGACACGGTTCTTAAGTAGCGCGGTGTGCACACCCTCGGTGAGGTCGTGCAGCTTCTTAAAAGCGCGCTCGAGCTTGGCGTCGCGCTCGTCATCGGAGGTATCCATGCCGAGCATACTCACGAGAACCTGCTCAAACATCGAAGACTCGCGGTTTGCCGACGATACGTACTGACGCAGGTTGCGCGGCTCAATGTGGAAGCGCGACAGCTCTGAGCAGTAACGGATAATCGGGAAATCTCGGCCATCGACAAGCTCACGGTTCTGCGGGCTCTTGATGATGCGGATAAGATCGTTCTCGGCAAGAGAGCGGATAAACGAAATCTCAACACCGAGCATGTCGGGGATCGTCTCGATGGGGTGCAGCTTTTGCTTGGTCTCCTTGGGCTCCGTCTTCAGCGGTACATCGGACAGAAGACCCACTTCGTAAGCCAAAGTGGACAGGTCCGTTGCGTTTTCCAAGCGCTGCTTAATGACGTTGAGCGGCATGTAACGGGTCTTCTGCAGGTGCAGGATGACCTCGAGACGGTCAACGTCTTCCTTGGAGTACTGGCGATACCCCTTAGGCGTACGATGAGGGGTGATGAGCCCCTCATCTTCTAGAAATCTAATTTTTGAGTTCGATAGATCGGGGTATGCGCCTCGAAGTAGATTGACGACTTGGCCGATACTCAGATAGTTGCGTTCGGCCATTACCTACTCACCGGTTTCGATGCGCTCCGGCGTGCTCTCGTGATAGATGAGCGTAAACGTACCGATCTGAACGGAAGAGCCGTCGTGTAGCGGAGCACCATTGACGATGGCGCCGTCGACCCAGGTGCCGTTGAGCGAACCCAGATCCTCAATACGAGCGCCCAAGCCCTCACGAATAATGCGTGCGTGGCTGCGCGAGACAGTCATGTCGTTGAGGAAGATGCCGTTCGCGGGATCGCGGCCGATGGTGGTCACGTCGTCCTCGAGCTCAAAGGCAGCTCCGGTCTGCGGGCCCTTGACGATGGACAGAACCGGAGCGGTGATGTGCACGTTTGCCATGAGGTCGGGAACGGTGACATCGCTCGAAGGAACACGGAAAACGCAGGTAGCGTCCGCAGTCTTATCGTTCTGAGGCATATTGTTAACCTTGTTGTCCATGACAACCCCTATCTAACGCGGCCACGCCGCAAAGAATGAACCGTACGTAATCATACCCCAACGACTTAGTCTTCGATTTCGGGGTTAAGAAAGTCGATGTCCTCGTCCTCGGGATGCGCGATGGCCTGTTTAATGGCCATCCCTCCCTTAATGGAATAGATGACAGCGGTGAGCATGGAGAAGATGACGCCGCCGTATACAAAGAAGATGCCGAGAGGCACCGAGCTGCCGTTGAGGCCCGGGAATGCTGTGAACGTGGCGGGCAGCAGATGCCAGCCGTCGATGACGGGGAACCCAAGCAGCATGAGCGAGAAGCCGGTCATAAGCAGCGCCGTGGCAATCTTGCCGGGAAAGACGACGTCGATGGGGCGCCGGTGGTAGTGGCGCACGATGAGCGTGCCAATGCCCAGGTAGATATCGCGGCCGATAATGAGCACGCAGACCCAGATGGGAAGCTCGCCGCGGACTACCAGGCCCAGCACGCCCGTAAACAAGAGCGCGCGGTCGCAGATGGGGTCCATGACTTTGCCGAGCCACGAGACCGTCTTGGTCATGCGGGCGATCTGTCCGTCCATCCAGTCGGTTGAGGCAGCGATGGCATAGATCACGATGGCGACGACGCGGTTGTTGTCCGTCACAAACAGGTATAAAAAGACGAGCGTGAGGACCAGGCGCGTAAAGGTAATGAAATTGGAGATCGTAAAGATCTTATTCGACGGGTAATCGGAAGTGCCGATAAGCTCCTTTTTGATCTTCTTTTTGATGCCCACAGGACTCCCCCGCTGGTAAACGACAAAACTCTCGATACTATACCCGTTCCGGCGATGTCTATCCAGCTAAGCCATAGAGAGTCCAGACATGTGGAGGGTGTTGTTGGCGGGGCGGGATCTCACATTTGTGTACATCAGCCTCCAAAAACGACATTTTTCGGCATCTTTGGTGGCTGATGTACACGTTTTGATTCGGTGATTACATCGATCGGGAAAGTTGTTGCCTTAAGCAAATTAATCATGATGTGCGTGTCGAGAAGGGCTGGCGCCAAAAAAGCCCAACGGCCGTTACGGCTTCGTTAGAAACGCGCCCCACCATGGATGGTGAACCCGAAAGGTAAGGCGCGCGGGCACGGTGGCTCGGCCCGCGCGCCCGGAAGAGAAAGGATAAACCCATGGGTTACATGCTCGAGACGCGTGGGCTCACCAAGCGCTTCGGCCGCGGCGACCAGGCGCAAGACGCCGTGGCCGACGTGAGCCTTCATATCCGCGAGGGCGAGGTGTACGGGCTGCTCGGTCCCAACGGCGCCGGCAAGTCGACAACGCTCAAGATGATCTGCGGGATGCTGCGGCCGACGGCCGGGGAGATCCTCTTTGCCGGGCACGCCTGGCGCCGCGAGGACCTCTACGCAATCGGCAGCCTCATCGAGGAGGCGCCGCTCTACCCCAACCTCACCGCGCGCGAGAACCTGCGCGTGCGCACCACGCTGCTGGGCCTTCCCGAGAGCCGCATAGATGAGGTGCTCGCCGCCGTGGACCTCGCGGACACCGGGAAGAAGCGCGCCGGGCGCTTCTCGATGGGCATGCGGCAGCGCCTGGGGCTCGCGCTGGCGCTGATCGCCCGGCCACGCCTGCTCGTGCTCGACGAGCCCACCAACGGCCTCGACCCCATCGGCATCGAGGAACTGCGCGACCAGATCCGCGGCTTCGCGGCGGCGGGTACGACGGTGATCGTCTCGAGCCACATCCTCTCCGAGGTGCAGCAGATGGCGGACACCATCGGCATCATCTGCGGGGGGCGCCTCGCCTACGAGGATGCGCTTCGTCCCGGGCAGGACCTCGAGGAACTCTTCATGAGCGTCTGCCGGGAAGGGCGACGAGCGCGCGGGGAGGTGGCGGCATGACGGGCGAGAAAGGCGGCCTGCTCGCGGGCCTGCGCGCCGAGGCCCTGAAGTCGCGCCACGCGGCACCGGTTCGTCTTGCCGTGCTCATGGCGCTGCCGATGCCGCTGCTCGGCGCGATGCCCTACCGGGGCGTGCAGATCTTCAGCGCGTGGAACTACTGGTACGCGCTCTTCCTGCCCGTGTCTCTCTCGCTCGTGGTGGCGTGCGTCGCGCGGGCGGACGCTCGCACGCGGATGCGGGGGCTTCTGGGCCTGGGCTTCCCGCTCGGGCGCGCCTGGTGGGCCAAGGCGCTCTGGTGCCTCGCGCTCTGCACGCTCTCGAACCTCGTGGTCTTCGGCATCTACCTCGCGGGATCGGCGTTCTCCTCGCAGGGCCTCACGGCCGCGGGCACGCTCACGATGCTCCTCTGCGCGCTCGTCAACACGGTGACCGCGGCGTGGATGATCCCCGCAGGGCTCTTCCTCACGGCGCGGTTCGGCATGCTCGCGGGCATCTTCTGCCCGCTCGTTGCGCAGCTCATGGGTGGGTTCGCCTGGTCGTTGGTGCCGCTGCCGCAGCTCTTTCCGCCGTCGGCGAGCATGGTCATCCCCACGAGCTTCATCCCCGTGCTGCCGAGCGGTGAGCCACTCGCGGCGGACATGGCGCTCGGCGGGGCGCTCGCGGCGGATGGCATGCTCACGCTGGCGGGCCTTGCGGTCTGCGCGCTCGCGTTCACCGCGCTCACAGCGGCGGGCGCGGCCTGGTTCGCGCGCTCCGAGGAGAGGTGATGGCCATGACACGACTCTCCGACCCGACGCCGCGCATGACTCTCCCGCGGGCCCTGCTCTCCGAGGCCCTGCGCCTGGCGCGCTCCCCGCTCACGGCGGTGCACCTCGTCTGCGGCCTGG
>CALEDY010000094.1 GCA_937949355.1 uncultured Collinsella sp. | reverse complement strand
GGGGGAAAAGGACCGGGTCATCGATGCCTTTAAGCGTGGCGAGATCGATGTGCTCGTCTCGACCACGGTGGTCGAGGTGGGCGTTGACGTGCCCAACGCCACCGTCATGGTCATCGAGAATGGCGAGCGCTTTGGTTTGGCGGCCTTGCATCAGCTGCGCGGGCGCGTAGGTCGCGGCAGCGTGTCGGGTACGTGCCTGGTCATGACGCACTCCAAGGGCAACGGCGGCGCGTCGGCGGCGCAAGACCGCCTCCAGTCGCTCGAGAAGACCTCGGACGGCTTTACGCTCGCCCAGATGGACCTGCGTCTGCGCCACGAGGGCGAAATCCTGGGTTACCGCCAGCATGGCGGCGTGACCTTGCGCTTTGTTGACCTCGATGCCGACGAGGAATTGATCGAGTGGGCCCATTTGGACGCGGTCGAGCTCTTGCGGTATGCTTGCAACCTTGACTCCGTGGCGACGCGCCCTCTACGCGATGCGGTCGCCATGCGGTATCGACACATCTTTAAGGAGGTCAGCGGAGGATGAGAATCATCGGCGGCGAATGGCGCGGTCGTAAGATCGAGGAGCCCCGTGGTCGCGATGTCACCCGCCCCACGACCGATCGCGTGCGCGAGGCGTGCGCATCTATGGTCATGTCGGCATTCGACTTCGATCTGGACGAGGTCCGCGTGCTGGACGCCTTTGGCGGCTCCGGCGCCTTGGGCATTGAGATGCTCTCGCGCGGTGCCCGCTCGCTCACCACGTTCGAGATCGATCGCAACGCTGCTCGTCTGATTACCAAGAATATCGAGTCACTCTGCCGTGACCGTGCGCGTTGGCGCGTGGTGACGGGTGACGTGCTGGCAAGCGCTTCGCGCGGCCGCGTGCCGGGCGGTCCCTTTGACCTGGTCCTGCTCGACCCGCCTTATGCTTTTGGTGCTGAGCCGGTCGAGGAGCTGCTGCAAAACCTAGCTCAGCAGGACTTGCTGGCTCAGGGCGCCTACGCGCTCTTTGAACACGCCGCGGCCGATACGGGCGCTCACCCGACCGGTTTTGAGACCGTGCGCGAGAAGCGCTACGGCATAACTTCGGTTGACTTGCTGCGCTGGTCGGCCACGAACGAGGCCGACAACGCCGACGACAGCGACAATGACGAGGATGCGCCTTTGGAGGACGCCCATGAGTGACACCATTAACCGCGTAATCGTCCCGGGCACCTTCGATCCCATCACGTTTGGCCATATCGACGTCATTCGCCGCGCCCGCCGCATCTTTCCCAGCGTGATCGTCGCCGTGGCCGAATCGCAGGGCAAAAACGGCGTCGGCACCACGTTTATGCTCGACGAGCGCGTGGCGCTGGCCCGTGAGGCACTTGGTGATATTGAAGGCGTCGAAGTGCTGCCTTTCACCGGCCTCTTGGTCGATTTTGCCCGCGAACAGGGGGCAGGAGCCGTGGTCAAGGGTCTGCGTGCCATGACCGACTTTGAGTACGAGCTGCAGCAGGCCGACCTCAACTACCGCCTGGATAACGAGTTGGAGTCCATCTTTGTCATGAGTGCGCCGCAGTACGGCTATATCTCGAGCTCGGTGGTTCGCCAGATTGCCTCGCTCGGTAGCGACGTCTCTAATTTTGTTCCGTCCAATGTGGTCAAGGCGCTCAAACATCGCTTTTCGTGACGTTTTTTAATGCCTGGTGGCATGTGGTAAACTAACACGATGATATGTTACCTATGAAAGGAGACCGGATGCCGGGCGAGAATTTTCCTGGCGACAGGATCGTGAGTCTTGTCGACGAGCTCGAGGGGCTCATCGAAGAGGCTAAGACGCCGTTCGGCAAGAACGCCCAGATGAAGGTTATCGACGCCGACGTCTTCTTTAACATCCTCGACGAGATTCGCATGAGCTATCCCGAGGAATGGCAGAAGTCCCGCCGTATCCTCAAGGAGCGCGAGGAGCTTATGGCTTCCGCCGCCGCTCAGGCCGATTCCATCATCGCCGATGCTCAGCAGCAGGCCCTCACCATTGCCGGTGAGCAGGAGATCGTCCGCTTGGCGCAGCAGCAGGCCGACGATATCCGCGACCGTGCCCAGCAGTATGAACGCGAGACGCGCTATGCCGCCGAGGATTACGCCGAGCAGGTCTTTACGCACCTCGAGGAGAACCTCAAGAGCCTGACCGGCACGGTGACTCGTTGCCGTCAGCAGCTCAACGAGGGTGCCGCCCAGCAGAACGGTCAGTGGTAATGGCTGAGTTCCCGAGCGTTACCGTCGATCTTTCCGAGCAGCTCGAGTTTCCCGGAGACTCGTATTCGCTGTCCGGCAAGGTCGATGTCGCCACCTATACGGTGGGCGAGAAGGAGTATCAGCTGCAGGACGGCATTGACTACGATGTGGTCTTTACCAATGCCGGCACCGGTGTTCTGCTTACGGGCATGGTCCGCGCGCACGCAACCGGTGAGTGCGACCGTTGCCTGGAGCCTGCTTCGTTTGATATTGCCGGTGAGATTGAGGAATTCTATCTCTTTAACGAGCCCGAGGATCCCGAGGCCTACGAAGACGGCTACGAGCTGCTGGGCGAGGATCGCATCGTCGATCTGGGTGAGCCCATCAACGACGCGGTCGTCATGGACACGCCGTTCGTTGTCCTGTGCAAGCCCGATTGTCGCGGCCTATGCCCCACTTGCGGCATCAATCTCAACGTCGAGCAATGCGATTGCGCCGCTCAAGCAGAGGCCGAATGGGCCGCTGCCACGGAAAATCCATTTGCAGCATTGAAGAATCTCAAGCTTGACGAGTAAAACTGTGGTAGTATCGCTACTTGCGCGTAATCGCCACACTGGATAGTTCATAAGGAAGGTCACTATGCCCGTACCTAAACAAAAGCAGGGTCGTATCCGCACTCACACCCGCCGTTCCGCCAACATGAAGATCTCGGCTGCGGCTCAGTCCACGTGCCCCCGTTGCGGCGCTGTCAAGCTCCCGCACCACGTGTGCCCCAGCTGCGGTTTCTACAAGGACCGCGAGGTTATCGTTACCGAGTAACTGTATACTCTGGATGCGATGCCGTTCCAACTGGAACCACAATGGCCGGCTCAATGAGTCGGCCATTTTTGTATAAGGAGCATGTATATGAGTAACGTTCGCGTTTGTGTAGACGTTGTGGGCGGAGATGAGAAGCCTCAGGTTGTCCTCGACGGTATCGAGGCGGCGCTTGCGGCGGATCCCGATATCGAGGTCTTGGCCGTCGGTCCCGCAGAGATCGTGAACCCCTTTGCCGCGGCTCACGCTCGCGTCGAGGCCTTGGAGGCGCCCGATGTCATCGCCATGGATGACGATCCCATTCGAGCTGTGATGACCAAGCGTAAGTCCTCGATCGTACTTGCCTGCCGCGCTATCAAGAAGGGCAACGCGGACGCGTTCTTCTCTGCCGGCTCCACCGGCGCCATGACCGCTGCCGCTACCGCCTATGTGACGCCATTTAGATATCAGGCCGAGGGCAAGAAGCAGCCGGTGCGTCCGTGCCTCACCAATGCATTGCCCAACCGCGCCGGCGGCCTGACGGTACTGTGCGACATGGGCGCCAACCCCGATGTCGAGGTCGACGACATGGTGCGTTTTGCCCAGATGGGTAGCGCCTATGCGCGCGTCGTCTTGGGCATTGAACATCCCCGCGTCGGTCTGCTCGGCAACGGCACCGAGGATGAGAAGGGCTCCAACTTTACCAAGGCGTGCTTCCCGGCCATGAAGGCCGCGGTTCCCGGCTTTGTGGGCAACTGCGAGGGTACCGACCTGACCTCGGGTAACTTTGACGTCGTCGTTGCCGATGGCATGTCGGGCAACATCGCGCTCAAGGCGACCGAGGGCGCCGCTAAGTTTTTGCTGCAAGAGCTCAAGGGTGCCTTTATGGCTTCGCTCGGCACCAAGATCGCCGCGCTGCTTATCAAAAAGCAGATGCGCGAGATCAAGGCAAAGCTCTCGGGCGATGCTAAGGGCGGCGCCATTCTGTTGGGCCTGCGTGGCGTGGTCCTGATCGGCCACGGTGCCACCTCGGTCGAGGCCGTCAAAAACGGTACGCTCGCCGCGGCGGAGGCCGTGCGCGCCGGGCTGGTCGAGAACGTCGCCAACTCTATGGACGGGAATCGTTTTGTAGGAGTGAGTTAGAGCTCTGTTATGTGCCTCGCGGCCTTCGTCGTGGGGTAGAATCAAAACCGTGTCTTGGCGCTGCACTTGCGGCGCCAGCTCGTTGATGTTCACGCAATACGAGAGGAAGCGCTATGGACCGCTCCGAAATCTTCGATAAGATCGCCGAAGTCGCCGCTGACGTTCTGGGCGTCGATGTCGCCGACATTAGCGACGAGACTACCTTTGACGATCTCGATGCCGATTCGCTCGAGCGCCTGCAGCTGGTGACGGCCATCGAGGACGAGTTCGACCTCGAGATCGATGACGAGACCCTGCTCTCGCTCAACTCTGTCGCCGACGCTGTCGACGCTATTGAAAACGCCAAGGAGGCCTAAGTCTTGGCATTATCTGAACGACTCGCGCGCGCCCAGGAAATCCTGGGCCACGAGTTCAATAACAAGGTGCTGCTGCGCGCGGCGCTCACGCACCCCTCTGCCGTGGAAGGTCAGCCCGTCTCGGCGAGCTATGAGCGCCTTGAGTTTTTGGGCGATTCCATTTTGGGTGCCGTGGTTGCCCGCTCGCTCTTTGAGTCCTATCCGGAGTTTGACGAGGGCAAGCTCACGCGCCTGAAGGTGTCGCTCGTCTCGGGTGCCACGCTGTCCGAGGTGTCCCATGAGCTGGGCATCGACGACATCATCATTTTTGGTGCTTCCGAGACCGGCACGGGCGCTCGTGGCCTGCATTCGGCGCTCGAGAACGTCTACGAGTCGCTCGTGGGCGCCCTGTACCTGGATGCCGGCTGGGATGCAGCAGCTGAGTTTATCCACCGCACGCTGAAGCCCCATTTGGCCTCCGAGCGGGCCGAGCATCCTGCGAACCCCAAGTCGTTTTTGCAGGAGTGCGTGCAGGCCGACGGCCACGAGCCCCCGGCGTACAAGCTTGTTGGCTCCGAGGGCCCGGCGCATGCGCCGACCTTTACCGCTGTGGTGCTCATCGACGGTATCCGCCAGGGCCGCGGCACCGGTTCCTCTAAGAAGGAGGCCGAGGGAGCTGCCGCGCTCGAGGCGCTCGACCGCATGGGCTACACCACCAACGGCGTGATTCTGAACAAGAAGCTCGTTTAAGCGAGGAACCGTGTATCTCAAGTCCCTCACGCTCAAAGGGTTCAAGTCGTTTGCCGACCGCGCCCATATGACGTTTGAGCCGGGCCTGACCGTCATCGTCGGTCCCAACGGCTCGGGAAAATCGAACATTTCCGACTCGATTCTGTGGGTCCTGGGCGAGCAGAGCGCTAAGCAGCTGCGCGGCCAGGCCATGGAAGACGTCATCTTCTCGGGCTCGTCGGCACGCAAGCCGGTGGGTGTGGCCGAGGTTACGCTGGTGCTCGACAACTCGGACCATATGCTGCCCGTTGACTTCGACGAGGTAGCTATCACCCGCCGCATGTATCGCTCGGGCGAGAGTGAGTACCTCATCAACTCGAGCCCGTGCCGTCTGATGGACATTCAGGACATACTGCATGATTCGGGCCTGGGCAAGGATACGCATTCCATCATCAGCCAAGGCAAGCTCGATGCCATTTTGCAGAGCCGCCCCGAGGAGCGCCGTGCCCTTATTGAGGAGGCCGCCGGCATCTCCAAGCATAAGCGCCGCAAGGAGCGTGCGCTCAAAAAGATTAAGTCGATGGACGAGCACCTGACCCGTGCTCGCGATATCAACAAGGAAATCGCCCGTCAGCTGCGACCGCTGGAGCGTCAGGTCGATCGCGCGCGCAAGTACAAAGAGCTGTCCTCGCGCGCGAACGAGCTTACGCAGATGCTGGCCGTCGACGAGCTGCGTTCGCTGCAATCGCAGTGGAACGACCTGGAGGGCCGTTCCAAAGAGGGTGCCGCCGAGCTGGAGCTCGCGCAGTACCGCCTGGGCGAGAAAGAGCGCGAGCTCGAGAAGCTCCAGGTCATGCTCGAGGAAAAGGGCCTGTTTGTGGGCGACTTGGGCGAGCAGCGCCGCCACATGCAAGATGTGGTCGGTCGCATTAACTCCGACATGCGCCTGCTCGAGGAAAAGGGCCATAACATGGTGTCGCGCCTGTCTGACATGCGCGGCCAGATCTCGGGCTCCGAACATCAGCGCCGTCGCGTGGTCGAGGAGCTCGAGGACGCCCGCGCCCAGCTCGAAGAAGTGACCGGCGCGCATATGCAGGCCCAGGAGGACGTTGACGCCGCCGGTCCTGCCGCCGCCGAGCTTCACGAGCGTCGCGTGGCACTCGATGCGCAGATTTCGCAGCTGACGCGCGAGCAGCGCGATGTGCAGCGCGTGGCGGATAGCGCCGCGCTCGAGCTCGCCAAGGTAAAGGACTCGCTTTCCAATGCCGAGGTCGAGGACAACATGTATGCCTCGCGCCTGGAGCAGATCGATGAGCAGCTCGAGGAGGTCACGGCATCGCTTGAGAGCCGCCGCAACCGTGCTGAGGAGCTTGAGAGCGCCCTTGAGGCGGCTCGTCAGGCCCAGAGCGATGCGCGCGAGGCCACCGAGGCGGCACGCGCGGCCCTCAAGGACCTGCGCGCCCGCGAGACCGAGGCACGCAATAAGCTGTCCGAGGTGCGCTCGGAGCTTGCCAGCCAAAAGAAGCTCGATGCCCGCATGGCAGACAGCTCGCCGCTCGTAAGCCGTCTGGTGGGCGCGCTGGGCGACGATGTTTCGGGCCGTCTGGGCGATGTGCTCGAGGCGCCGCGTGAGCTTGAGGGCCTGGTTGAGCAGCTGCTCGCCGGCGATATCGATGCCCTGTTGTTCGATAATGCTGCCGCACTTGAGCGCGCCGGTCGCGCCGCCCTGGACCAGAAGAAGGCCTCGGGCGAGGCGCTGCTGGTGGCGCGCAGCGTGAGCGGCTCTGCGGCCGCCGAGGGTGCCGCCGGTACCCGTCTTGTTGATTGCCTGTCCGTGCGTGCGGGATACGGTCCGGTCGTCGAGGCATTGCTCGGCGGCTATTACGTGGTCGATGACCTTTCTGCCGCCCTGGCCGCGCCCGTCGTTGACGGTGTGACCTACGTGACGCCCGATGGTGCCCGCGTTGCCTGCGGCGGCTTGGTTCGCGTGGGGCTTGATGCCGGCGAGGCTTCGGGCGCTCTGGAGCGCAAGCGTCGTATCCGCAAGCTGGAAGGCCTGGAGCCCGATCTTGCTACCGTGTTTGAGCATGTTTCGGATCAGGTCGTCGAGGCCAACGCTGCCGTCGAGGAGGCCCGTGCTGCCGAGGGCGATGCTGCCGGCGAGATCGCCCGCCTTGAGGGCGAGCGTCGCTCCCTGCTGTCCGAGATCGGCCGCCTGGAGCAGAGTGCCAACAATGCCGAGGTCGAGCGGGTACGGATTTCCAAGCGCCGCGAGCAGGCCGCCGAGGCCGTTCGTGCCGCACGTCCGCGCGTGGACGAGCTCACCCGCTCGCGCGACGAGGCCCGTGCGCAGGCAAGCGACCTGGGTCTCCAGATTGCCGAAGCCAACGACGAGCTCGATCGCGTGCGTCGCGACGATTCCGAGGCCGCCGGAAAGCTTGCCGATGCTAAGGTGCGCCTGGCTCAGACGAGCGAGCGCCTGCGTTCGCTGAAGGGCCGTGTGCCCGATCTTGAGCATCGCCTGGAGGGTATCGACCGTCGTATCCGTGGGACACGCCAGGCCTCGCGCTCGCTTGAGCTGCTACGCCTTCGCGTCGATCCCATGCACGAGCGCTATTCCGCCCTGTTGGAGCGCGCCTCGGACTGGGCTGCGCGCCTGCGCGATCAGGCCTCGCTCGAGGAGGCGGACTCGGCCTCGCTCAAGAAGACCATCGAGGACGCCAAGACCGAGGTCGCCCGCGCCAAGGAGCGGGTCGATGCTGCCACGGCGACGCAAAACGAGTTCAAGGTGGCGCGCGGCAAGCTCGAGGTGCAGGTCGAGGCTGCCATCAAGGCCATCACCGCCGACGGTACCACGGTGCTCGAGGAAGCGCTCATGTTGCCGGCGCCCACCGATCGCGACGCCGCCGAGCGCGAGCTCAACCAACTCGTGCGCCAGATCAACAACCTGGGTCCTGTGAACCAGGTCGCCATGGAGGAGTACGAGCAGCTCAAGCGCCGTGCCGATTACATCGAGGAGCAACTGGCCGATCTGGAGAGCGCGCGCAAGGCGCTCACCAAGATCACCGTGGCCATCGATCGCAAGATGCGCAAGGCCTTCCTGGTGACCTTTGAGAAGGTCGATGCGAATTTCCGCGAGATCTTCGCCATGCTCTTCCCGGGCGGTCAGGCCCACCTTGAGATGACCGATCCCGAGCATCCGGCCGAGACGGGCATCGAGGTCGTGGCGCAGCCGCGCGGCAAGCGCATCACCAAGATGATGCTCATGTCGGGTGGCGAGAAGAGTCTGACGGCGCTCGCCCTGCTCTTTGCCGTATACCGTACGCGCACGGTGCCGTTCTATGTGCTGGACGAGGTCGAGGCTGCGCTCGACGACGCCAACCTGTCCAAGCTCATCGGCGCCCTCGATGTGCTGCGTTCCGATACGCAGCTCTTGGTAATCTCGCATCAGCGCCGTACTATGGAGGACGCTGACGTCCTCTACGGCGTCTCGATGCAAGCCGACGGCGTCAGTCGCGTCGTCTCGCAAAAACTCGATCGCGAAACCGGAAAGGTCGTGAATGCATAATGGGATTCTTTGACGCACTCTCGCGCGGACTTGAGCGCAGCCGCGAGGCCCTCAACGAGGTCTTCTACTTTGGCGGTGAGGTCGACGAGGATTTTTGGGAGGATCTTGAGGACACCCTCGTCATGGGTGACATGGGCGCCGAGGTCGCCATTCAGGTCTCCGATGACCTGCGTGACGCCGCCGCCAAGAAGAACCTCAAGACCGCCCCGCAGCTTCGTCGCGCCCTGGCCGAGCAGCTCGAGGACCATTTTGTGCCCGTTGAGCGCGACCCGTTTTCCGATACGCCGAGCTGCGTGCTGTTTGTCGGCATCAACGGTGCCGGCAAGACCACCACGGTCGGCAAGATTGCGAGCGCCATGGCCGCCCGCGGCAAGAACGTGGTCATCGGTTCGGCCGACACCTTCCGCGCCGCCGCTATCGAGCAGCTCGATGTGTGGGGTCAGCGTGCCGGCGTACTGGTTATCAAGCGTGACCGCGGTTCCGATCCGGCGAGCGTGTGCTATGACGTGCTCGACGAGGCCGATAAGCGCGGCAGCGACCTGGTGCTCATCGATACCGCCGGTCGTCTGCACACGAGCCCCGAGCTCATGCGCGAGCTCGCTAAGGTGGTCAATGTGACTCGTAAGCGCGCCGCCAATATGGCCGCCGGTCCCATGCCGGTCTCGGTCGTGCTTGTGATCGACGCCGCCACTGGTCAGAACGGTCTGAACCAGGCGCTCGAGTTTAACGAGGCGCTGGGCCTGGACGGTATTATCATGACTAAGCTCGACGGCACGGCTAAGGGCGGTATCGCCATGGCCGTGGCCGAGAAGCTCAAGCTCCCGATCCTGCGCATCGGCGTGGGCGAGCAGGTCGATGACCTGCAGGAGTTTAACGCCAAAGATTTCTGCCGCGCCCTGGTGGGCGAGTCCAACTAAGGAGTAACCAGTGTTTGATTCCCTGAGCGATCGCCTCAACGACACATTTGACCGCCTGCGCGGCAAGGGTAAGCTGACCGAGGCCGATATTACTTCGGCCATGCGCGACATTCGCATGGCCCTGCTCGAGGCCGACGTCAACTTTAAGGTCGTCAAGGAGTTCGTCGCCAAGACCAAGGAGCGCTGCATGACCGCCGAGGTCATGGAGTCGCTGTCGCCGGCGCAAAACGTCGTCAAGATCGTGCTCGACGAGCTCACCGAGATGCTCGGCTCAACCGAGAGCAAACTCGTCTTTAGCAACCGCATTCCCAATGTCATCATGCTCGTGGGCTTGCAGGGCTCCGGTAAGACCACGGCGGCCGTAAAGCTGGCCTACCTGCTCAAGAAGCAGGGCCGCTCGCCGCTGCTCGCCGCGTGCGACGTCTACCG
>CALEDY010000093.1 GCA_937949355.1 uncultured Collinsella sp. | reverse complement strand
GAGCAGGGCTTCATCCCCGTCTCTGCCATGAAGGTCGTCAAGGACGCCAGCGGCAAGGTCTCCGCTAAATAAGTAATCGCCCCCGGAAAGGTTTGCAATGGCAAAACAGCTGCCAAAGCGCGACCTTGAGAACGTGGGCCTGGGCGTCACGGGCGCGTGCGTAGCGCTCGTGACGCTTGTTGTTGCCGCGCTCATCTTTATGGTCGCCCAAAAGGGCCTCTCGGCTTTCGTTAAGGACGGCGTCTCGGTCGTCGAGTTTTTCACCGGTACCAAGTGGGACCTGGCCAACACGGCCGAAAACGGCCTGCCCTATACCGGTGCCCTGCCCCTGATCGTCACCTCGTTTGCGGTCATGGTGCTCTCCACGCTCATCGCGCTGCCCATCGCCATCGGCTCTGCCATCTTTGCGGTCGAGATTAGCCCTAAGTTTGGCTCCAAGGTCTTTCAGCCACTCATTGAGCTTTTGACCGGCATCCCTTCGGTCGTCTTTGGCCTGATCGGCTTTCACGTGGTCGTCGGCCTCATGAAGAGCGTCTTCCACGTGAGCACGGGCCTGGGCATCCTGCCCGGCGCCATCGTGCTGGCCGTCATGATCCTGCCGACCATGACCACGCTTTCGGTCGACGGCCTGCGTGCCGTGCCCGACAGCTACCGTCAGGGCTCGCTCGCGCTGGGCTACACGCGCTGGCAGACCATCTGGCACGTGGTGCTCAAGTCCGCCATGCCGTCGCTCATGACCGCGGTCATCCTGGGTATGACCCGCGCCTTTGGCGAGACGCTCGCCGTGCGCATGGTCATCGGCGGTATCGAGGCCATGCCGACGTCGCTGTTGTCGCCGGCTTCGACCATCACGACCACGCTCACCACGTCCATGGCGGTCTATGCCGAGGGCACGGCCCAGGACGACGTTCTGTGGGCACTCGGTCTGCTGCTGATGGGCATGAGCCTCATCTTCATCCTGATCATCCATCTCATTGGCCGCAAGGGGGCGAAGGCTCGTGGCTAGCACGCGCATCCACATCGACGAGGCGAGACTCGGGCGTGTCCAAAAACAGGACCGCATCGCTACCGGCGTGTTGACGGCGATCGTCGCCATCGTCATGCTCATCGTCGTTTCCATGGTGGCCTACATTCTGTTCGAGGGTATCTCGACGCTGTTCCAGCCGGGCTTCCTCACGGAGCCGTCGCGCGCCAACGGCACCCAGGGCGGCGTGCTCTACCAGCTGTTCGACTCGTTTTATCTGCTGCTGATCACCCTGGTTATCTCGGTGCCCATCAGCCTGGGCGGCGCGGTCTTCCTGGTCGAGTACGCACCCGACGGACCCATCCGCGACATCGCCTCCACTGCCATCGAGACGCTGTCCTCGCTGCCTTCCATCGTCGTTGGCATGTTTGGCTTCCTGGTGTTCTCGGTGCAGCTGGGCTGGAAGTACTCCATCATCTCCGGCGCCGTCGCGCTCACCATGTTTAACATCCCCATCCTGGTGCGCGTGATTCAGCAGGCGCTCGAGGACGTGCCGCAGGCCCAGCGCGACGCGTGCCTGGCCATGGGCCTTACCCGCTGGGAGGCTACGCTGCACATCCTGATTCCCGAGGCCATGCCTGCCATCGTGACCGGCATCGTGCTTTCGGCCGGCCGCGTTTTTGGCGAGGCCGCAGCGCTGCTCTTTACCTCGGGTATGAGCTCGCCGGTTCGCCTGAACTTCTTGAGCTTTAACCTGTCGAGCCCCACCTGCGCCTGGAATGTGTTCCGCCCCGGTGAGTCGCTCGCCGTGCACATCTACAAGATCTACGGCGAAGGCAGCCCCGAGGCCCAGCAGATCGTCTGGGGCACCGCGGCACTGCTGATGATTTGCGTGCTGCTGTTTAACGTAATCGCCCGTATCGTGGGCAAACAACTGGCAAGGAAGATGACGGCCGAATGAGCGAGATGAATGCAACGCCCGCAACCGAGGCAGTCACGTCCGAGACCCAGGACTTTCTGTCGAGCGTGGGGGAGAGCGAGAAGCGCGTTCGCGTGAGCGGCAAGGCCGTGAGCGACGAGGTCGTGCTCTCCACCAAGGACGTCAACGTGTACTATGGCGATCACCATGCGCTGCGCGACACGTCGCTCGACTTTCACAAGGGCGAGATCACGGCGCTCATCGGGCCTTCGGGCTGCGGTAAGTCGACCTTTTTGCGCAGCCTCAACCTGATGAATCGCGAGATTCGCGGCTGCCGCGTGGAGGGCGAGATCAACTACCGCGGGCGCAACGTGAATACCAAGACCGAAAACACCTACGAGCTTCGTCGCTCCATTGGCATGGTGTTTCAGCAGCCCAACCCCTTCCGCAAGTCCATTCGCGACAACATCACGTTTGCGCCCAAGCGACACGGCATTACCGACCGCGATGAGCTCGATCGCATGGTCGAGGAGAGCCTGCGCGGCGCGGCACTGTGGGACGAGGTCAAGGACAAGCTCGACAAGAGTGCCTACGCACTTTCGGGCGGTCAGCAGCAGCGTCTGTGCATCGCGCGCACGCTGGCGCTCAACCCCGACGTGATCCTGTTTGACGAACCCTGCTCGGCGCTCGACCCCATCTCGACGCTGGCGATCGAGGACCTCATGTCGTCGATCGTTGCCGACCGCGCCATCGTCATCGTGACGCACAACATGGAGCAGGCGTCGCGTGTGTCCAACCGCACGGCGTTCTTCTACATGGGCGATATGGTCGAGTACGACGAGACTGACGAGATTTTCCAACGGCCCAAGGATAAGCGGCTGAATGATTACCTCACCGGCATGTTCTCCTAGTCCGGGACATGCTTGAGGCCCGCGGCGGCCACGGTTGCCACGGGACTGATTGGAGGGGCGGGTCATCTCTTGCGGGAGATGGCCCGCCTTTTTGTGTCGCGTGCGGCCCGCCTTTTCGCTGCTATCATGGACAACGTTGAATTTCTACGAAGGAGCAGGGCATATGGCGATTCTTTTGGGATGCGATTCCGTCAGCCTAGAGTTTCCCACCAAGCATATTTTCGATAGCGTGACGCTCGGCGTGGGCGAGGGCGACCGTATTGGTATCGTCGGCAAAAACGGCGACGGCAAGTCGACGCTGCTTAGCGTGCTCGCTGGAACGTTGGAGCCCGACGATGGCCGCG
>CALEDY010000092.1 GCA_937949355.1 uncultured Collinsella sp. | reverse complement strand
TAGCCCATGTCCTTGGCGTTCTTGAGCAGGACGGACGCCGGCGTGTAGTAGATCGGCGCGAAGATCATGGTGGCGCCGGCCTGCTTGGCCTTGGTGAGCTGGTTGGTGAAGCTCGTGGAAGAGTCGTCCTTAAAGGTTTCCTCGTCAACGATCTCGAGCTTGGACTCAGCGGCCTGGGCCTTAAAGGCATCGGCAATGCCCGAAGAATAGGCGTCGCCGGAGTTATAGAAGAGCACGAACTTCTCGTCCGCATACTTCTGAGCCAGGAACTTGGCAGCGTTGACGCCCTGGTTGGGGTCGGTAAAGCAAACCTGGAAGACGCAATCCTTGCCCTTGGTGACGTCCTCGGAAGACGCGGACGGGGTGATCATGAACGTCTCGGGGTCCTTGCCGCACTCGGCGGCAACGGCAACCGATGCGCCCGTGGTGGTCGGGCCGACGAGGGCCTGCATACCCCAGTCCAGAAGATTATTAAAGGCGTTGACGGCCTTCTCGCCGTCGGCCTGATCGTCCTCGGCCTTGCTGGCAAGCGGAAGCTCCTTGGTGGAGAAATCCTTGCAGCCAAGCTCGACGGCCTGAGTAACGGACTTGCCATAGGAGGCATTTGCACCGGTCAGCGGGCCGATGGTACCGATCTTAAACGAAGCGTCGCTCGAAGCGGAACCGCTATCGCCGCCGTTGGAGGAGCAGCCGGCTAGAATGGACATCGCCCCCAGACCTGCTGCGCTCGCGATAACGCTCCTGCGATTCATAACAGGGTTCAATGACTTACCGGTGAGGCTCGACATGCCGCTCTCCTCTCATTTCTCGTCGGGTTTCGGTTACCCGACAGGCCATCCTTCGCCGTGTTCGGCGTTCGCAAAATAGTAGACGCTTTAGTTAAGAAAAGTGGCGATTATTTCAACTTTTCTTTTGGTTTGTCCTTTTATCCATAATTCTGCGTATTTTTACCATTTTATGCAGGTCTGCCACTTTATTGTGTAAAAGTAATGTTTCCATTCTGTTACAAGCGTCCTCGCCCTGAATAAAAGAGCCTCACCGGTTGCGTTTTATACGCTCTTAGGCGGCGATGTACTTGCCGTCCTGAATCACATAAGCCGTAGCGGGCTTCTCGACCTGGCCCTCGTCGTTCCAGGTAAGCTCGCCGGTCAGGCCATCGATCTTAATCTTGCGCATGGCCTTGGCAAGGTCGGCGGCGATATCGGCACCGTCGGCCGTCGTGTCGATGCCGGCCTTGTCGACAGCCTCGGCGATCGCGTGAACACAGTCGTAGGCGTCGGCGGCAAACTGGTTAGGGGTCTCGTCGTACTCCTCCTCGTATGCCTTGACAAAGTCGGCGTTCTTCTCGTCGTCGACAGAGAACGGCGTCATGAGCAGCACGCCCTCGGCAAGCGAGGTATCGAAGCCCTCGACGGAGAGCAGGCCGTCCATGCCGTCGGTGCCCATGAGCGTCATGTCATAGCCCATGTCCTTGGCGTTCTTGAGCAGGACGGACGCCGGCGTGTAGTAGATCGGCGCAAAGATGAGCGTGGCGCCGGCCTCCTTGGCCTTGGTCAGCTGGTTGGTAAAGCTCGTGGAAGAATCATCCTTAAAGGTCTCGGTGTCGACGATATCGAGCTTGGACTCCTTGGCCTGCTCGGCAAAGGCATCGGCAACGCCCGAGCTGTACGTATCGCCGGAGTTATAGAACAGGGCGATCTTGGCGTCCGCGTACTTCTCGGCCAAGAACTTCGCGGCGCTCGTGCCCATGGTGGGGTCGGTGAAGCAGACCTGGAAGACCGTAGTCTTATCCTTGGTGACGTCGAGCGACGAGGCGGAAGGCGTGACCATGAGCATGTCGTTGGCAATCTCGCCCGAGACGGCAACGGCGGCACCGGTGGTGACGGGGCCGACGAGCGCCTGCATGCCCCAGTCGCACAGGGTATTGAAGGCGTTGATGGCCTTCTCGCCGTCGGCGACGTCGTCCTCGGACTTAAGCGAGAGCTTGAGGTCCTTGGTAGAGAATTCCTTGACGGCGAGCTTGGCGCCCTTCTCGACCGAGACACCATAGGTTGCCGCGGCACCGGTCAGAGGGCCGATGACGCCGATCTTGAATGCGCCGTCTTCATCGGCGGAGCCGCCATCCGAACCACCCGAGGAGCAACCGGCAAGCGCGACGGTGCTACCGAGCGCGGCGGCGCCGGCGAGGAAGTTCCTACGGCTGAGCGTGCTGTTGATGTTGAACATGGTGTCCCCCTTTTCGCTGGCCGCGGTGCGGCCGTCTTGCGGTACAGGGCAAACCTTATGGCCCAAACGTTGACAGTTTGTTACGGGAGTTCGTTTGTAGCGAGCGTGTTTCCAATGTTTCCGCAGCGTTTCGGGGGTAGCGTTTTGTGCGGCTCCTATTGCCTGGCAAGCACGCGCTCTCGGTTCACGCTAGAATGCACTCAACCTTAACTGGTCAATCATCCATACAGATGCACGAAGGAGCTATCTATGAGCGAACCCCTGCGCACCGTGAACGTCGGCCTGATCGGTCTGGGAACCGTCGGCGGCGGCGTGGCCCGCTTGATCAAGAGCCACCACGATGAGTACCTGGCCGCCTACGGCATCGACCTTAAGCTGACCCGCGCCTGCGCGCTTGCCTGGGAGCAGGCCGAAGCCGCCGGTATTGAGCGCGAGGCCTTTACGAACGACTGGCACGATGTCGTCACCGACCCCACCGTCGACATCGTCGTCGAGCTGATCGGCGGCGAGCACCCCGCGACCGAGATCTTCACCACCGCTTTTGAGAACGGCAAGCACGTCGTCTCCGCCAACAAGGCCCTACTCGGCCGTCACGTCGAGACGCTCGCCGAGAAGGCGCGCGAGTGCGGCGTGCAGATCAAGTGCGAGGCCAGCTGCGGCGGCGGTATCCCCATCGTCAGCACGCTCGAGCACGACCTGGTGGGCAACAAGATCCTGACCATCGCCGGCATCCTCAACGGCACCACCAACTACATCCTGTCGCGCATGGACGCCGAGGGCGCCGATTACGCCGACGTGCTCGCCGACGCCCAGGCCAAGGGCTACGCCGAGGCCGATCCGTCCGCCGACGTCGACGGCTTCGACGCCGCCAGCAAGACGGCCATCCTCGCCTCCATCGGCTTTGGCACCCGCGTGACCACCGACGACGTCTACCAGCAGGGCATCCGTACCATCGGCGCCGAGGACATCGCCCAGGCCCGCGAGCTCGGCTATACCATTAAGCTGCTGGGCATCGCCCGCAACACCGATGCCGGCGTCGACGTCCGCGTGCACCCCACGCTGATCCCCGCCGACCACATGCTCGCCAAGGTCAACGGCGCCATGAACGCCGTCTACGTGGTGGGCGACGCCGTGGGTGAGACCATGTTCTACGGTGCCGGCGCAGGCTCCTTCCCCACCGCGAGTGCCGTCGTGGGCGACATCCTGTCGCTGTCCGAGCAGATCAGCCGCGGCGTGGCACCGCTGCCCGAGATCGAGCCCTATGGCCACAACCTCGCCTTTAAGCCCATGGACGAGCTCCAGACCAAGTACTATGTGCGCCTGAAGGTTGCCGACCGCGTGGGTGCCCTATCCGAGACGGTCGATATCTTCGCCAAGCACAACATCTCGATCTCGCTCATCAACCAGGTCGAGGACGGCAAGTCGGGCGTCAGCGACACCTGCTCGGTCATCTTCTTGACGCATCGCGCACTCGAGAAGGACGTCCAGGCTGCCGCCGCCGAGCTTGCAGGCGTCGACTGCGTGGCCGAGGTCGCTAACGTCCTGCGTATCGAGGACGTTGAGGCCTGGACCGAAGGTGTTATGGCCAACTAGTCCGGTCTTCGCTGTACGACATATATGTTGAGGGGCTCCCGTCCGATCTTGGACGGGAGCCCTTTTGTTTGCGCGCCCGGGGCGCATTGGCGTGGCTTACGTTTGAACAACTCGACCGCTCATTGACAGCCGGGGGTACCGTTCACCGATAAACTGACGTGTTCGTTTTGGGCCGCCACTATGCTGTGCTGCGTATGTCCACACCCCCGAAGAATGGAGGCACCATGTTGCTCGAGGGTAAGAAAGCAATCATCACCGGAGGCACGCGCGGTATCGGCTACGCCATCGCCTGCCGCTTTATCGAGGAGGGCGCTGCCGTCACCGTCTTTGGCTCTCGCCAGGAGACCGCCGACGCCGCCGTTGAGAAGCTGACCGCAGCCTATCCCGAGGCCAAGGTCTGGGGCCGCTCCTGCGACCTCACCTCGCTCGAGGCCGTAACCGAGGCCTTTACCCAGGCAGCCGCCGATATGGGCGGCCTGGACACGGTCGTCAACAACGCCGGCATCTCCCAGAGCACCCCGCTGCTCAACTACACCGCCGAGGAGTTCGCCAAGGTTATGAACCTCAACGTGACCGCCGTCTTTAACGGCCACCACGCCGCTGCCAAGATCATGACCGAGGCCGGTCACGGCGGTACCATCACCACCACGACCTCGATGGTCGCCAAGTATGGCCAGCCCTCCGGCGTGGGCTATCCCACGTCCAAGTTTGCCGTCAACGGCATGGTCCAGTCGCTCTCGCGCGAGCTCGCCCCCAAGGGCATTCGCGTCAACGCCGTCGCACCCGGCGTGACCAGGACCGACATGGTTGCCGCCCTGCCCGACGAGGTCATCAAGCCGCTCGTCGCCACCATTCCGCTCGGCCGTATGGGCGAGCCCGAGGACGTTGCCAACGCCTTCGTCTTCCTGGCAAGCGACATGTCCTCCTACGTCACGGGCGCCGTACTCCCCGTCGACGGAGCCGCCCGCTCCTAAGGGACGCAGGCTTCGGCCCCAACCTTCAACAGAGCCCTACGCAAAAGGCGCGCTGTCTGCGATCGATGCAGGCAGCGCGTCTTCTTTTATTTGGACGGAAACCGTATCCCAGAATTCCTTTCTACTTGCCGTCGTCGTCCTCGGCTTCTTCTCGTGCACAGAGCTCCAGCATGCGGCGGCGGTATTCGTGCACGGCGAGCTTGGCGCGCTCAAGGCGGCGGCGCTCGCGCGGGGTGAGCTTGGACGGGTCGATCTCGTCGCCATAGGTCTTCTCGGCCAGCAAATGGGCGGCGTCAACAATACGAGCATCGATGCGCTCGCTTGCCGCCTCGGCCGAAAGGTGATCGGCAATGGTATCGATTGTAGGCACGCCGTCGAATGCGCGACCGTGACCGTGCGAGGTCAACAACTCGTGCTCGCGCGCGAGCAGGCTCGCCAGGTCGTGATGGGCGCGCAGAATATCGAGCGCGTCGGAAGGATGCTCGGCAACTTCTGCCACGGCGGCAACCGGCGCGGCATCGACCACGCGATAGAAGAGCTGGGCGAGCAGCGGCATCAAAAACACCGTGATGGCGCCGGCGGCAACCATGACCGACGCGATATCTTGCGACAGCGCCCCCGCGTTGACGGCAACGCTCGTCACGGCAACGATGATCGGCAGCGCCGTGGTGCAGTACAGGGCAACGGTAATGCGGCCATACGCCGAGACATCGCGCGTCTCGGGACAGATGCTCATAGAGACAAGAATGGGCACGGCGCGGATGATGAGCAGCGCCACGATAAAGCCCACGAGCAGCCCGGGGCGCGACGCGACGGCCGTCAGGTCGATCTTTGCGCCCGATACGGTAAAGAACACGGGGATCAAAAAGCCATAGGCGAGGCCATCGAGCTTGGTCTCGAGCGTGTGATTGCCCTCGGGGATGATATAGCGCAGGACAAAGCCGGCGGCAAAGGAGCCCAGCACAATGTCGAGATCGAAGATGGCCGAAAACGCCACGAGCGTGACCAAGATGAGCACCGTCAGACGCACGAAGGTCTGCGACGTGGTGTCGGCGCGCTCCTCGACAAATGCAAAGAAGCGGCTGCCGACGCGCTTGGAGCGACTCGGAACCACGGCCAGCAACACGCAGACCACCGCAAACAGGCCCAAGATCACGAGCGTCTGAATACCGGTGCGCGCAGAGAGCAGCACCGACATGGCAAGCACGGGGCCAAGCTCGCCCCAGGTGCCGTATGCGAGAATCGAATCGCCCACACGCGTGCCGGTGAGCGAGCGCTCACGCATGATGGGCACGAGCGTGCCGAGCGCCGTAGAAGTGAGGGCGAGCGTCACCGCGATACCGTCGAAGTGACTGACCGAGAACCACGGCGTAAAGCGCACGGCAAGCCAGGCGATACCAAACGTGACAACCCACGTCGCCAAGCCATGGCGCCCCTCCACACCCGTAATGTTCTTAGGGTCGATCTCAAAGCCGGCGAGCAGGAACAAAAAGGCCAAGCCGAGCTCGGACACCAGGGAGACCTCGGCATCCACATGAATGATACCGAGCATATGAGGGCCCAGCACCGCGCCGAACACGAGCAAAAAGACCGTCTCGGGAACGGGCTTTCCAGGAATTGCCGAGGCGATAAAAGGACTCGCAAAGGCCACGAGCGCGATGATGGCGAGCGAAACGAATGCCATGTGATGCCTTTCTCTTGTTTGCGCTTCACTGTAGCACCCTCGCCGTCCTCTACGCGCCGCGAGCTGTCGTATCATAGTGAGGTTTACAAACATGTGGCTCAAGGCGACCGCGAGGCTTGCCCCGTAAACCGACCGCTGCCGCATACCGTACCGTACGCCCAACCGATCAGGAAGGCAGGAACCAATGGTCTCTCGTATCTACGTGGAGAAGAAACCCGGGTTCGACGTCGAGGCTCAGCAGCTCAAGGGCGAGCTGACCGAGATTCTCGGCATTCAGGGCATCGAGGCCCTGAGGATCATCAACCGCTACGACGTCGAGGGCATCGACGAGGAGCTCTTCCGCTCCTGCGTGCCGACCGTCTTTAGCGAGCCCCAGGTCGATGTGACCTATGACGAGCTCCCCGCAAGCGATGGCGCCGTCTTTGCCGTCGAATTCCTGCCTGGCCAGTTTGACCAGCGCGCCGACTCCGCCAGCGAGTGCGTGCAGCTCATCAGCCAGGGCGAGCGCCCCGCCGTGCGTTCCGCCAAGGTCTATATGATCTCGGGCGACTTGGACGAGGCCGCCATCGAGGCTATCAAGCACTACGTGGTGAACCCCGTCGAGGCCCGCATCGCCTCGCTCGACCTGCCCGAGACGCTGCACATGGAGACCCCCGAGCCCCAGCCCGTCGAGGTGCTCGACGGCTTCCGCGAGCTCGATGAGGCCGGCCTTGCCGCCTTTATCGCCGAGCGCGGCCTTGCCATGGACGAGGCGGACATCGCCTTCTGCCAGCAGTACTTCCGCGATGATGATCGCGACCCCACCATCACCGAGATTCGCGTGATCGACACCTACTGGTCCGATCACTGCCGCCACACCACCTTCGGCACCGTCCTTGATGACGTGAAGATCGACGACGCCGTGGTGCAGCAGGCCTTCGACCGCTACATGGAGATGCGTCACGAGCTCGGTCGCGACGCCAAGCCCGTCTGCCTTATGGACATGGGCACCATCGGCGCCAAGTACCTTAAGAAGACTGGCGTCATGACCGATGTCGACGAGTCCGAGGAGATTAACGCCTGCACCGTCAAGGTGAAGGTCGATGTCGACGGCGAGGAGCAGGACTGGCTGTTCCTGTTTAAGAACGAGACCCACAACCACCCGACCGAGATCGAGCCCTTCGGCGGTGCCGCCACCTGCGTGGGCGGCGCCATCCGCGACCCGCTCTCGGGCCGTAGCTACGTGTACCAGGCCATGCGCGTCACTGGCGCCGGCGACCCCACCGTCCCCGTTTCCGAGACGCTCGAGGGCAAGCTGCCGCAGCGCAAGCTCGTAACCACCGCTGCCGCCGGCTACTCCAGCTACGGCAACCAGATCGGCCTTGCCACCGGCCAGGTCAACGAACTCTATCACCCCGGCTACGTGGCCAAGCGCATGGAAGTCGGCGCCGTCGTGGGCGCCACCCCGGCCAACCACGTGCGCCGCGAGTGCCCCG
>CALEDY010000091.1 GCA_937949355.1 uncultured Collinsella sp. | reverse complement strand
CCGGCAGCGTAAACGAGGCGCTCACCTCCGCCGTGGCCGTGTTGGTGATCAGTTGCCCGTGCGCGCTGGGGCTGGCTACGCCCGTCGCCATTATGGTCGGCACCGGCAAGGGTGCCGAGATGGGCATTCTGTTTAAGAGCGCCGAGGCGCTGGAGAACCTGCGCAACGTGGGCACCGTGGTGCTCGACAAGACGGGCACCGTCACCCGCGGCAAGCCGGCTGTGACCGATATCGTAGTGGCCGAGCGTGCCGACAGGACGCCCGCCATGAGCGAAAAGGCGCTGCTCAAGCTTGCCGCCGCGCTGGAGCGCCAGAGCGAGCACCCGCTGGCCGAGGCGATTATGGCCGAGTGCGAAACGCGCGGAATCGGCGCCCGCATGGTCGAGGACTTTGCCGCCGTGCCCGGTCGCGGTGTTACGGCACGCGAGGGGCAAAACGCCATCGCCGCCGGCAACGAGCGCCTGATGAACGAGTTGGGGGTCACCGTGCCCGCGGGCCTTGCCGAGCAATTTGCCGCCGAGGGCAAGACGCCGCTGTTTTTTGCCAAGAACGGTGAGCTTGCCGGCACCATTGCCGTAGCCGATGAGGTAAAGGAGACAAGTGCCGGGGCCATCTCCGCGCTGCGCTCGCTTGGCATCGACGTGCGCATGCTCACCGGCGACAACCGCGTGACGGCCGAGGCCATCGCCCGCCGCGTAGGACTCACCAGCGAGCAAGTCATCGCCGACGTTCTGCCCGCCGACAAGGAGCGCCACGTGCGCGAGCTGCAGGACGCGGGCGGCAAGGTCGCCATGGTGGGCGACGGCATCAACGACTCCCCCGCCCTGGCACGTGCCGATGTGGGCCTTGCCATCGGCGCCGGCGCCGACATCGCCAAGGAGGGTGCCGACGTGGTCCTCATGCGCAGCGACCTCATGGATGTCGCCCGCGCCATCGAGCTATCGCGCGCCACGATCCGCAACATTAAGCAGGACCTGTTCTGGGCACTGTTCTACAACGGCATCGGCATTCCGCTTGCCGCGGGCGTATTCTTCCCCCTCACTGGCTGGCAGCTCTCGCCCATGTTCGGCGCCGCAGCCATGAGCCTGTCGAGCGTCTGCGTCGTAAGCAATGCCCTGCGTCTGCGAACCTTTAAACCATCAGTTGCGGTGAAATAAGGCGTAACATGCTTAGCTAAACCGCTATTTAGTCCGTATTCCACCGCAACTTTAGGTACTCAACGAAAAGGAGATAATCATGAACTACATCGTTAAAACGTCTGGCCTCATGTGCGGCCACTGCGACGCCACTGTCGAGACGGCACTGCTCAACGTTGCCGGCGTGACCGACGCCGACGCCGATCACGAGACCCAGACCGTCCAGGTGGAGTGTGCCGACACCGTGACCGCCGAGCAGCTCGCTGCCGCCGTCGAGGGCGCCGGCGAAAAGTTCCACGCCCTGTCCGTGACCGCCGCGTAGCAGCCACCAGAGGCATTCGACCCCATCGACCAGAAACGAGGACCCGCCATGATGGCAGACCATAAATCGGTGACCCGCATGCTCAAGACGGCACGCGGTCAGATCGACGGCATCCTGCGGATGGTCGAGGAGGACCGCTACTGCGTTGATATTTCCACGCAGCTCATGGCAACGCAGGCGCTCCTCGCGCGCATTAACGCCGACGTACTCAAGGCCCACATTGAGGGCTGCGTCGCCTCGGCAATTGAATCGGGCGACGAGGAACTCAAGGCCGCCAAGCTCGCCGAGATCGAACGCGTCGTCGACAAGCTCGCCAAGTAATCGGTGCATTGGGGACAGGTACGTTTGCACCACCTTGGTACAGATTGACCTGTCCCCAATGCACCAAAAGGGGTATAAAGGCGTGCAGCATATCGAACGAAAGGCAATTCGCATGAATGACTTTATGAAGGGTCGCAACGGCGCCGATGAGCTCACCGTCGTGTTGGGCTTCGCAGGCATTATCATCGCGATGATCGGGTCGATGGCCCGTATCCAGTGGCTCAGCTGGATCGCCATCGCCGTGATCGCGCTCGGCGTGCTGCGCGGTCTGTCCAAAAACATCGACGCGCGCCGCAAGGAGAACGACGCCTTTGTCACGGCGACCGCAAACGTCCCCGGCCTAGGTAAGTTCGTCGCCAGCTTGGGCGGCGGGACTGCAGCTGCCAACGCCTCGCGCACGGCCGGCACCAGCAAGGAAGACTTTGAGCGCGCCAAGCGAACGGCCAAGAAGATGTGGAAGGGCCGCAAGACCACGGCGTACCTCAAGTGCCCTAACTGCGGTCAGATGCTGTCCGTCCCCAAGGGCAAGGGTAAGATCCGCGTCACCTGCCCCAAGTGCCACGCCAAGATGGAAACCCGCTCCTAGCGCCCGCACGCGGGACAAATTAATCAGGTTTGTTTGTCCCAAATCTTAA
The DNA here is from genome assembly GCA_937949355.1 of uncultured Collinsella sp. Taxonomy (GTDB): domain Bacteria; phylum Actinomycetota; class Coriobacteriia; order Coriobacteriales; family Coriobacteriaceae; genus Collinsella. Next base: position 30,340 of record CALEDY010000091.1, on the reverse strand, counting down.
GTATTTGTTCGATAAAAAAGCCGAGGCCTCGCGCTGAGACCTCGGCTTTTTGCATGTAGCAACAGAATGTGACAAAGGGACAGTCCCTTTGTCACATTACTTACGCTACGCCGTCGCGGGCAAGCTCCTCCGCCAGCGCCTCGGCAGGCATAGCCATAATCGCGTCGAGCTCGGCGTCCACCTCAGGGATATGCTTGACCTTCAGCTTGCGCACCAAGCCGCCGCGGCACATCACGCGCATCGGCTCGCGCAGGGCCGACAGGTCATCCAGAGGATTCCCGCGCGTCACCAGGATATCGGCCGCCTTGCCGCACTCGATCGTGCCCGTCTCACCGCCCAGGCCCAGCAGCTCGGCATTGACCTGCGTGGCCGTGTGCAGCGCAAAGGCATTGCTCACGCCAACGTACTTGGCAAAGTAAGCCACCTCGCGCCACATGTCGTACTGCGTCACAAACGGGCAGCTCGAGTCCGTGCCCAAGCCCACCTTAACGCCGGCTTCCAGCGCCGCACGAGCGCTCTCGATAATGCCCGAGCACACAATGTCGCCGTTCTTCTTTTGCGTGTCGGTCGAATGAGTCTTCTCCGGATCGAGCAGTACAAACGGCAGTGCGGGGCTAATCGTGCAGGTCACGCTCGGCGCGCGACCGTCGAGCTGCGTACCGGCCGCGCCGTGATACAGGTCCAGAATCTCGGGCGTCATCGGAGCACCGTGCTCGATCGTATCGACGCCGGCCTGAAGCGCGGCCTTCACACCTTCAGTGCTCTCGACATGGGCCATGACCGGAAGGCCGACCTCGTGTGCCGCCTTACACGCCGCCGCGGCGACCTCGACCGACATGCGCAGTACGCCCGGCTCGCCCACCTCAGTTGCGTCGAACACGCCGCCCGTCACAAACAGCTTGATGACGTCTGCGCCGCGCGCATACAGGTCGCGCACCTGCTCGGTCGCCTCTTCGGGACTCTTGGCCACCTGCGCGAACAGGCCGGCGCCGTGACCGTTGGGAACCGTGACACCCGTGCCCGGCGCCACTAGGCGCGGGCCCTGATACTTGCCGGCATCGATGGCATTGCGCACGGCGATGTCGGCAAACAGCGGGTCGCCCGCGCCGCGCACCGTGGTCACGCCGCTTGCCAGCTGCTGTTGGGCGCTGCCCTTGAGCATGTGGCGCACGACGGCGCGACCCACCGGATTGTCGAGTTTCTTCATCAGCGCGCCAGCGTCACCGGACGACATCGGCTTGCCCGTGCCGACAAGATGCACGTGCATGTTGATGAGACCCGGCATGAGATATGCGCCGCCCAGGTCGATAACCTCGGCACCCGCCGGCGCGTGCGCCGTCGCACTCGGGCCAATCCACGTGATGGAACCGCGCTCCACGACAACGGCCATATTGGCCTGCGGCTCCATATGCTCCGAGCCATCCAGGATGGTCGCATTGATAAACATCGTGGGACGATCGGCAGACGCCATATCGGACTCCTCCCCCTCAGAAAACTTCAACATTTGTCCATTATCACCTAATGCAGTGGGCTAAAGCTGCACATATCGGTTAACGGATAAATGAGAAGGATGTGAGGATGAACGGGAGTCGATGTGGCCTTACTCCAGCGGTACCTGCAAAACATCTCAATCTGTAACAGATAGGTCGGTTTTCAGCCGCCAGATGTTACAGATTGAGATCTTCAGGCACGCACCCAACTTATATCTCAATCTGCAACAGTTAGACCGTGTTTTGGCCGCCAGACGTTACAGACTGAGATCTTTCAGCAGCGGTCAATCTTCCGTCTCGATCTGTAACAGCCAGAAGGTCAAACAGTCTCTTGCTGTTACAAATCGAGTCATTCGGTCGATGCTGCGCCTGTTCGTCTCAATCTGTAACAGTTACTGGCCCAAACAGCCCCAAGACGTTACAGATCGAGACAAACTCCGTCAGCGCCCGTACCATTGACGCCTCCATTCCTCAGCCAACTCAGCCTGCTGAGGAATACCCGCCAGCCTCATCTTCTCGACCAGCTTCCCCGGGTCTTTGAGCTCGTCGAACGTAAACCGAAGCACCTTGTGTCCGAGCATTGTCAGATGAGATTCTCGCTGGCGCTCCGCCACAAACGGGTCGACGGACTTCCGGCCCTCGCCGGCCTGCAGCGTATACTTCCCCTTCCCGTCCAGCTCGCCGATGACGCACGTCCCGTCCTCGAGCCGCCAGAAATAGTCGACCCGAAACACGTTATTCGGATCAAGCGGGTCATGAAACTCCACCTGAAGCTCCGGCACCGGAAAGCCGTACGCAATAAAGAAAGCTCGAAAACGAGACTCGCCGCCGTTTTCGGACAGCCCGTCCGCATACGATGCGATCACCTGCGCCCTGCGATACCCGCGCTTGCCTTCGTAATCGACGTGAAGTCGCTCGCAAAGGTCGTCGCGCGACGAACCCTTCGTCCGCAAGGCAGAATCGGCAATCGCCAGCCCATACGAAAACGGCGCCCGTAGCAGGCAATCCTCCACCGTGCGCCAAAACGGCGTCACCCGCACACCGTCGACGCGCTCTAGCGCACCCGCCGCCTGCGGACGCAGCAACCTGCACCCACCGCTCAACGGCGCAGAACAGCCCGTCTTAACAAGAAAACGCGGCCCGAGCAAATCATTCGGCACCTCCAGGCCCCACAGAAGCGCCGCATCATATCCCCAGAACGCCCAATCGGGATGAAACTCCGCAAGACCATTGATGGTCCGCAGCGCCCGCTCCGACGGCGTCAGCAAATCCCAATCATGTTGAAAACAGAACAGATGCGGCTCGGGCTCCGCGATATCGTCGGTCCCCACATGACGCCTCAGCCACATGAGCTCGGCGTTGTCATGGGTTGCGAGCAGCGCGCCCCGCTCCCCCGCCTCCGTGAGCCGAGCGAGCATCCTGTTTCGTGCCAATGTGTTACGAGTCGTATGTTTATGCTTACAGACGGTACTGGACACCTTCATCACCACCACATCAGACAAACGAACCACCGTCTCCGTTGCCCGCCGCACCCGTTCATCTCGATCTGTAACAAGAAGGCGACATTTGAGCCTCCAGATGTTACAGAACGAGATCTTTCGGCAGCGGTCCAACCCTTTGTCTCAATCTGTAACAGGTAGACCGGTTTTTAGCAGCTAGATGTTACAGATTGAGATAATTCATCGGCAGCCAACCTTCAGTCTCGATCTGTAACAGTTACGGGCCAGAATTACCTCCAGTTGTTACAGATTGAGACATTCGGACAGCCCGCGCCAGTTCATCTCAATCCGTAACAGTTACGGCCCCAAACGGCCTCCAGATGTTACAGATCAAGACAAACCGGCACCGGCGCCATCCCCTACTCCCATTCCTGCTCGTAAATATTGAGCGACTTCACGTATCGTCCCTGTGACCCCATGATGTCGCGGACCAGTCGCAAAAAGAAGCTAATGCACGAGGTGTCAAAACCGTCCTGTAGGTCCTCCGGATGCACCGCGCCCGGCCCATCGACTGCCGTGTCGCTCAGGCGGGCAATGTCGTACAGATAGAGCTGCCCCGCCGTCAGCCAGACATCGTCCACGCACGCGAGGCGCACCGCGATCGCGCCATCGCTCCAATGCTCCTTTTGCACGATATGCGGGTCGTAGACATCAAAACGACGGCCGGTGCGCGTGTCCTTCAGCGCGATCATGCCAGTCGCGGGGTCCTTGTCCAAAATGCCAAAACGCGAGAAATACTGCGTGTCGCGCACTTGCTCGAGTCGTTTGAGCGAAGCAGGCGCAAGCGAGGCCGGCGGTTCCTCAACATACAGCTCCAGCAACGTCGCGCCATGGCGATAGGGGCGCTCAAAGAGCAGCCAATCGGTAAACGCCATGTTGTAGGCCATGATTTCGTTTTGAGAAGGTTCCTCGCAATAGCTGAGCCACGGATCGACAATGATCTCGAATTGCTCGCGAGCCGGCTCCAGGAATTGAAACTTCCGCAGCATCCAAAAGTGAGCCATATCGGCAATATCGTTGCCGACGGCTTCGACCAGCAGCGCTCGGTCAAAAACGTGGTCAGTCATGGCATCCTCCTCAAACTGATGGGCCTCAATTTGAGCTTACGAGGAGGGCAGACGACCGTGGCCAGCACGGGCAAAATGGGTCTCCGACTGCAAACCAGATGCTGACCAAACCCTTGACGGAACACTTGACCGAATGAGCGAACCGCAAAGAAACCACAGGTAGGCATAGACAGCGAACCCGCTCTTTTGAGCCGCACCACCCAGGCCACCACAGAAACAGCAGAGCGCAGCAGGCGCAAACGTCGACGAATGAACACTCACACGTCGACAAATGAACAGGCACTCTGCAAAGAGTGTCCCCAACGACTAGACAAAAAAGAACGTCCCCAATGACTAGTCGTTGGGGGCGTTCTTAAATGACTACTTTACAGCTCCAGCGCCTCGGCGACTTCGGCTGCGCAGGCCAGGGCATCGGCCATGGCACTCACCACGAGCGAGCTGCCGTTGCGGGCATCACCGGCCACATACACCGGCGCGGCATCCGCGGCGACACCCTCCGTGCGAGCCGCGAGGCGCGAGCCCTCGGCAGCCATCACCGGCAGCGGACGACCAGCGGTGGCAACAGGCACGCTCACCGCATCGAACACGCCATGCTCGGGACCCGTAAAGCCGCAGGCGATGAGCACCAGCTGCGCCGGCACCTCGTGCTCGGAGCCCGCGATGCGCTCGGGCTTTCCCGCCGACCAGTCCAGATCGACCACGCGCAGACCCGCAGCCGCACCCTTCTTGTCCAGCAGCACCTCGAGCGTATCCACGCCCCAGGCACGCATCTCGCCACCCATCGCAGCGATAGCCTCCTGCTGGCCGTAGTCGGTCTTCTTAACGTTGGGCCACTGCGGCCAGGGGTTGCTCGCCGCGCGCTTATCGGGCGCAGCCGGCAGGAACTCAAACTGGCGCACGCTGCGTGCGCCCTGACGCACGGCGGTACCCACGCAGTCGTTGCCGGTATCGCCGCCGCCAATGACCACGACGTCCAGGCCGCGCGCGTCGATAGCGGGCTCGCCGCCGTCGAGCACCGAGACGGTCGAAGCCGTCAGGTAGTCCACCGCGTACACCACGCCCGGAGCATCCACGTTCGCAGCCGAAAGGCCGCGGGGCGCACGAGCGCCGGCAGCCACCACGACGGCGTCAAAGTCATCGAGCTTGGCCGCTACCGCAGGGTTCGTAACGTCAGCACCCAGCTCAAACACAATGCCCAGCTCGCGCATGAGCGCCACGCGACGCTCGACCACGGACTTCTCGAGCTTCATGTTGGGAATGCCGTACATGAGCAGACCGCCCGGACGGTCGTCGCGCTCAAACACCGTCACGCGGGCGCCACGACGCGCAAGCTCCCATGCCGCTACCAGACCAGCAGGACCGGAGCCCACCACGGCAACCGTGGGTGCGCCCTCCCCTGCCGGCTCAAAGCGACGCGGACCGCCATTTGCCCACTCATGGTCGCTGATCGCACGCTCGTTGTCATGGATCGTCGTGGGCTGGCCATCGACCGAACCCAGGTTGCACGCGGCCTCGCACAGTGCCGGGCACACGCGACTCGTGAACTCGGGCATGGGCGAGGTGAGCGACAGACGCTCGGCAGCCTCGTCCCAGCGGCCGCGATACACCAGCTCATTCCACTCGGGAATCAGGTTGTGCAGCGGGCAGCCGCTCGGGCGTGCCTTGCCAAAGCTCGCGCCCATCTGGCAAAACGCCACGCCGCACATCATGCAGCGGCTCGCCTGGGCGCGACGCGCGTCGTCGTCGAGCTCCACATACAGGGGATCAAAATCATGGCTGCGCTCCTCCACGGGGCGAAGCTCGTGGGTCACGCGATCGATATCAAGAAAAGCACCGGGCTTGCCCATGGCACTTACGCCTCCTTCTTGGTCGAAGCAACAGAGCTGGCAGCCACGGACGCAGTGCCCGAAGCACCGCCCGCGACATCAAAGCGAGCGACATCCGCGGCGCTCGCGCGACCGGTCACAATGTCAAACGCCAGCTCCTCTGCCTGCGCATGCGTCTTGCCCGCGGCCTCGGCCGCAGCGACAATCGCCAGCACGCGCTCGTACTCGGTCGGAATGACCTTCACAAAGTGCTTGCTCATCGTCTCAAAGCTGTAGAGCAGCTTAATGCCGCGTGGGCTCTGCGTCGCGTCCACGTGCTCCTGGATGAGCTCGCGAATCTGCGCCAGCTCGCCAGCCGTCGGGGCCTTGAGCTCCACGCTCTCATGGTTCACGCGGGCACTGAGCGTGCCGTACTGGTCAAAGACGTAGGCCACGCCGCCTGTCATGCCGGCGGCAAAATTCTGCCCGACCTCGCCCAGGATGAGCGCCAGACCGCCCGTCATGTACTCGCAGCCATGGTTGCCGCAACCCTCGACCACCACGGTGGCACCGGAGTTGCGCACGGCAAAACGCTGGCCGGCAAGACCGTTAATGAAGCCGCGGCCGCTCGTGGCACCAAAGAACGCAACGTTGCCCACGATGATGTTCTCGTCGAACTTGTAGGTCGCATGCGGGTTGGGACGCACCGACACCTCGCCGCCCGAAAGGCCCTTGCCAAAGTAGTCGTTGGCGTCGCCGCACACGTTGAGCGTAATGCCGCGCGGCAGGAAGGCGCCAAAGCTCTGACCGGCCGAACCATCGCAATCGACGGTGATGGAGCCGGCGGGCAGGCCCTCGGGATGCGCCTTGGTCACCGCGTTGCCCAGGATGGTGCCCACGCAGCGGTTGACGTTGGCGATATCGGCGCGGAAGCGAATCGGACGCAGGTGCGCACGGGCATCGGCCGTATAGGGCACAAACAACGTGGAGTCGAGTGTCTTGTCGAGCTCGCTGTCCGCGGCCATCTGCGGCAGGAAGTGACGACCGTTGGCGCCTGGAATATGCGCACCGAACTCGCAGGTCGCGCTTGCCAGCACAGGCGACAGGTCGAGCAGGTTGGCCTTGCGGTTGCCCGGCACCTCGATCTGGCGTAAGCATTCGGGATGGCCGACCATCTCGTCGACGGTGCGGAAGCCCAGGCTCGCCATGACCTCGCGCAGCTGCTCGGCAACAAAGAGCATAAAGTGCTCGACGTGCTCGGGCTTGCCGCGGAAGCCGCGACGCAGGCGGCAGTTTTGCGTGGCGATGCCGGCCGGGCAGGTGTCCTGCTGGCAGTCGCGCTGCATGAGGCAGCCCATGGAGATGAGCGGCATGGTCGCAAAGCCAAACTCCTCGGCGCCCAGCAAGCAGGCGACGGCGACGTCGGTGCCGTCCATGAGCTTGCCGTCGGCCTCGAGCACCACGCGCGAGCGCAGGCCGTTTTGCAGCAGCGTCTGCTGGGCCTCGGCAAGGCCAAGCTCCAGCGGCAGGCCCGCATGCCAGATAGAGTCGCGCGCAGCGGCACCCGAGCCGCCATTGTGGCCGCTGATCAAGATCTTGTCGGCGGCGCCCTTGGCTACACCGGTGGCGATGGTGCCGACGCCGGCCTCGCTGACCAGCTTGACTGACACGCGCGCACCGGGGTTGGCGTTCTTAAGATCGAAGATAAGCTCCGCCAGGTCCTCGATGGAGTAGATGTCGTGGTGCGGCGGAGGCGAGATCAGGCCGATGCCGGGCGTGGACTGACGGACCTCGGCGATCCAGGGGTAGACCTTCTTGCCGGGCAGGTGGCCACCCTCGCCGGGCTTGGCGCCCTGGGCCATCTTGATCTGAATCTCGAAGGCGCTGCACAGGTAGCGACTCGTCACGCCAAAGCGCGCGCTTGCTACCTGCTTGATGGCGGAGTTCTTGGAGTCACCGTTAGCCAGCGGGGTCTCGCGGCGCGGATCCTCACCGCCCTCGCCGGAGTTGGAACGGCCGTGCAGGCGGTTCATGGCGATGGCCATGCACTCGTGTGCCTCTTTGCTGATGGAGCCGTACGACATGGCGCCGGTGTTAAAGCGGCGGACGATGTTGAGCGCGGGCTCGACCTCGTCGAGCGAAACCGGCGTGCGGCCGCTGGCATCAAAGTCGAGCAAGTCGCGCAGGCGCACGGCGCGGCCGGTGCGGCGCAGGCGGGCGCTGTACTCCTTAAAGGTGTCGTAGCTGTCCTCACGGCAGGCGGTCTGCAGCAGGTAGACGGTCTGAGGGTCGATCAGGTGATCCTCACCGCCGAGCGGGCGCCACTTGGTCAGACCCAGCGTGGGCAGCTGATCGGGAGCCGGGCTCTTAAGGATAGCGAGCGCGGCGTCATAGCGCTCGTTTTGCTCGCGCTCAACGTCCTCGACACCCATACCGCCCACACGGCTCACCGTGCCGGCGAAGTACGCGTTGACGAACTCCGGCGTAAAGCCCACGGCCTCGAAGATCTGCGCGGAGTGGTAGCTCTGCACCGTGGAGATACCCATCTTGGACATGATGGAGACGATGCCGGCGGTCGCGGCCTTGTTGTAGTTGGCAATGCCCTGCTCGGCCGTCACGTCCAGGTCGCCGCGTGCCGCCAGATCGCGGATGCACGCATGTGCGTTGTACGGATAGATGCCGCTCGCGGAGTAGCCCACCAGCGCCGCAAAGTCGTGCGGGGACACGGCGTCACCGCACTCCACCACGATGTCGGCAAAGGTACGCACGCCGGCGCGGATCAGGTGGTTGTGCACGCAGCCCACGGCGAGCAGCGACGGCACGGGTACCTCGCCTGCAGCGGCACGATCGCTCAACACCACGATGTTCACGCCGTCGCGGACCGCAGCCTCAACGTCCTCTGCAAGCTGCTTGAGCGCAGCCTGCAGCGCGCCCTCGCCGGCATCGCGGCGGTACACGGCACGGAAACGGCGGGTCTTAAAGCCCACGCGGTCGATGGCGCAGATACGCTCGAACTCCTCCTCGTTGAGCAACGGGCGCTCCAAGCGAACCAGCTGGCAGGCCGTACGGGAGTCCTCGAGCAGGTTGCCGTGGTTGCCCAGGTAGAGCGTGGTCGAGGTGACCATATGTTCGCGAAGGGCGTCGATGGGCGGGTTCGTGACCTGAGCGAACAGCTGATAGAAATAGTCGTAGAAGGAGCGCGTCTTCTTGGACAGGCAGGCCAGCGGCGCATCGATGCCCATCGAGGCAAGCGGCGCCTTGCCCTGCTGGGCCATGGGACGCACGACCTCGTCAACATCATCCCAGTGATACCCGAGCTTAGCCATGCGCACGGCGGCGGGCACTTCGGCGTCCTCGGCGGGCGTCGCCGCGGCGGGCTTGTCGAGCGCGTCGACCGTCAGCGTCTCCTCGGCAATCCAATCACGGTAGGGCTTTTCCTTGGCGTAACGTGCGCGCAGCTCTTCGTTGTAGATGACGCGCCCGCGGGCAAAGTCGACCTCGAGCATCTGGCCCGGCCCCAGACAGCCGCTCGTCAGGATGTTCTCGGGGCTCACCTCGATGGTGCCCACCTCGCTTGCCAGCATAAAGCGACCGTCGCGCGTCACGTAGTAACGAGCGGGGCGCAGGCCGTTGCGGTCGAGGGCGGCGCCCAGCGTGCGACCGTCGGTAAAGGCGATGGCCGCCGGACCATCCCACGGCTCCATGAGCATGGACTGGTAGGCGTCGTAGGCGCGGCGCTCCTCACTCAGGCTGTCGTTGTGGTCCCACGGCTCGGGCAGCAGCATAGATGCGGCGCGCGTGAGCGGACGACCGTTCATGACCAAAAACTCGAGCACGTTGTCCAAAATCGCGGAGTCGGAACCCTCGCGGTTGATGATGGGCATCACGCGCTCAAGATCGTGCTGCAGCACGGGGCTGTACAGGTTGGGTTCGCGGGCGCGGATCCAGTTGACATTGCCCTTGAGGGTGTTGATCTCGCCGTTGTGGATGATAAAGCGGTTGGGGTGCGCGCGCTCCCAGCTGGGCGTGGTGTTGGTGGAGTAGCGCGAGTGGACGAGCGCCACGGCCGTCTTGACGGCGGCGTCGTTGAGGTCGATGAAGAAGCGGCGCATCTGCGTGGCGACGAGCATGCCCTTGTACACGATAGTGCGCGAGCTCATGGAGCAGACGTAGAAAATCTTGTCGCGCAAGGCGAACTCGGCGTCGGCCTTCTTCTCGATGGTGCGGCGGCACACGTACAGGCGGCGCTCGAAGGCGTCACCGGCGGGCGTGTCGTCGGGGCGGCCCAGGAAGGCCTGCAGGATGGTAGGCATGCAGGCGCGGGCCGTCTCGCCCAGGTCGTGCGGATCGACGGGTACCTCGCGCCAAAAGAGCAGCGGCACGCCGGCCTCGGCGCAGCCCTCCTCAAACACGCGACGGGCATCCTCTACACCCTTGCCGTCCTGCGGGAAGAACAGCATGGCCACGCCATAGTCGCCCTCTGCCGGCAGAATCTGGCCGCACTTTTGAGCCTCTTTGCGGAAAAAGTGATGCGGAACCTGGAACAGGATGCCGGCGCCGTCGCCGGTGTTCTTCTCGAGTCCGGTGCCGCCGCGGTGCTCCAAGTTGACCAGAATGGACAGTGCGTCGTCCAGAATCTGGTGATGGCGCTCGCCGTTGATATCGGCGAGCGCGCCGATGCCACATGCATCGTGGTCGAATTCGGGGCGATAAAGGCCCTGCTGCTGAGCGGAATCTGCCTGCATCGCGATCCTCCCCTAGTTATTAGACAGTCAGTTGAATAGGCATACTAGGAGCATCGCCAGCTCGTTGTGTTTCCCACCCGTTTCGAAACAATCGCGTAACGCACGCCCTACGAGTGGGTATCGCCGACTTCAAGGGCGACAACAAGGGCCCCAAGTTCGGCCTGCAAGCTCACCGCTTCAAACATCTCAATCTGTAACAGGAAGACCCAATTTCGACGATTAACTGTTACAGATTGAGATGTTTTCGAGAGACGGTTCCGAATGTCTCAATCTGTAACACGAAGGGCCGGTTTTGGCGGTCAGCTGTTACAGATCGAGATTTTCCATAGGACCATTTCTTCCTATCTTGATCTGTAACACCTAGACCCAATTTCCATCCCTAGCTGTTACAGATCAAGACATTTCGGCAATCCCCTTTCACCATCCTATTCAAATACAACAATTTTGTTAGTCTTGGTTAACTTTTGAGCCTAAAACGGGTATCCTTTGCGGCGTCAAGCAAACGGCACGCACGCTGTGCCAGATCAAGGAGGCCCTATGGCGTACCAAGCAGAGCAGCAGACGATGCAACTCGTCCTTATCCGTCACGGAGAATCCGAGTGGAACAAGCTCAACCTGTTCACCGGCTGGACCGATGTCGAGCTCACCGACACGGGCCGCGAAGAGGCGGCCGCAGGCGGCCGTGCCCTCAAAGAAGCGGGTTTCGACTTTGACATCTGCTACACCTCGCGCCTCAAGCGCGCGATCCACACCCTCAACATCGTGCTCGGCCAGATGGACCGCGAGTGGCTGCCCGTCATCAAGTCCTGGAAGCTCAACGAGCGCCACTACGGCGCACTGCAGGGTCTCAACAAAGCCGATGCCGCCGCAGAACACGGCGACGAGCAGGTGCTCATCTGGCGCCGCTCCTTCGATGTCTGCCCGCCGGCGCTCGAGCCGGGCGACACGCGCGACCCCCACACCCAGGAGCAATACCGCGACATCGCACCCGACCAGCTGCCCTACACCGAGTGCCTCAAGGACACAATCGCCCGCGCCTGGCCCTATTTTGAGGACGAGATTCGCCCCCAGATGCTCGCCGGCAAACGCGTGCTCATCGCCGCGCACGGCAACTCCCTGCGCTCGCTCGTCATGAAGTTTGAGAATCTCACACCCGAGGAAATCCTCAAGGTCAACATCCCCACCGGCGTGCCGCTCGTCTACACCTTCGACACCGATTTCAACGTCCTCGATAAGCGCTACATCGGTGACCCGGCAACCATCGCCGCCAAGATCGACGCCGTTGCCAATCAGGGCAAGGCGCACAAGTAGCCCCATCTCAAGCTCAGCGTGCGACGTCGCACGACCCCGGCGCGACGCCGCGCCGTCCGTACGCAGGAACTCATCATGCTCAACCATCTCAAACAACACTTTGGCTCGCACCGCACCGGAGGCCATGGCGGTCTGGACATCGCCCGGCACATCGGCCCCGGACTGCTCGTCACCGTCGGCTTTATCGATCCGGGCAACTGGGCCTCCAACATGGCAGCGGGCTCGCAATTTGGCTATGCGCTACTGTGGGTGGTCACGCTATCCACGATTATGCTGATCGTCTTGCAGCACAACGCTGCACACCTGGGTATCGCCACGGGCGCCTGCCTTGCCGAGGCCACGACCCGCTATCTTCCCCGCGTCGTCGGACAAGCCGTGCTCGTCAGCGCATATCTCGCAACCGTCGCCACCGCCATGGCTGAGGTCCTGGGCGGTGCGATCGCACTTCAGATGCTCTTTGGGCTGCCCGTGCGCGTCGCCTGCGTCATCGTGGCGACGATATCGATGGCGATGCTCATGACGAGCTCCTACAAACGTGCCGAGCGCTGGATTATCGCCTTCGTTGGCATAGTGGGCTTATCGTTTTTGGCCGAGCTCGCGCTGGTCAAGGTCGACTGGCCGCAAGCCGCCGCAGGCTGGATCACACCCAGCATGCCCACCGACTCGGCCGCCATCGTCGTCAGCATCCTGGGGGCGGTCGTCATGCCCCACAACCTCTTTCTGCACTCCGAGGTCATCCAATCCATGCACTTCGAAGGCCAAGGCGAGCAGGTTATCGAGGAGCGCCTTCGCTACGAGCTCTTCGACACGCTCTTTTCGATGGGCGTGGGCTGGGCAATCAACTCGGCGATGGTCATCCTGGCCGCGACGACCTTCTTTGCCCACGGCATCGTCGTAGACGACCTCGCCGTCGCGGCCGCCACGCTCTCGCCCATCCTGGGCCCGGCAAGCTCGATCATCTTTGCCGTGGCGCTGCTGTTCGCGGGCCTCTCGAGCAGCGTGACAGCGGGCATGGCAGCGGGCACCATCACCGCGGGCATGTTCGACGAGGAATACGACATCCACGACCGACATTCTTCGATCGGGGTGGCAGCCTGTTTCGTCGGTGCAGTGGCGGCGTGCCTGGTCGTCCCGAATCCTTTTGAAGGTCTCATTTGGAGTCAGGCACTGCTGTCGCTTCAGCTGCCGATAACGGTCTTTGTGCTCATACGACTCACCAGTTCGCCCCGCGTCATGGGCAAATACACCAACTCGCGCCCGCTCAACGCGTTGCTCGTAGGGATCGGTGTCGTCGTGACGATTCTCGATGTCGTGTTGTTGACAGGGATGTGATGGGCGGGGCACCTACCCAGGCAAACGTCTCGATCTGTAACATCTAGACCCGCTTTTGATGTCTAGATGTTACAGATTGAGATCTTTCCGAGGGACAGCTCCGTTTGTCTAAATCTGTAACACGTAGGCCCCGTTTTCACTGCTAGATGTTACAGATTGAGATCTTCTGCCGGACGGTTTTGGTTTGTCTCGATCTGTAACAAGTGGACCCGTTTTGAGCCGTTAGATGTTACAGATTGAGACAAAAGGTCGGCCGGACTCACAACAGACAGGATCGGCCAACAGCAGCCGTGATCCCTTGGGGACGGAGGAAAAGGGCCCCGGCCGAGAATTCGACCGGGGCCCTTGGACAGAGCTCTGTATGGCTAATCGCCGTGTGTCTGCGAGCTACTCCTCGACAAGCTCAAACTGATCGGGACCGACGCCGCAGACCGGGCACACGTAGTCCTCGGGCAGCTCGGGCGTATCGACCTCAACCTCGTAACCGCAAACGACGCACACGAACTTATACGTCTTCTTCTCCTCAGCCATGATGTTCTCCTCTCGAACGTAACTGGTGATGTACTTCGCTTATTAGTATATGTTCTCAATAATATAATGCAAGTGTTTTTAAAACATTTCTAGCCTTGATACGAGGACGCCTTCGGAGGCGTCTTGCCCTTCAAGACCTTGTGGTAGTAGTCGTAGGTCAACGGCGTCTCGTCGCTCAGGCGCTCGGCATCCTCGACCTCGCCGATAAACAGCAGATGCGTGCCCACATCCACAGTGTCGATCAAACGGCAGCTAAACAGGACCGCCGCGTGCTCGGGCACATAGGGCATGCCCAGAGCCGTCTCGCGGGTCTCGTATTTAGCAAACTTGTCATAATCGCTGCTGGTGCGGAACCCAAAGTTACCGATGTAGAGCATGTCGGCGGTCTGATCGATCACGGTCAGCGCGAACGCTTTGGCCGATGCGATGACGCCCGAGGTGACGTTGTCCTTATTCACGGCAACCGAGATGCGCGGCGGCATGGACGTCACCTGCACCGCAGTGTTGATGACGCAGCCGGCGCGCAGCCCGTCTGCCGCAGCGCTCACCACGTACAGACCACTCGGCATGGTAAAGAACGCAGTTTTGTCCATAACGATCACTCCCCTAACCCGGGTTGGTACCTTATGGATGTATGTACCCACAAAAAAGGCGGCGCCCATACCGGACGCCGCCTTTGAGACATATGTGTCAGAACAGTAAGCAAGATGAGACGCCCGCAGTTGCGGTGAAATAGGGACTGAATAGCCCCTCAAACAGGCAAAACAGTCCGTATTCCACCGCAACTTATATAGAGCGCCTACCGGTTGCGCTCCTTGAGCGCGCGGTCGATCTCGCGCTGGACATCGCGCTTGGCCATATCCTCGCGCTTGTCGTAGAGCTTCTTGCCGCGACCCAGACCAAGCAGCAGCTTTACACGGCCGTCGGTATTAAAGTAGAGCTCCAGCGGCACCAGGGCATAGCCACGGTTGCGCAGTTTGCCGTCGAGAAAATCAATCTCCTTGCGGTGGAGCAGCAGACGACGCCGGCGGTCAGGATCGCGATTCCATACGCCACCATGGCTGTAAGGGTGAATATGCAGGCCCACGAGCCAGCACTCACCGCCACGGATGAGCGCAAAGGTGTCGGTGATCTGGCAGGCGCGCTCGCGAATCGACTTGACCTCGGTGCCACTCAGCTCAATGCCGCACTCAAAGGTTTCATCGATAAAGTACTCGTGATGTGCCGAGCGATTCTTAGAGATGAGCTTGCGCTCGCGCTTACTGGGCATCGCCGGCCTCCTCGGTGCCGTCAGCGTTCTTGTCCGCGGCCTCGCGCTTCGCCTTACGCTCGGCGTTGAGCTCGGCATCGCTCTCGCGCACCAGCTTGATAATCGCCGCGCAGGCCTCCTCGCCCACCAGGTCGCGGGCGCGTACCGTCAGGCGCGTCGCCTCCTGCTTGTCGCCATCGCTTGCAGCATCGGTCGCGCACATAATCAGGCAGATGGCAATCTCGGCCGAAGGCGAGGTCGGCACGCCCTGCAGGGCCAACTCGCCCATCACATG
Organism: uncultured Collinsella sp.; assembly: GCA_937949355.1. Lineage (GTDB taxonomy): Bacteria > Actinomycetota > Coriobacteriia > Coriobacteriales > Coriobacteriaceae > Collinsella. The sequence continues at coordinate 15,016 of CALEDY010000091.1, read as the reverse complement.
GTCGTCGCTCTCACCGGCGGCATCCGGATAGGTGGTATGAATCTTGTTGAGCAGACGCGTCGTATGTGCATCGTTGGGCGCCAGGCGCAGCGCCAAGCGGGCACAGCCCGCGGCAGCCGAGACGTTCTCGGTCTCGGCTTCCAAGAAGTACTGGCCCAGATTGGCGTAAGCGCGGGCGGCACACTTGCCATCACTTGCACGCTCCAGCACCGAGAACGAGAGCGATGCCCACTCCTGCTTGTCCTCGAGCGCGCGGAACAGCTCGGCCAAGTCCAAGCGATAGTTGCAGTTCATGGGGTCCCAACGCACGGCCTGCATCAGAGCATTGCGAGCGCTCACATAATCCTGCTGGCGAATGTAGGCAAACGCCATGTCGGAATACAGACGGTCAAACGGCACCTCGACCTGCACGAGCTCGCGCGGATCCTTCTCAACGCGGCGATAGGCCAGACGCTCAAACTTGCTATCGAAGCTAAAGAACTGACGGTTCTCCTCCGTCTTGCACTCAGCGTCGATATACTCCTCGGCGAGCTCCACCAGACGCTCCAGCAGCGGCGTCGCCGTGGCCAGGTCGCCCTGCGCCAGATAGTTCTCGGCATACGTGATGTCTTGCAAGCTGATGGGCAGATCCATGGCCACTCCTCGATCTGAGCGAAACGCGGCAAACGCCGCATATACGGTCGATACACAAAACCCGGGTCTCTTGCGAGGCCCGGGCGTTCATTTGTGGGTAGCCCGTACCAGATTCGAACTGGTGATCTCCGCCTTGAGAGGGCGGCGTCCTAAACCGCTAGACGAACGGGCCATATGTAGCAAATGCAATGGCTGGGATGGAGGGAGTCGAACCCCCATTGACGGAACCAGAATCCGCTGTCCTGCCATTAGACGACATCCCAATGACTGCATCGCTGCGCTCGGCTGTGCCTTTGCGCAAGAAAGAAATATACGGGAAGTCCCGCCGTGGCGCAAGCCCCAATTTTGACTTTTTTAAAATTCGGTCAAATTCGGCCGGCTCGTGAAGGACCTGTGAAGTGATACCGACATGCAGGACACCAGCGTCCGTATATCATTCCGCAAGCGCCGCTGGTAGATTGCAGCAATGCGGCACTCGCGGCAGATGGAACAATCGAACCATCATTATTACGCGGATATCGAGGCGCCATGAATGAAGAGCTTGATTACCTATGGGAGACCCTCGGCCTCGAGATTGCCATTGGCCCTTGGCCCGACCGCGGCAAAATCCACCCCACGCTGCGCCCCGCCATCACGGTCATGCAGGCGACATACCGCCACGCCTCATTTTTGATCATGCGGACGTCTTGGCACGCAGGACTCCCCGACCTCAAGCGAATCCAGGCAAGCCTCGTCGAGCTCTCCGGCATGCCGACCGTCATATCCGAGGCACATTTGGAGCAGCGCCAACGCGACCGCCTGCAAGCGCAACGGATCCCGTTCATCTGCCCCGGCGTTCAAGCATATCTGCCCTTTATGGACGAGGAGTACTGGGGCGGTATGCCCAACAAACACGTAAAGGTCTACAACCCACACGAGTGGGCACAGCTGGAGGACTGATTAAAGCAACGCCTCAGTCCAAGCCGCTTCCCTAAAGCCGGGGATCGCAAAGTCATCGCCCACCAGCAGTGGACGCTTAACCAGCATGCCGTCAGTCGCCAGCAGCTCGTAGCACTCCTGGTCCGTCATGCCTGCATCCAGACGCGCCTTCAGACCCAGCTCTCGATATTTCATGCCCGAAGAGTTAAAGAAGCGCCGCACCGGCAGCCCCGAACGAGCAATCCAGACCTCAAGCTCATCGGCCGTGGGATTGTCCACAACGATATCGCGGTCGATATACTCGACCCCATGTTCGTCCAACCAGGCTTTGGCCTTTTTACAGGTCGAACACTTGGGATATTCAACAAACAGCACGGCCATGGGAATCCTCCGAATATAAATCGACCAACACAGGCACACGCCATACGAGGCGCCTTCGCATGATGGGGCAATTGTAGCCCACGGGTCACACGCTAAACGAACCGTACCCCAAATCCGCGCTTGATGAACGGCAGCAGCTCCATTGCCTCGGGCGTGATATGGCCCGCAACGTTCATGCGCTCGTCACCGGGAAGATCGACCCGTGCAATCTCAAGCTCGCCTTCGTAGCGCCCATAGCCGCTATTGCTCACAGCGATCGACCCCATCTTTCGCGGCAGGCCGGCACCGGTATCCGCTGGCACGGAATCCGGCTTAAGCGTCGTGCGCGACTCCTGAGACCTAAAGATGAAAGCGCTCGAATCGGGCCGGTCGTGATGGATCTGCCCTCGCAGATAGTCGTAGCCGGGCTCCAACTCGCAATGCACGTCCACATATCCGGCGGAAACCTGAGCAAACTGCGCCCAACCCGCATCGGAAAGATCGGGGTCGCCGACCAAAACAATGTCGCAATCGGCGCCATGTGCGAGCTCAAGCATGTTGAGGGCAACCTTTGATGCGCGACCGCGCTGCGCCTCAACCGTCGGCAGCCCCTCGAATACCGGACCGCGAACGTTGGCATCACCCGGCACAAAAGCCATGATTTCAAAGCCGAGCGCCGCAAGACGAAGATTCGTCCGGGCAATGTCCTCCAGAGCTAACCCGGTATAAGGCTTGGGATAAAAATTGTGACAGGCGGCAAAACGAGTCACATCGGCACCGGCTTCTCGCCACGATGCGATTTCGTCAGAGCTCACCGTCGAAGCATTAACCACAATGCGAAACACGCCGGATAGCTCCGCGACCCGTTGAGCGCTAAAGCCATAGTCCAAACGAAGGTATTCCAGCCCCAGATCACGCAGGTCCTCAATGCGCTTAAGCCCAAGCAAATCGCACGTGCGCGGCCCAACATCTGCAATTAACGCAATGCCGCGGGCAGAAAGCAGCGACAGCACCTGGCGAACTTTATCGGCATACGCCGCTCCCCCATCCTCGGGAATATGCAGCGAGGTAAACGCATAGCGTGCACCCGCCGCGGCACCACGCTCAATCGTCCGCTCAATATCCTGCAGAGGGCTGGAAAGATAAATCGAAATACCCGTTTTCACGCTACAACGCTCCTTTAAAAAAGGCCGGCGGAGCAGTTAGCCCCGCCGGCACAACCATAGCATCAAGAGATCTGCGGCACGTCAAGACGCTCGAATGACATAGCGCGCAGCATCAGGCTACTCACCAAAGAACTCGTTGATCTTCTGCTCATCGACGCCAAAGAACCACGTCAGGACAAAGCCGGCGGCATAGGCAAGCAGCATGGCGGCAACATAGCCGAGCTGCTGGCCGGGCACGACGATCAGCAGGCCGAACAAACCGGAAACGCCCTGAGAAACCGTGCCGATGTGAAGCAGCGCCGCAAGCGCGCCGCCAAAGCCGGCACCCAGGCAAGCCGTCACAAACGGACGGACGAGCGGCAGCGTAACGGCATACATCAGAGGCTCGCCGACACCCAGGATGCCAACGGGAATAGACTCGGCGACATACTTCTTGAGCTTGGCATTCTTGGTCTTAAAGTACAGTGCCAGACCAGCGCCAACCTGGCCGCCACCGGCCATCATAAGGATGGGCAGCAGGTAGTTGATACCCTTGGTGGCACCGTCGGGATCGTTGAGCATCGCGTGGATCGGCGTAAGCGCCTGATGCAGGCCAACGGACACCAGCGGCAAGAAGCCTGCCGACAGGATATAGCCGCCCAGAACACCCAGTTTCTCAAAGATAAAGGTGAGGACGCTAAAGATCGCCGTCGTCAGCCAAGCGCCGACCGGCTGGATGACAAGCATCAGGGCAAAGGCGCCAATGATGAGCACCAGCAGCGGAGACAGGAACGTGTCGAGCGCATTGGGCATAACCTTTCGAATCTGGCGCTCCATCCAGGCAAAGAAGGCACCGGCGATGAGAGCCGCGATCATACCGCCTGCAGCGGGGTTGTACTGCGCATTGGTGAGCGGCAGCAGAATGGCGGTGGCAGGATCAGCCGCGCCAGGCGCAAGCAAGGGCATGGCACTGTTGGCGATGCACATCATACCGGCGATGCCGCCCAACGCAGCGGAGCCACCAAACTCACGTGCCGCGTTATAGCCCACCAAGATGGGCAGATAGGCAAAGAGGGCCCAGCCCATGGAACGAATGCCCTGGTACCACCACTCGCCTGCAAGCGCGCCTGCCGTCGAGACGTTAATGACGTTGCAGATACCGTTGATGAGGCCAGCCGCAATGATGCCGGGAAGCAGGGCGACGAAGACATTGGAAATCTTCTTGAGGAAGGCCTGAACCGGCTTAGACTCGTACTTGGCCTTCTGCGCGGCCTTGTTTGTGGCAGCAGCGTCAACCACGCTCTCGTCAGCAACGCCTTTCGCAAGGCCGGTGAGCTTGGAGAACTCCTCGAGCACCTTATTCACCTTGCCCGGACCCAGCACGATCTGCATCGTGTCGTCCTCGACCAGGCCCATCACGCCGTCGAGTGCCTTAATGCCCTCCGTGTCGACGTTGCCCGTGTCCTTGACGGTCACGCGCAGGCGCGTCATGCACGCCGCATTTGCGAGCACGTTGTCTTTACCGCCCAAAAGGTCCAGCAGCTTTTGAGCCAGCTCTTTGTTCGTCATAACTCCTCCTTGTATTGGGTGTCTCTTCGGGATGTCACATCTGCTCACGCCGTGCACCTATTGGGCATTGGCATTGCCCTTCTCATGGCCACTCACCGCAGCACGGACATGGCCGCGTGCCCGTTCAAGAGCCGCCGCAGCCTGCTCGGCATCGCAGTCCAGCAACACCGAGACAATAGCGGTTTTAACGTGGCCGCCGGCATCTGCAAGTGCCCGAACAGCGCGCTCGCGTGTGCAGCCAGACGCTTCCATCACGATGTTCTGGCCACGCACCACCAGCTTTTCGTTCGTCTGCTGCACATCGACCATCAGGTTTTGGTATACCTTGCCAATCTTGACCATGGCGCCGGTCGAAATCATGTTGAGAATGAGCTTTTGGACCGTTCCCGCCTTGAGCCTCGTTGAGCCGGTCAGCACCTCGGGACCGGGCACGGGCTCAATGGCTAGATCTGCGCTCTCCCCGATCTTCGACCCTTGGTTACAGGCAATTGCAATGGTCTTGCACCCAGTTGCCTTGGCGTACACAAGGCCGCCCACCACATAGGGAGTACGACCGCTTGCCGCCAGGCCAACGACAAGATCCTTGGCCGAGAGCCCGCGTTCCCGCAGGTCGCTCGCACCAAGCTCCTCGCTATCCTCGGCACCTTCGACTGCCTTGATAAACGCCGTCTCGCCTCCGGCAATGAGCCCGACAATCAGATCGGGTGACACGCCAAACGTAGGCGGGCACTCCGAAGCATCGAGCACGCCCAAGCGGCCGCTGGTACCTGCGCCCATGTAAAAGACGCGCCCCCCGCGCTCGAGCGCCTCGGCGGCCCAATCGATTGCCGTGGCAACCTGGGGCAGCACTTTCGTGACCGACTGGACAGCGCGAAGGTCTTCATCGTTCATCGTCGTGACGATTTGCAGCGACGTCATAGTGTCGAGATCCATCGTTCGCTGGTTTCGCTGTTCGGTCGTGAGTTTCGTTAAATCGAGCATTCTATTCACCTCATCTTTCCTGTTTCACAATGTAGTTTTGCTTAATGACCTGCGTCGCCCGTTCATAGTCGCTGGCGACGTAAGCAGCATACAGGGCATCGACCACCATGAGCTGGGCCATGCGTGAAGCCATGGCACCGCTGCGGACCAGCGGCTCACTTGCGGCGACGCCGAGCACAGCATCTGCCATGGTGGCGAGCTTGGACGAACCGTCTACTTTGGTTACGGCCACAACGGGACAGTTATGGCGCTGAGCCTCGGCGGTGCAGTCCAACACCTCTTGCGTCAAGCCCGAGTAGCTAAAGGCGATTGCGATATCGCCCTCGTGCATGTTCTTGGCACACAAAAGCTGATCATGCCAGTCGTCGTACAGATGACATTCTTTGTCGACACGCATGAGCTTTTGCGCCAGATCGTGTGCGACCAAACGAGAGGCACCGATGCCAAACAGATTGACCGCGCGCGCCCGCTTAAGATAGGCCGCGCATCGCTCCAAGACGGTGTAATCGAGCGTTCGCGCTGTCGCTTCGATCGTTCGTACGTTGCTTTTCATCACCTTCCCCACGATACGCTCGACACTGTCATCCATGGAGATGTCCTCGAGGGCAACGTCTTTCTTGTCACCCAAGAGCGCAAGCTCGGCAATCAGTTCACGCTGGAACTCCTTATAGCCCGCAAAGCCCAAGCGTTTGCAAAAACGCAAAATGCTCGAGGGCGAGGAGAATGTGGCATCGGCAAGACCGCGGACGGACAACCCGACCACCTCGTGCGGATGAGCGCTCACATATGCGATGACATTGCGCTCCGCCGAGCTCGCGCTGAGCCCTCGCTCTCGAAGCCGCAAAAGCAATCCGTTTGCCATCTCAAACACCTCCGTTGAGAAGAATTAAAGACCAACGAACCATTCGTACCGTGTTAGAACTTCTTATGCGGTACATTGTGCCGCATCATGGCGCACTATGGGCGAACGCTCTACCGCTCGCCCCTCAAATCCGACCGCTCGGAAATAAGTGCGACACAAAATGATTCAACGAGTCAGCCCTATCAGAAACGGGTTAGTTACCGGCTAACGCCTCGCGTGGGCGCCGATGGGGCGCGTCACGTGGTGTACCCATGCGGCGATCAGCAATACCAGCAGCATCGCGCTGACATAGCCCGCGGCGTCGTAGCCCAAGTCGATGACGTCGAAATGACGACCGGGGACAAAGATCTTGTGCACCTGGTCACCGACAGAGCAAACGACACAAAAGAGCAGGACGAATACGTACCGGAATCGCGCGCACGGCAGGCGCTCGCCCAGGCATGCCACTGCCGCCGAAGCGAACAGCCCCACAAAGAAGAACTCGACGGTGTGTGCGACGCGGCGGATATTGATACCCATCCACAGGCGAACGGAAGCAAGCGGGTCCGGATGAACGGTGGCAGCCGTTGAATCCGTGCCCTCGACGGCATCCCCCGCCGCGGACTCCCGCGCGGCGCCAGGCTGAACGCCCGCAGCCTGTCCTTCCACCACGTGCGCGGTCGATTCGCTGAGCGACGACGTCTGCTCCACGTTCTGCTCCGTCAGCATCCAAATACTTGCCAGTGTCACGGCCAACAGAGCAACCGAAATCCATCCGATTATGTGCTTCACACGCGCCAAGGGCTAACCTCCGTCATTTTTTGAGCAGCAGCGAGTGTACCCCCCAAATGCGATTGCCGCCGTAGCGAAATCCAAAATGTTCGAATCGGGGCGCCAAAGGAACGCGACGCCCCTACTCCATCTCGCGCATCCAACGGTCGAACGTCCCCACGCACACGCCCAGCCGCTTTGCCGCCTGGCTCCGCGTGATATCACCCGCCTCGTAGGTATCGCGTACCAGCTCAAATTGCGGAGGACAGGGTTTGCGGGGCCGGCCAAAGCGCACGCCGCGCGCTCGCGCCGCCGCAATACCCTCGGCTTGGCGCCGGTGAATGTTCTCGCGCTCCACCTGCGCCACATAGCTCAACAGCTGTAAAACAATATCGGCAATCAGCGTGCTCGTCACATCCGATCCACCGCAGTCTCTAGCGCGCGTGTCGAGCAACGGCATGTCCAGCACCACGATGGCGGCGCCGATCTCTTTGGTGATGCATCGCCATTCCTCGAGGATCTCGCTGTAGTTGCGGCCCAGCCGGTCAATGGAAAGTACCACCAGCACATCACCGGAATCCAACGCGCACAGCAGGTCGCGATACCGCGGACGGTCGAAGTCCTTGCCGCTCGCATGATCGGCAAAGATGTTCGCCGGCTCCACGCCGTAGGCTCCCAGCGCATCCAGCTGCCGATTCAGATTTTGATCACGCGAGCTCACCCGCGCATACCCGTACACCGTTGCCATGTCATCCCCGCTCTCTCGTAAACCTGCCAAAAAGGGACAGGTTTATTTTGGTAGGTTTTATCTCCCCTATAGCAGGCCGAAGACGCAAGCGAGCGTACGACAAGACGATTGAGGTGCCACAAAAAAGGGCGGCCCCGAAAGACCGCCCCGTTCTCTATCAGTCACCAAATTCCAGCTAATGAATAAGCCTGAAGTCCAAGTGCCCACGCGTGGTGTTGACGCGCGAGACCTCGATGATCACGCGCTGTCCCAGCTCAAAGCGAGTCCCCGTGTCGGCACCCGTGAGCGTGAGCGCGTCCTCGTCAAACTCGAACCACTCGTTGCCCAGGCTCTTGATCGAAACCAGGCCCTCGACCTGTGTAAGATCCAGACGTACAAAGAGCCCCATGCTGCTGACCCACGAGATGGTTCCGGCATAACGCTCGCCCAGGCGGTCCTCGTAGTACTGGGCAATCTTGATCTTTTGCGTCGCGTGGCTGGCGGCGTCGGCCGCACGCTCGGCATCGCTGCACGCACGGCAAATCTGCGGCAAGATGCGCGGCAGGGACTCGCGACCCTTACCGATCAGCCGCGGCGTACGCACCAAGGCGTCCTTGCCGCCCAGCCGCTCGTAGGCCAGCTGCAGCTTGAGCACACGGTGTACCACCAAATCGGGATAGCGACGGATGGGGCTCGTAAAGTGGCAGTAGCACGGCGCGGCGAGCGCAAAGTGGCCCTCGTTGCGCGGCTTGTACAGCGCGCGCTGCATGCTGCGCAGCAGCAACGTGTTGACAAGTGGAGCGTTGGCCGTACCGGCGGCCGCGTCAACTGTGGCTTGCAGCTCATCGGGGCTTCCCAGGGCAATGCCGGCAGCGCGACGGTCATCGATGATACCCAGCTGCGCCAGCGCCACGGCGGCGCCGTGCAGGCTATCGGGGCTGGGATCGTCATGCACGCGGTAGCAGGCCTCGATATCGCGGTCGGCCAGCCACTCCGCCACGCACTCGTTGGCCAGCAGCATGGCTTCCTCGATCAGCGACGTGGCGCACGAGCGCTCGCGGGCCACAATCTGTACGGGCACGCCGTCCTCGTCCAGCAGCGCCCGAATCTCGGCTGTATCGAAGTCAACCGAGCCGCGCGCGCGGCGAATACGACGGCGATGCTCGGCGAGCTCGTTGGCAGCCACGAGGAAATCCCCCAAGTCGACGTTATAGCCGCGAGCGGTTTCTTCGCACGCAAGCCCGCGCTCGAGCGCTTCCTCACGCGAGGCCTCGGCGGCAGCGACATCCTCGGCGGCGCCCTCCAGCACCGAATACTCCACCGCGCCGGCACGCACCAGCAGCGCCTCGGCGCCGTCGTAGTCCATGCGCACGCGCGAGCGAATCACACTGGGATAGGGATCGTAATGGCGCACGCGACCCTGCGCGTCGAGCTCAATGTCGACGGTAAACGCCAGGCGATCCTCGTCGGGACGAAGCGAGCACAGATCGTTCGACAGGCGCTCGGGCAGCATGGGAAGCACGCGATCGGCAAGATACACCGACGTCGTCCGATGGCGAGCCTCGAGGTCGATATGTCCATCCCAAGCCACATAGTGCGAAACGTCGGCAATATGGACGCCCAGTTTGTAGCCGCCCTCGGGCGTGCGCTCCAGCGAGATGGCATCGTCAAAGTCGCGCGCGTCAACCGGATCGATCGTAATGACAAAGCGGTCGCGCAGGTCGCGACGAAGCGGGTCCTTGAGCGCCGTGGTCACATCGAGCGAAAGCGTCTCTGCCTCGGCAAGCGCGGCCTCGGGATAGCTATCGGTATAGCCGTAGCGTGCCATCACATATTGAACGCCCAGATCGGGTGCATCATCGCCGCCAATACGGCGCTCAATCGTCACGGTGCCCGATTCCAGGCGCGTCGGGTACGCCAGGATGCGTGCGACGACCACATCGCCAGGGTGAACACCCAGACGCTCCGCCGAGGTATCCTCGGGCAGAATGAAGAAATCGGCCTTAAGGCGAGAATCGAGCGGCTCGATCACCCCGAGCGGACCGGCAGTCTGATACGTACCCACCACGCTGATGGCGGCACGCTCGACGACGCCCTCAATCACGGCGCGGCGCTCACCGTGCGGACTGTTCTTAATGCTCACGGCAACGGTATCGCCGTCCATAATCTCGCGCTTGCCGCGGCCCATGACCTTGTAGTCGCCGTTTTCGGTTACAACGTAGGCGCTATGCTCATGGAGCTGCACGCGTCCGGTCAGACTCGGGCGGCGCTCGCTGCGCACCGGCCCGCGCTTATTGCGAGCCCCACGCTTATGCTTGTTGTTGCGCCCCATGGCGCCTCCTTGCTATCGATGGTCGTTTACACCCCAAGAGTCTACCCAAATAATCCCTGGAGGACGGCAGGATTGCGGATCACTTGGTCGGACTGACCCCCTGAGTGATCCGCAATCCTGCCGTCCCCCAGGGATCAAAAAAAACGGGCCGCCCCAAAAGAGACGACCCGTTGGAAGGAACGAATTCCAAGCACGCCTACACGCGCAGATAGCGGCGCATGGCGATGGCGGAACCAAAGAGACCGATAATGACGCCGACCAGAATCAGCGCAGCGTAGGTCACCAGGTAGTACTGCATCGGCAGCGCAAACGACATCCAGCCGATGCTCTCCTGCAGACGCGGAACCATCAGGTTACGCAGCAGCTCCAGCACGCCGATGGAAAGCAGCGAGCCCAAAATGGCCTGCAGCACGCCCTCGGTAATGAACGGCCCGCGAATGAAGCCGTTGCTTGCGCCCACCAGACGCATGATCGCGATCTCACGACGACGCGCCGTAATGGACAGGCGAATCGTGTTGTTAATGAAGATGAACGCGATAAAGGTCAGCAGGCCGACGAGCACCACAGCGGCGATACGGATGTAGTTGGTCACCTGGAACAGGCGGCTCACTTCCTCCTGGCCGTACAGAACGCTCGCGTTAACGTCGCCGTCGTCCGCGATCTTCTGAAAATCGGCGTTCTTCTTGAGCTTCTGAGCCGTGCTCTCGACCATGGACGGATCGTCCATCTCGATGGCAAACGAAGCCGGCAGTGGGTTCTGACCGTCGAGCGCGCTCATGGTAGCGTCGGCGTTACCCGACATCTTGCTCGTGTACTCGGCCAGCGCGTCGTCCTTGTCCTTGTACGTCACGGACTTGACGTTGCTCCACGTCTTAAGCTCGGCCTCAAAGGCCTGAACATCTGCCTGGTCGGCGTCATCGCTAATAAAAGCGTTGATGACGACCTGATCCTCGACGGTGCCGATCACGGAGTTCAGCATCGCGGAACCCATAATGAACAGGCCGATGATAAACAGCGAAAGGAAAATCGTGATGACGGCGCCGAGCGAGGTGGTCCAGTTACGGAAGAAGTGGCTGATTGCCTCTTTGAGCGAGTAGCCCACGTTAGTTGGTGCCATAGTTGCCGTAACCTCCCCTCTCCTGGTCGCGGATTACGTGGCCGCCCTCGAGGGCGATCACGCGACGGTGCATGTTATCGACCATCTCGCGGTCGTGCGTAGCGACGATCACGGTGGTACCGGTGCGGTTAATGCGCTCGAGCAGCTTCATGATGCCCAGCGAAATCGCCGGGTCGAGGTTGCCCGTGGGTTCGTCGCAAATCAGCAGCGGCGGGCGGTTGACCATAGCGCGGGCAACGGCCACGCGCTGCTGCTCGCCACCGGAAAGCTGATCGGGCAGCGAGTCCATCTGATCGGCCAGACCGACCAGACGCAGCACCTCGGGCACCTGGCTGCGAATGACGCCCTTGGGCTTGCCGATGCACTGCAAGGCAAACGCCACGTTTTCGTAGGCGGTCTTTTGCGGCAGGAGCTTAAAGTCCTGGAACACGGCGCCAATCTGACGACGCAGGAACGGAACCTTGCGGTTCTTGATCTTCATGAGATCCTGACCGGCAACCAAAATGCGACCGCTCGTGGGCTTGACGTCGCGGTTGAGCGTCGACAGCAGCGTGGTCTTACCCGAGCCGGAGTGACCGACCAAAAAGACGAACTCGCCCGGATAGATCTCGATGTTGATGTCGTCGAGTGCGGGCTTGTTGGGCTGCGCCGGATAGATCTTGGTGACGTGCTCCATAAGGATGACGGGTTCGACACCGGCCTGCTTGGCCATCTTTTTGCGGCTGGCCTGCGGGTCGATGGGCGCAAACACCGACGTGAAGTCGGGGTTGTTGAGCGCGTTGTCGAGGCTTGCGACCTCGGCGGCCTGATCGCGCTCGACCACGGGAGCCGCAGGCTGCGTGGGGTCGGGAATGCCGGCAAAAAGACCGGACTGCGCGGGCTGCGGCGCGGGAGCCGCAGGGGCCATGGGATCGGGGATGCCGGCCATGGTAGGCTGCGGCGCGGCGGCACTCATCTGAGGCTGAGCCACGCGGGCGGTCACCGTCTGAACGGGCTCAAAGCCAGCCGTGCCGGAAAGCGCAACATCGTTGGTGGGGTTGTAGGCAAAGGGATCTGCCGCCGGCTGTGCCTGATCTGCCGGCTGTGCGGGGATCGGGCTAAACAGCTGATCCTCTGAATCCGGAGTGGCGAAACGACTGCCCGCGACGCTCGGCTGCGTCTTGGGGGCTTCATCGCCCGCACCGGAGGTACGGAAGTGGTTACCCACTGGTGCTCCTTATCGTCGTGCGTTTAAACTACATGAGCGCTTTGTATTTTAGCAGGATTGCCTTTGCTGCACATAAGAAGCATGGCGGGCTTTGGGATCTGTCCGGCCGCGCACAGGGTTACCTCCCAAATCGTCCTCGCGCATGGCCGGCATTTGTCCTGCTCCTGCGGAGCTGCGGACAAACGCCGGCCTGCGCTGCGGAAAGATTTGGGAGGTAACCCTGTGCCCGGCCTGCGGCTACTATGGGGCCGGCGCATCTACCTTGTGATGCTGCGCATACAAAGTTGGGAGGGTCTGAAATGCACTTTGTCGTGCTGGGCCCTTATCCCAATAGAAACCCTTCTTGATAAGGTCTCTATAGAAGTTGCGGTGAAATAGGGACTGTTTTAGCAGTTAAAAGCCCTAATCAGTCCCTATTTCACCGCAACTTCTGTTGGGGCTGCATGTTGCGCAACTTGGGTTGGGATTCTCGTCTTACAGTTGAGCTAGATGGATGGTTCTAGGCTTGCTGGAGGTTGGTATGGTTTGTCCTTATTGTGGGGCTGAGCTTGCTGAGGGGGCTCGGTTTTGTACGGGGTGCGGGGCTGCGCTTGATGGAACGCAGGCTATGCCCGTGGCCGAACCTGCGGTTTCGCCAGTGCCTGTGGGTTCGCCCGCTCCCAACAAGAAGTCTAAGAAGGGCGTAGTGATTGCCATCGTCATCGCGGCGGTAGTCATTGTTGGCGGGGGCGGTGGGCTGGCTTATCACCTGAATCAGCAGCATGTTCAGGAACAAGAGCAGTATGAGTCGGCACATTCCAAGCATGCGCTCGTGGTGAGTGTAAAGGCCGAGGGCTGGGATACCGACAATGGCGCTTCGCGCGTGCCAGTGCGCGTAAAGGGCAAGACAGTCGACGGAAAGAAGGTCGACAAGGTCGAATATGTCGCTTCCGACGGCTCGGGCATCAAGCTTATCCAGGGCAAGTACACGTTCAAGGCGGCAGGCTCCCCCATCGCCGCAGATGGCACCATCTACCAGGTGTCTTGCACAAAGGCCGAGCTCACGCTCGACGACGCTTTTGCCAAGGGCGAGAAGATTGACTTGGCAGAACTCGCCGAGCAGGATTCGGTTTTGGACTTTACACCCATCGATGCTGTCGACGTGACCGACGACGAGATCAACGACGCCGTGACGCTCGCCATGGCATACAAGGGCAAGGACGCGCCCAACGTCGACGCGCTGCGCCACGCCGCAACCAATCGCCGCGACACCGCCGTCGCTGCCAAGAAAGCCGCCGAAGAGGAAGCGGCGCGCCAGGCCGAGGAACAGCGCAAAGCCGCCGCACGCCACATCGAGGCCCAAACCTTCAGTGTCGACCTGCCCGAGTACTGGGATGGTAGGGTGACAGCAGAAGTCGACGGAGATGTGATAGGGCTGTACTCGACTGCCTTTCCAGATAAAGAGCTTGGATATCTTGCCATGAAAAATGAACCGTATGGAAACGCGGGAGATATCGAGTGCGGCCGTATTCGCGACATCAAGCTCGACGAAAACCACTATGTAAAACTAGTAATTTATCGTTGGACCTTTGATGCGGGGCAAGACCATTTATCAAAAGCTGAATATCGTCTTAACTTGTGTTCAGATGATGCCGCACGCGAGATAGTCGACCTCCAATCGTTGGGGACAATCTCCTACGACTCCATTCTTGCTGATATGGTTGCGGCAAATGACGCTAATGTCGCAGCGGTATGCTGGCCAGACGACATCTTTGCCAACGCCCTCGCCCCGACCGTGAAGCTCCTCTAACCGTTCCTCCCCCCAAACAAAAAGCCGGGGCGCCTCCACATGGAAGGCACCCCGGCTTATATATTGCCCAATACGGGAACGGCTCTCAAATTAAGGCCAACGCAAAATGCCTTAGGCCAGGAACTCCTTGGTGGTCGCCACGATGTTGGCAGCGTCCAGGCCGTACTTGTGCAGGAGCTCGGCACCCGGACCGGACTCGCCGAAGGTATCGTTGACGCCAATCTTCTTAAGCGGCGTCGGGCACTGCTCGCACAGGACGTCGGCGACGGCGCTGCCCAGGCCACCGATCACGGAGTGCTCCTCGACGGTCACGACGTGACCGGTCTTGGTGGCGCTCTTGACGATCAGGTCGGCATCGATGGGCTTGATGGTGTGCATGTTGATGACCTCGGCATCGATGCCCTCGGCAGCAAGCTGCTCAGCGGCCTCGAGCGCCTCGCCGACCATCAGGCCGCAGGCGATGATGGTGACGTCGGCGCCCTCGCGCATGACGATGCCCTTGCCTACCTCGAACTTGTAGGTCTCGGGGTCGTTGATAACCGGCGAGGCCAGACGGGCAAAGCGCATGTACACGGGGCCGTCGCACTCGTAGGCGGCTGTCTCTTATACACATCTCCGAGCCCACG
>CALEDY010000090.1 GCA_937949355.1 uncultured Collinsella sp. | reverse complement strand
GGTTTCTCCACCGTGGCGGCATGTGCCTTGGTATGACGGGCCGATGCGGGCTCGTCGCTGATGGGCGCGACCACCGTGGTCAGGTTGTCGTCGCCCTCGGGGCCCTCGTGCGCAATATCGGTCACGCGGTCGTCGCCCTCGGGGCCACCCAGCACGGAGCGGGCGGGGTTGCCGGACTTTTTAGCACCAGCACCGCGCGAGCCGCGCGTCGTACGACGGCGTGTGCCCTCGCCAGACGTAGGCACGCGCTTGCCCTGGAGGAAGCGGATGGCGTTGATGACATCCATCTTCACAAACACAACCACCGCAGCGACGGCGAGCACGGCCGCGAGAACAAACGCGGCGATCGCTACGTAAAAGTAAACGTTTTCCATGTTCGCCCCTCCTTAATCCTCGGCGACGACGGCGTTGGAATACACCGTGGTGATCTTGCGCTGGACCTCGTTCTCCAGGCGCTGGATGGTCTCGTCGCGACGCTGTTCGGCATCGTCATCCTTGGGCGAGACGGACTTAAGACCCGAATCGACCTTCTTGTAGAGCTTCTCGGCCTGCGACTTCTTAATGCCGGCGGCCTTGAACTTATCCATATAGGTCTCCATGGCGTTGGAGATCAGCGCGTAGCTGTCCAGGCGCACCGTCTCGTTGGACTCGCTGGCGATCTCGTCGGCCAGGTCCTCCAGGTTGCCCCAGTACTCCTTGTACATAGAGTCGGAGTCGTCGTCGGTCTTGACCGCGATGGCGATCTTGGTCGTGAACTGCGCAATGCCGTTGTAGATCTTGGCCTTGTCGCGGTTCTCGAACGACGGGTCCTCCGCGGCGTTCTTAAAGTACTCGGCAGACGCCTTGATGCGCGTGGTGCGGTTGGCGTCCTCGTCGTCCTTGCTGCCGCCATAGGAGTAGAAGTACCAGTACAGACGCCCCATCTCGTAAGACAGCTCCGAGAACCTGCTCGAATTCTCGAGCTCGGTCAGGTTCTGCTGATACACGTCGTCGAGCTGCGCCTTCTCCTTGGTGGTGAAGGTGCCGTCGGCCTTGTAAGCATCGATGAGGCCCTCGTAACCCTCGACGTCGCCCGGACGATAGCCAATGGCGGCGAGGTAGGCCCGCTCGGCCTTCTCGGGAGCCGACTGGGTCTGGTCGCGGCCGAGCTTCATCTGGTAGTCGAACTTCTCGGTAATCGTGGACTCGCGCAGTGCCATGCTGCCAATGCCCACGACCAGGCACACCACGCACGCGATGACACAGCCAAAGAAGGTCTTGACCTTGCGGGCCTGCTTATCGCGGAACTCGCGGGTGAGTTCCTTGTAGATCTCCAGGTCGGCGGCCAGCTCGTCGCAATCCTGATAGCGGCGGGCGCGCTCGAGCTCGCAGCACTTGGGGATGATGACGTCGGCAAAGCCCTCGCCCACGTTCTCGTTCTTGGTATGAACGTTGGGCAGCGGGAACTCGACCGGAGGCGCCTCTCCCACCAGCAGGTGCCACATGGTGGCGCCGATGCCGTAGATATCGGTACGGGCGTCGGTCTGGGCCTTGCCGTACTGCTCGGGCGCGGCGTAGCCCGTGGTACCAAAGGCGATGGTGTCCTTGCGGGCCTCGTCCTTGTACTCGCGCGCAACACCCAGGTCGATCAGCTTAATGTAGCCATCGGGGTGCAGCATGATGTTGGAGGGCTTCATGTCGCGGTAGACGATGGGCGGGTCCTGACGGTGCAGATAGCCCAGGGCGTCGCACACCTGCAGCATCCACTTTTGCACGTCCTCCTCGGACTGCGGGCCCTCACGACGCACCACGTCGGCCAGGGACGTACCCTCGACGTGGTCCATGATGACGTAGATGAAGTCCTCGGTCTTCTCGATATCGACGATGTCGACGATATTGGGGTGATCGAGCTTGGAGAGCAGCTCGGCCTCGCTTGCCAGCGACTGCTCGATGGGGCGGCCGGTGGGGTCGGTCGCGTTGCGGTCGACCTCTTTGACGGCCCACTGCTTGTTGGTGAGCTGCAGGTCGGCGGCCAGGTAGACACGGCTCATGCCGCCCTTGCCGATCACCGACAGAATCTTGTAGCGGCCCTTGATGACGTCGCCCACGCGCTTACGACGCGCGTCGACCTCTCGCCTGCTTCTGGTAGACGGCATAGGCTATCGACCTCCCTGAGGCTGGACGCGCAGCACCAGCGCGGTAACGTTATCGGCCTCTTTGCGATCCATGACGAGCTGGGCCGTCTCGGCGATGCGCTGCGTGACGCATCCCGCCTCAAAGCCCTCGCGCTCCTCGCGGTCCAGGTCGGCGGCGGTGCAGGTGGCATAGGCGCCGCGACGACGCTCGGCATCCCAGGCGTTGGCGTCCAGGGCGTCGGGACCCAAGCGGCGGCGAAGCTCGGTATCGGTAAGCACGTGGCGGAAACCGTCTGAGCACAGCAGGTAGATGGCATCACGGTCCAGGTTGCCGTGGATCAGGTCGGGCACGACTTCCTTGGTGGAACCCAGGCACTGCAGCAGCACGTTGCGACGCGGATGCGTGAGGGCCTCCTCGGGCGTGATGCGGCCGGCCTCGACCTCGCGGCGCACAAAGGTCTGATCGACCGTGAGCTGGTTGGTCGCCGACTCGGTGAGCTCGTAAGCACGCGTGTCGCCCACGTGCACGATGGAATAGCGGCCGCCGATGGCGAGCATGGCGGTAAGCGTGGTGCCCAGGTTCATATGCTCGGCCATGCCATAGCGGATCAGCGCCATGTTCATGTCCTGGATCAGGCCACCCCACTGGCCGTCGACGAAGCTCTCAAAGCCGCCGACGGAACTTTCCATGGCCTCCAGGGCCACGGGCAGCTTGTTGTCGAACCAGTCCGAGAGCATGCTGATCACGGCAGCCGAGGCGAGCTCGCCGCACTCAAGACCGCCCATGCCGTCGGCGACGGCGACCAGCGCCACATCGCCCACGGGGGTGGAGGCGACCTTGATCAGGTAGCTATCCTGGTTGGATTCGCGCGTTCGGCCGACATTGGAGTAACCGGCCCCTTCGAAAAGCATCTGCGCTCCTTTCTCGAATATCTCAACGTGGGTCGCGCGCCCTTAGGCGGGCTGGACCTCGAATGCAAAGTTCTCGTCACTCATGCGCACGGTGTCGCCGTCGACGAGTGCAACCGGGAAGCCCGGATCGATACGCTCGTTGTTGACGAAGGTGCCGTTGCGCGAGTTGTCGTCCTCGATGGTGCAGGTGGCACCGTCGGTGACGAAGATCGCGTGGCTGCGCGAAACCGTCGTGGAGCCCTTAACCATAAACGAGCTGTGCTTGGACTTACCGACCACAAAGCGACGGCCGCGGACCTCAAAGCGCTCGCCGGTGGCAATGCGCGTGAGGTAGAAGCGCAGGTGACGCTCGGGAGCTGCGGGCGCGGGGGCCGGCTCGGTCTTGGGCTCAGGCGCAGGTGCAGGCTCGGGCTTGGGAGCGTGGGCGGCGTGCGCGGGCGCCTTGGCGTCGCTCGCATGGGAGCCATGGCGCTCGACCGTATCCTGGGAGAACAGGGACTCGTAACCCTCGGCGACCTTAAAGTCGATCGGGTTGAGCACGCCAGTGCGATCCGGGCGGGACTGGGCGATGGGCGCGTCGGCCAGGTCGTCCTCGTCCTCAGGCGCCGGCTCGGGCTCAGGCTCGGGCTCCGGCTCAGGTTCGGGCTCCGGTTCCAGCTCAGGCTCAGGTTCAGGCTCCGGGGCAGGCTGCGGCTCGGGCGCAGGTGCAGGTGCGGGCTCGGTGGCGGCAATCGGCTCGTCCTCCAAATCGGAAAGGACGACCGTGCCCAACACGGGGCCGGGAGCAGACACGTCCAGGTCCTCGCCGTCGTCGAGCACCGTCGTGCCGTGGTCGTCACCGCTGTCGAGCACGGTGGTGCCGTGATCGTCGCCGTCGCCATCATCGAGCACGGTGGTGCCGGCATCCATAAGCATGGCGCTCGCGCTCACCTGCTTTAGGTGGCGGGAGAAGCCCAGGATATCGAAGGGACCGGGCTTCTTAAAGAACGCGGCAAACGACGACATGGCGTTCTGGGCGATATCGTCGGAAGGCTTGACCGATGCGGCGACCTGCTCAAAGAACACGCGAACGGCGTCCAGGTTGGGCGTCAGGCCGGTCATCGGCAAAAACACGAAACGACAGCCCGTACCAGGGGCGTCCATAACCACCTCGTCGGCCGCAAAGCGCAGGTTCATAAGCGGCAGCTGGCCTGCGACCAGGGCATCAAGCGCGCTGGAGATGCTCTCGAGCAGCTCACAGGTCTCGGTTCCGTCAAAGGGGCGCGCCAGGCGCTGCTCCAAGGTCTCGCCGGCGATGCGATAGCGCATCTCGAGTACGCCATCGGGATAGCGCATAAGCGCACCGGGCAGCAGGCAGCCCACGTTGCCGCCGGTCACAACCTCGTAGAGACGCTTGTCGAGCTGACGCTGGTCGGCGACCACGTAGCCGAGTGCCATAGAACCGTCACGCTGCTGAATAACTCGTTTTTCCATTTGGCTAACCAATCGTCAGAACATGCGCGTCGCGCGCGCAAAACCAATAGGTAATTCGGCCGGCGAGCACAATGCGGTCGCCGAACTCGAGCGGAAAGGCCCGAGGGCCCTTCTCTCCCCCGCTATCGAAAACGCAGGAGAGCGCATCGTCCTCACCGCGCAGGACGCGCGTGCCGTGGGTGCTTCCGCCATCCTCCAAAAACCAGGTGCCGTCGAGCATGAACACGCGGCAGTGCAGACGCGAGACCACCGGGTCGGCCTCGATCGCATCGCAGCTGCTAAAACGCCCGATCGAAAAGGGCCGGTCGGCATCCACACACCACACGCCCGAGATACACGGCCCGTCCTCGGCCGCGACGCGCACCAGGCAGGCGCCTTCGGGCGCGCGCTCGTCGCACGCTGCCGGCGAGTCATCGGACTCCGCGGGCGTGCGAGAACACAGCGTGCGGGCGAAGCGATCGTCCAGGCAGCCAAAGGCCATGGTGCGAAAGCAGGCGGCAAAGAGCTCGGCGAGCGGGGCGCGGTCGCAAGCGGCCTGCTGCTCGCCCCAGCGCACAACCTCGCGTGACTCGCAGACCATGCGCAACGGATCGACCTCGCGGCCGGCGCGACGCTCGCTTTCCAGCCCGCGCAACAGCTCGGGCCACGAGGTGTGGAGCGCGTAGTCAAACAGCTCCGCATCGTCCAGCTTGGTCGTCTCGTGCAGCATTTCGATCAGCGAGGTCGCGGCCTTGGAGAACACCGAGCTGTCGTCGGCATAGCCCTGCTGCATATCGGCGGCATAGCGGCTCGAATGCATCAGGCGGGACAGTGCCGCAGCCGTACGCTTGCGAACGACAGGGTTGCTGTGGTTGATATACCTGCCACGGGTGCCCACGAGCGCGTAGATGTGCTTGTGGTTGCAGCCGCCGCATGTCAGGTTTCTGATGGTCTCGGCAAAACGGTAGAACGCACTGTCCCAGCCGTGCTCGTGAACGCAATCGCAAACCTGAGAGGAGCTCGCCATGAGGCCCCCTTTCCTAACTCCCCGGCACCCCAAACTTTAGGGGCCACCGCATTCCCGCGCTGTTGCGCAACACCTCGGGAACAGTCCAGTAACTCAACATCGCCGCCGATGCGGGCGGCATTACAGCAGCGTGACGGGCGTCACCACATCCATCACGTGCCGATCGCCAATAAAGTCGCCCTTGAGCTGCACATGGCGGCGGGCCAGGTCGTCAAACACGCGGGCCATCTGCGCCGCCTTTGGACGAGCATCGGGATCGCCCGCCAGGCAGGCCGCAATGGCGCCGCGCACATCTGCCGGCAATCCCTCGTCCACCGCAAAGGCATCGGCGCCCGTGGCTCGGCAGGCCTCAAAGAAGTCCCGCCACGCGCCGCCAGAAGCACCGACGTCGGGTGCGCCCGGCAGATACGGCAGGCTGCCGCAGAGCGCCTCGTGGGCAAGGACGCCCAGCGAGAACACATCGGACGCGGGCAGGGCGTAGCACACCCCGTCGGTCTCCCCCAGCAGCAACTCGGGCGCTAGATAGCCCGGCGTTCCATGCGGGCGGGCGCGATACGCCCCCTCCTCGGCCAAAAACGAAAAGTCCAAGTCGATGAGGGCCGCCTGGGGGATATCCCCCAAAAGATCGGGCGCCAGATCAAAGGGGTCGCTCTCGAACACGATGTTGGAGGGCTTAAGGTCCTGATGGACAAACGTTCCGCCAAAGGCGTCCTGCGCCTGGGCAAGCGCCTTAAAGCACGAGGACACGAGCAAAAGCGTCTGCGCAAACGAAAGGGTGCGCACGCCCGTGGCGCAGGTGCGCACCACGTCGGCAAACGACACACCCGGAACCATGACAGTTACCACCGCCAACACGGCGTCATCCCCGGGCAGGGCGACGAGCTCGTGGAAGAGCACGCGCGCCAGACCATGCGAGGAGGGCGTGAGGGTGCCGCCGGCATCGGCCTGCGTGTCCGAGACGCGACGGAAGAAGTCGCCCTGGCGACGCAGATGATCGATGTCGCCGCGGATGAGCTTGAGCGAGCACGAGGTGCCGCGCAGCCCGTCAGCCGTGCAGGAGCCGACAAAGACCTGCGTGCCGCCCGCCGCGCTCGAGACGAGCTTGAGCCCGTTGACGCCGGCGAGCTTGGCAACCATATCGACCTTGGCGTCGATCGGGGCCGCCGTGGTATTCTTGCTATCGGTCGTCTGATCCATCTTGGTAAGCACCTGCCTTTCTTTGCTACCAATACCATGAGGGCAAAAATCAAAAAGTTGTTGCGCAACATTGCCTCTCATCGCAAATTTTTTTGTTTTGCCTGCTTGGCGGTGGTAAAAGCGAAAAAGGAAAGCGACCGGGGACGTTGTCCTCGGCCGCCATGGGTCACGAATCGGTCGTGTTGGGCGCCGGTTTTCTAGTGGGCAGACGGGGCGGCCTGCTCGCGCAGCACAAAGGTGAGCACGGCGGCGGCAACAGCGAACAGCGCCATAAAGATGGGAGTGGTGGCCGGCGAGCCGACGGCGTTCATCATGTTCGCGTACAGCAGCTCAAAGGCCAGCACCGAGAGCACCATGAGGCCGCAGCCGGCAGGAAGCACGACCTTGAAGCCACGAGTGAGATAGAGGACGATGCCGGCAATCGAGGCAAGCATGCCAAGCGCCCAAAACGCAGTGACGGCGAACGAGATAAAGGAGACGCCGCCGGAGGAGACCTTGCCGTAGTTGGGGTTGACGATGCTCACGGCATGGCCGTGGCCCGAGTCGGAATAGTCGTCGTAGTAGGAGCTGCTCAGCGAGCTGGCGAGGTCGGACGCGGAGTCGTACATGCTCTGGTAGGTAACGGCGACCTCGCCCGCCTTGCCCAGACTCCAGACGTTATAGTCCTCGTCAAAACCCAGGCTCGACGAATAGTCGGTGTTCTGGCCGGCGAGCTGGCTCAAAAAATTGGCACCCTGGCTCGCGTAGCTCGAGGCCTGCACCACCGTGGGCGAGATGCTAAACCATGGCATAAAGGAAAGAACGATTGCGACCACCGCAAGAACGCAAGGAATGATACGCGCGATGGACAGGGCCGGATGCACGGCAGAGGCGGGAGCCGCCGCGTGCATGGCGGGCGCCGCAGAAAAGACGGGGGCCGCCTGGGGCTGGGCGGCGTACTGGGGCTGGCTCGGCGCAGCCTGGGCATGAGCGGCGGCATGCGCGGAAGCAGAAGCCGTGGCCCGCATCTGATGGCCGCAAACGGGGCAGAAACGAGCGCCGTCGTCGATCTTGGCGCCACAACCGGGGCAGAACATATCGGGTACCTCCTTGGGGTCGAACAACAAGTCGTGCGGACCTTTGGGGCCCGCACGACCATATTCACCGCTGCGCGCGCAAACTTGTTGCGCAACTTTCAAATTGTTTTCGAGGTATCGTCCCGACCGTCCAAACTGTGGTCAGATACTGCCGATTACGCCAGCTTATGACCGCAATTCATGCAGAAGGCATGGCCCGCCTGGATGGGGGCGCCACACGAGGGGCATACGGCCGCGCCGTCGGCAGGGGCAACCTGGGCCTCGACCGGCACGGGAGCCGCTTGGGCCTGACGTGCCAGCTCGGCCTGAATCTCGGCCATGGATTTACCGCAGCCCGAGCAGAACATAGAGGACTGCTGCAGGCGGTTGTGGCAGAACGGACAATCGACATACGCGGCGGCATAGGCAGCGGCCTGGGCCTGGCGTTCGAGCTCGTCGACCTGCGCCTGGAGCTGCGCGCGCTCCTTATCGATCGCAGCGATGCCGTCATAGAGCTCCTCGCGGCCCTGGCGCAGCTCGGCGTTGTCCTTGGTCGCCTCGTACAGGCTCGCACCCAGCTGGCCAGCAAGCTGCTGGCGACGCTTGAGGGCATCGTTCATCTGGCTCTTAAGCTTGTTCACCTGCAGGGCACGGCCGGCATCTGCCGCCGTACGGTCGAGCGACGCCTGCATCTCATCAAGAAAACCCATGGGGTTCCTTTCTATCTAGGTATCGGGCACCATAGCCCTTCTCAAAACGCGCCTATCATCGCACAGCGACCTGCCGCCTGCATACGTAACGGTGTTTTTCAACAGCACCGTTACGCGGAATGAGCGAAACTAATCGTATTCTTGACTCATTGGGGCGCGGCTGCATACCGGCGCCTCGACAAAGCAATCGATTCCCAAGGGGGCGAACGTGGACAACCAGGGACAGCAGGAACTCATCGTGCTCGATACCTTTGAGCCGGCAGTAGCCTTCGATCCCGCCCATCGCGACGAATCGCGACGGCGCTTCTCGATGTTCCTGGTCCATGCCGACGCGGGCAAGGGCGGCACGGGCGTGGTGCAGCGCGCCACCAACACCGCCGGCGAGGTCTTCGCCATCAAGCGTCTGCGCAATCTCGATGGCTCCGACGAGCGCATCGCCGCAGGCATGCGTGCCGTGCTGTTCGAGGAATATCGCAATCAGCTCACTGTCTCGCACCTCAAGGGTTTTCCGCGCGTATACGGCTACGGCACCAGCGCCGGTGAGCCGCTCATCGTCATGGAATGGGTCGAGGGCTCTACGCTCAAGCACATCACCCCGCAGCTCCCCCACGAGGACGGCGGCGTACGCGGCGACGCGGTGGCTGCCATCGGTGTTGCCGTACTCTCCATTCTCAATAACGTACGGCACCTGGACACGGGCGTTGCGCACCGCGATATCTCGCCGCGCAATATCATGATCGCCACGAGCGAGCGTTCGCTCCAAGACCAGCTTGCCACACTCGACTTCGATATCCGCCTCATCGACTTTGGCAGTTCGACGGCGCTCAATCCCATCGACCCCACCTTTACCGTACGCGCCGACGTCTGGCGCGGTGGCACGCCCGAGTATGCGCCGCCCGAGATGCTCACCCACGATATCGCGGGCATCGAGACCAGGCGCTTGAGCCCCACGGTCGACATCTACGCGCTCTCGAGCGTGCTCTACGAGCTGTATTGCGGACACACTCCGTTTAACCTGCAGGCGCTGGGCACCGCATCGCCCTACCGCGTCAAAACCGAAACTGCCTTTGAGATACCGCAGGCGCGTACGACCGCCGACGAGGCGCTCATCAGCATTATCGTGGCGGGCCGATCTGGGGCAGCAGGGCCATGGATGCCCAGACGACCTACATTGGACCGGGAGCAAGTATCGACGAGCCTGTGCCGGCCACCTTCGATACCGCGCAGCCCGTCATGTTCCCGCTGGACGACGATGGCGTCGCCGCTCCGGCTGACCCGTTTGTAGCAGCGCCTGATGCCGCTGCCGAAAATGCCCCGTTGGACCACGGACATCGGGACCACGCATCCTATCTGCCCGTACCGGTTGTGCTCGAGGCGCCCCGGGCTGCCTATGGCGCCGATGCCGCTGCGTCGGCTGCGGCATCCATGCCCGCCGCCCCCGCGTCGCCCGCAACGCCGAGC
>CALEDY010000089.1 GCA_937949355.1 uncultured Collinsella sp. | reverse complement strand
AGTCGACCCTGCTCAAGACGCTCGGCCTTGAGCTTATGCGTGCCGGCGGCCGCGTGCTCCTCTGCACCACCACGCACATGTTCCCCGTCGCCGGCGTGCCATGGGACGGGTCGAATCGTCGCCTGGACGCCGCGCCTTGGAAGCCGGGGACCCCGCATGTTCCCGGCTGCACCTGCGAGGCATGCGCGGGACTTGTCCGCGGAAGCATCTGCCAGGCGGGTGTTTTGGACCCGGAGACAGGTAAGCTCTCCGCCCCCGCCGAGCCGCTCGGCGAGCTGGCGCAGCGCTTTAGCTACGTCTTGGCTGAGGCGGACGGCAGCAAGCGGCTCCCGCTCAAGGCCCACGCCGCCTGGGAGCCGGTAATTCCCGCCGCCACGGCAAACGTTGTCTGGGTCGTCGGCGCCTCGGGGCTCGACAAGCCCATCAACGAAGCCGTCCACCGCCCCAAGCTCTTCTGCGAGCGTTGCGGCTGCGAGCTCACCGACATCGCCACGCCCGAGCGCGTCGCCCAGGTGCTCAATGCCGAGATGCAGGCGCTGGAACTCGGCACCGCACGCGTCATGCTCAACCAAGTCGACACGCTCAGCGACCCCACGATGGCCGACCGCTTCGAGGCAACTCTCGGCCGCCCCATCGTCGCCACCAGCCTCCAGGGGTAGCTAATTTGGGACGGGGCTCTTTTTGCTACCCCGTCCCAAAAAATCATCTCCCAAATTAGCTACCCCGGCGGTCTTCCCGTTAGCGGGGCACGTAGCGGCCGGGTTGGGCTCCGGTGGGCTCGCCGTCGCGTGCCACCAGCACGCCGTTCACAAACACGGCCTTGGCGCGGCCATGTGCCTCAAAGCCCTCGAGCGGCGTGTAGTCCACGGCCTGATGCTGCGTCGCGGCGCTGATCGTCCAACGCGCGCACGGATCCCACACGCACACGTCGGCATCGGCGCCCTCGGCAAGACAGCCCTTGCGCGGATACATGCCAAAAACGCGCGCCGGATTCTCGCTCATCAAGCGGCACAGATCCTCGGGACCCAGCTGTCCCTCAAAGCTCGTGGCAATCGCAACGGGACGATGCTCCACGCCGGGCCCGCCGTTGGGAATCGCGCGGAAATCATCGCGTCCTCGGTCCTTTTGCCCGTGCAGGTTAAAGCTGCAATGATCGGTCGCAATAGTATCGATCTCGCCAGCCACAAGCGCCTCGCGCAGCGCGGCACGGTCACCGGCATGGCGCAGCGGCGGGCTCATCACGTACTTGGCGCCCGCAAAGCCGTCCTCGCCCTGCTCCAGATAGCAGGTGTCGTCGAGCATCAGATACTGAGGGCATGTCTCGACATAGATGTTCTTCTGCCCGCGCGCTTTGGCAGCGCGAATGGCCTCGAGCCCCAGCTTGGTCGAAAGGTGCACCACGTTGACCGGAGCGTCCCCGGCCAAGTGCGCCAGATACAGCAGGCGGCTCACGGCCTCGGCCTCACACACGTCCGGACGGCTGAGCGCATGGCCCTCGGGCCCGTGGATACCCTGCTCAAACACGCGCTTCTGCAGCGCGTTGACCAACGTGCCGTTCTCGCAATGCACGCACAGGATACCGCCCACGCGCTTGAGCTCCTCCAGCACCTCGAGCGTCTCGGCATCGCCCAGGCGCAGATGGTCGTAGGCAAAGTAGGTCTTAAACGACGACACGCCCGCCTCGCGCATGGCCGAAAGATCGGCGCGGTTGCGCTCATTCCACTCGGCAAGCGCCATATGGAAGGCATAGTTGGCGGTGCAGGTGCCGTCGGCGCGATGATGCCACTCGACCAAGGCATCGGGCATGGTCACGCCGCGATCGGCCGTCGCGTAGTCCACAATGGTCGTCGTGCCGCCGCAGGCAGCCGCGCGCGTGCCGGTCTCAAAGCTATCGGCTGTCCAATCCATGCCGGTCCAGCACTGCATGTGCGTGTGCCCATCGATAAAGCCCGGGAACACCCAGCAGCCCGCAGCATCCTCGACGGTATCGCCCTCGGCCGGCTCAATCGTCGCGGCAATCCGCACAATCTTGTCGCCCTCCATGGCAAGATCGGCGCGGCGAAGCCCCTGGGGCGTCACGAGTGCGCCGTTTTTGATGATGATCATAATTGCTCCTTATTGATTGATGCAGTTGGCCACGCGATCAAAATACGAGCAGGCGGCGATATGCTCCGTTATGCGTCGCTGTCCCTTGACGGTATCGACGTCCCACAGCTCGTAGGCACGCGCCTCGACCAGCACCACGTCGGTACGGTCCTTGAGGATCGAACCGCCGCCGTCCTTACCCCCAAGACACATAAGTGCATCGAACAGTTCCGCCGGAAAGAGCACCGGGCTCGAAGGCTCACCGTTGCACGCAAGACGCACCGGATGCTTGCGGCCACGCTCGTCAAATGCACGAACCATAGCCTCAAAAGAATCTGAACTCACGAGCGGCTGGTCGCCCGGCAAAAAGAGGCAACCTTTCCAGTTGCGTTCGACTCCCCACGAAAGGCCCGCACGGACGCTTTCGCTGCGCAGCTCGCCATCGTGCAGCACGCACGGGCAATGCTTGTCATCACAAATCTGAGCGACCTCGGGCCAACGCGTCGAAACCACAACGTCAAAGCCCCGGGGAACCGAATCAATGGTCCGGGCAATCAGCGGCTCGCCATAGATATCGGCGAGCATCTTGTTAGAGCCAAATCGCTTGCCCTCGCCCGAAGCCATAATGACGCAACCGAGCTTCATCTCCGCAAACCTCCCCTGGCCGCCTTGGACACCATAGTTGCTATACCCACCATACCAAGCTCACACTCCGTCGGAACAGGCACGCGCCAGTTTTCCAGCAAGCGCTCCCCAGCTCTCCATAGCACAAAGGAGGGCACCCCGCGACGCAGGGCACCCTCCTCAATGGTGCAGATATGCCTACTCAGCGTCGCCGGTAAACGTGGTACCGGTCTTGCCGGCAAGACCGTCACGCGCCTTCTCGAGCAGCGTGATGAGCGCCGTACGGCCCGGCTTGCTCTCGGCAAACGTCGAGGCAGCCTGAACCTTGGGCAGCATGGAGCCGCGACCGAACTCGTTGGCCTCGGACAGACGCTTTACGTCAGCCGCGGTCAGCGTGTCGAGCCACTGCTCGTGGTCGGTGCCAAAGCCAATGGCAACCTTCTCCACGGCCGTCAGGATAATCAGGGCATCGGCATCGAGCTGCTCGGCGAGCTTCTCGGCCGCAAAGTCCTTATCGATGACGGCGGCAGCGCCCTTAAGGTGGTTACCCTGGGCCTTGGTGACGGGGATACCGCCACCGCCGCAGGAGATCACCACGTGGTTGGTCTCGACGAGCGACTTGATGGTGTCGAGCTCGACGATGCTCACGGGCTTGGGCGAAGCCACCACGCGACGGAAGCCCTGCTTCTCGTCGTGGATGAACTGGTAGCCGCGGTCAGCTTCCAGCTCCTTGGCCTCGGCCTCGCTCATCCACGGACCAATCGGCTTAACGGGATCAGCAAAGGCGGGGTCGTCCGCCGCAACCTCGACCTGGGTCAGCACGGTGGCGACACCCTTGTCGATATTACGGTCGAGCATTTCCTCGCGCAGGGCGTTCTGCAGGTCATAGCCAATGTAGCCCTGGCTCATGGCACCGCAGACGGACAGCGGGCAGGGAATGTACTTCGAAGGGTTAGAGCGCGTGAGCTCGGCCATCGCGTTGGCGATCATACCCACCTGGGGACCGTTGCCATGCACGATGACGACCTCGTTGCCCTCCTCGATCAGGTCGACGATAGCCTTGGAAGTCGTCTTGACGGCCTCCATCTGCTCGGGAAGGTTGGCGCCGAGGGCGTTTCCGCCCAGGGCGACAACGATACGCTTAGCCATTACTCAGCCCAGCTTTAGGCCTGGAACCAACGGGCGGTGTTGCGCTCGTCGAGGGCCTTGAGGGTAGCGGCCGGATCGGCAACCTTCTGCAGGAACATCATGGCTGCGATGGCGTACGGCTTGTAGCTGGCCTCCTTGTACATGCCCACGCGGTGCATGTCGAAGACATCGGCGTTAACCTCGCCGTGCTCACAGGAGACACCGGAGATGTCGGCGGGCAGCGGGTGCATAAAGATGGTGTCCTGGCCGTTGGCGGTCTTCTCCATGAGCTCAGTCGTGGAGACCCAGTCCTGATGGGTGGCGTTCTGAGCAAGCAGCTCCTTCTCCAGCGCAGCGATGCCGGCGTCGTCGCCCTCGGCGTACAGGTTGGTGCGCTTCTCCATGGCGGCAAACGGAGCCCAGCTCTTGGGGATCACGATGTCGGCGCCCTCGAAGGCCTCGGCCATGGTGTTGACCTGCTTAAAGGTGGTGCCGGACTCGGCGGCGTAGCCCTTGGCGCGCTCGACGACCTCGGGCATGAGGTCGTAGCCCTCGGGGTGAGCCAGGGTGACGTCCATGCCAAAGCGGGGCAGCAGGCTGATCAGCGACTGCGGGCAGGACAGCGGCTTGCCGTAAGAGGGCGAATAGGCCCAGGTGACGGCAACCTTCTTGCCCTTGAGGTTCTCGAGGCCGCCAAACTCGTTGATGAGGTAGAGCATGTCGGCAGAGGACTGCGTGGGGTGATCGGAGTCGGACTGCAGGGAGATGAGCGTGGGACGGTGATCCAGAACGCCGTCCTCGTAGGCCTGCTGGACAGACTCGGAGACCTCGGCCATGTAGGCGTCGCCCTTGCCGATGTACATGTCGTCGCGGATGCCGATAACGTCGGCCATGAAGGAGATCATGGTAGCGGTCTCGCGGACGGTCTCGCCGTGGGCAATCTGGGACTTCTTCTCGTCCAGGTCCTGCAGCTCAAGGCCGAGCAGGTTGGCGGCCTTAGAGAAGGA
This sequence comes from uncultured Collinsella sp., assembly GCA_937949355.1. Taxonomy (GTDB): domain Bacteria; phylum Actinomycetota; class Coriobacteriia; order Coriobacteriales; family Coriobacteriaceae; genus Collinsella. The sequence goes on along the minus strand of CALEDY010000089.1, from coordinate 4,606 downwards.
GAAGCGCGTACGGGTGGAGTTGTCGCGGAACAGGGAGACGGCCAGGCCCGAGTCGAAGATCTTGGACGAAACGTTGCTCTCGCGCAGCTCGCGCAGTGCGTCGGCGACGATGTAGAGAGCCTTGAGCTCATCGGTGGTCTTGTCCCAGGTGTGCAGGAAGTCGCTGCCGTACATACCCTTAAAATCGAGGCCGTTCAGCTGCTCGACGAGCTCGGTAAACTTGGCGTCCATGGAAATGTCCTTTCTAAAGATGAAACGATCGCAATGAGTAGATGTGCTCCGGCATGCGCGTGTGGCTAGAACATGCAGAGCACCATGACGAGGACCCGCCACCGTTGAGGAAGCATGGGAGATAACGACCGCGGGCCCCAAGTCAACAAGGGGTGCCGGGGACATAAACTGTCCCCGGCTCAACAAGATCGAGGAATGGGACTAGTCGATCTTGTTGTTGGTCAGACCGGCGCGGAACACGGTGGCGTCGCCATCGGCCTGGCTCGGATCGTAGAGGTTCAGGGCAGCCACATACATGGCGGCAGCGGTGACCAGGTCGTCCTTGTAGGTGACCTCGTTGGGAGCGTGAGCCTGAGACTCGGCACCCGGACCAAAGCCGACGCAGGGGATACCGTAGCGGCCCTGGATGGAGACGCAGTTCGTGGAGAAGGTCCACTTGTCGCACAGCGGACGACCGGTGCGCTTGTCCATGCTAGGCTCGCAGCCGATGCGCTCGTCACCGAACATGGCCTTGTGGGCGTCGACGAGGGCCTTGACGTGCGGAGCGGTCTCCTTGTTGATCCACGTGGGGAAGTAAGCCTCGGTCTCGTAGACCTCGCCGGTCCAGGACGGACGGTCGTACATGTACATGGAGACCTTCACGTCGTCGCCGTACTTCTTGGCGGCCGGCAGGTTGCGGATCTCGTCCAGGCAGGACTCCCAGGTCTCACCGGCGGTCATGCGACGGTCGATGGAGATGGCACAGGAGTCAGCGACAGCGCAGCGGCTGGGGCTGGTGTAGAAGATCTGGCTGACGGTGCAGGTGCCGCGGCCCAGGAATCGGGCGTCCTCGAAGTGCTCGGGGTTGTACTTGGGGTCGAGCATCTTGACGAGGCCCTTGATGTCCGTGGACTCGTCGCAGCCGTTGTTGTTGAGGGCGCGGACGTCGGCGATGATGTCGGCCATCTTGTAGATGGCGTTGTCGCCGCGGTCGGGAGCGGAGCCGTGGCAGGAGGTGCCGTGAACGTCGACGCGGATCTCCATGCGGCCGCGGTGACCGCGATAGATGCCGCCGTCGGTGGGCTCGGTGGAAATGACGAACTCGGGCTTGATGCCGTCCTTGTTGTAGATGTACTGCCAGCACATGCCGTCGCAGTCCTCTTCCTGGACGGTGCCGACGACCATGATCTTGTAGCCCTCGGGGATGAGGCCCATGTCCTTCATCATCTTGGCAGCGTAGGTAGCGGAAGCCATGCCGCCCTCCTGGTCGGAGCCGCCGCGGCCGTAGATGATCTCGTCGGTCTCGTAGCCCTCATAGGGATCGGCATCCCAGTTCTCGATGTTGCCGATGCCGACGGTGTCGATGTGGGAGTCGATGGCGATGATCTTGTCGCCCTCGCCCATGAAGCCCATGACGTTGCCCAGGCCGTCAACCTTAACCTCGTCGTAACCGAGGGCCTCCATCTCGGCCTTGATGCAAGCGACAACCTCGCCCTCCTCGCAAGACTCAGAGGGGTGCGAGATCATGGCGCGAAGGAAGCGAGTCATATCAGCACGGTGGGACTCAGCAGCAGCCTTGATAGCGTCGAAATCGAGTTCTTTAGCCATTACAGTCAACCTTTCTACAAGGGTTTACCTACAGGTAGATATTTCAGATAGATCACTTGTGCCAAGCAGCGTGAGGTCGAGCACCCGGCAAGCAAGTAAACGTAGGGCGGCGGAGCATATGTTTGCTCCGTCGCGAGTTCCGCACGAGCCGGAGAGCACTTAATGTGCTCTCCGTGCGAGCAGGACTGTTCGAGCAGGGAGCAAACATATGCTCCGCCGCCCGGACAGGTCAGTCTGCTAGCAGGTGGGGTACTCGCCCTCCCAGACGATGCGACGGTACTGATCCGGATCCGTGTCACCTTCCGTGGAGAAGCAAAGCACGGAGCTCGTCTTGTCCAGGCCGATGAGCTCCTTGAGCTCGGCGTACTCGGGATCGAGCATGAGGGTCTCGACCAGGCCGGTGGTCACAGCGCCGGACTCGCCGGAGATGACGCGCGGGTCGCCCTTCTCGGGAGCGCCCAGGGTGCGCATGCCGCGAGCGGTGACCCAGTCGGGGCAAGACACGAAGGCGGTGGTGTGGTTGCGCAGGATATCCCAGCCCAGAATGTTGGGCTCGCCGCAGCACAGGCCGGCCATGATGGAGGGCATGTCGCCGTCCACGATGCGCGGGTCGCCGTCGCCGGCGGCAGCGCCCTTGTACAGGCAGGCGGCAGGCGCGCACTCGACCACGACGAAGGTGGGCGGGTTATCGGGATACAGGTTGGTGAAGTAGCCCACCACGGCGCCGGCCAGCGAGCCCACGCCAGCCTGGACAAAGACGTGTGTCGGGCGGTTGATGGCCATCTCGCGCAGCTGCTCGGCAGCCTCGGAAGCCATGGTGCCGTAGCCCTCCATGATCCAGGACGGGATCTTCTCGTAGCCCTCCCAGGCGGTGTCCTGAACGATGACGCCGCGCTCGCAGGCATCGGCCTCGGCGGCGGCCATGCGCACGCACTCGTCGTAGTTGACCTCTTCGATGGTCACCGTGGCGCCCTCGGCGGCGATGTTATCGAAGCGGGGCTTGGTGGAACCCTTGGGCATGTGCACGACGGCCTTCTGGCCCAGCTTGTTGGCAGCCCATGCCACGCCGCGGCCATGGTTGCCGTCGGTGGCGGTAAAGAAGGTAGCCTGGCCAAAGTCCTTGGCAAGCTGATCGGAGGTCAGGTAATCGAAGGTGCACTCGGCAACGTCCTTGCCGGTCTCGTCGGCAATGTAATTGGCCATGGCAAACGAACCGCCCAGAACCTTAAAGGCGTTGAGGCCAAAGCGATAGCTCTCGTCCTTAACGCACAGGTTGGACAGGCCCAGGCGCGCGGCCTGGCCGTCCAGGCGGGCAAGCGGAGTGACGGTGTACTGGGGGAACGACTGGTGGAAGGCGCGGGCCTTCTTCACGTGGTCGAGGCTCATGATTCCCAAGTGCTTGTCATCGCTCTTGGGCATCGTGTTGCCCGCCCACTGGATCTTATCGGCCATACGGTGAACTCCTTAAGTTCTCTCTTGCCGGCCCCCGCATACGCGTTTCAGCCCATTCCCATTCATGCGACTGAACTTTTATGTGGATGCCAAACAAAAAGTTTGTTAGTACTGTTCTATCACACTTTTTGATTGGTAAACCTAACAAATTGTTTGTTGCCGTAATCGGTACCTTTTCGCCGCCGAACGGTTACATAACGCAGCGACGCTTTCGTTATTTGCGAACAAGTGGGGTTTATGGCAAAGTGAGCCCAAACTAATTTTTAGGAAGGCACCCATGACCCCCGCACAGATTGAGTTCTACAAGCGCCTTGCACACAGTCTGGCGCTCCAGTTTGGCCCCAACTGCGAAATCGTCGTCCACGATCTGGAGACCGAGGACGTGGACCACTCCATCGTAGTGATCGAAAACGGCCACGTCAGCGGGCGCAAACTAGGTGACGGCCCCAGCCATATTGTGTTTGAGTCCATGCACGAGGGCACCACCGACGTGCACGACCGCGAGCCATACCTCACCAAAACCACCGATGGCAAGCTGCTCAAGTCCTCGACCATCTTTATCCGCAACGATGAGGGCAAACCCGTCGGCATTTTGAGCATCAACTTTGACATTACGCTCATGAAGGCATTTGAGCGCTCGCTCGACGCGCTCACCGGCACCGGCGGCTCGGGCTACACCGAGCCCGAGCCCATTACCAAAAACATCGGCGACCTGCTCGAAGACCTGCTGCGCGAATGCGAACAGTTTGTGGGCAAGCCCGCGGCGCTCATGACCAAAGACGAGCGTATCCGCGCCATTGGCTACCTCGACCGTCGCGGCGCCTTCCTCATCTCCAAGTCGAGCGAACGCGCCTGCGAGTTCTTTGGCATCTCTAAGTACAGCTTTTATAGCTACCTCAACGAGGCAAAGGCTGCCGCCGGCGACGAATAGTCAGCGCGTCTGCACCCCTCCCCTTTTGGGCACGAGTTCTGGAATGCACGAATCCGAGAGTCGGCCGCAAGGCAAGTTCCATATAATCGATGGATGTGAACATTTCGAAAGGATGGAACAAGATGGGGTCGAGCAACGCATCACGCAACGGCCGCGGAGGCACCGCTTCTGGCGCCAGGCATGCGAAACACGCGTTTGACGAGGGCGAAGAGGGCCTTTTTGCGCTGAGCCTCGACGACGTGATGAGCGACCGCCCCTGGACCGACGAGGAACTCATGGGCGGCGGGGTTCGCCCGACAAGTGCAAAGCCTGCACCTTCCACCACGCCCGCGCCGGCATCCGTGCCCGCGGACGACTTTGCCACCCGTCCCATCGTGCAGGCGACGCGTAAAGCCGCCCCTGCAC
>CALEDY010000088.1 GCA_937949355.1 uncultured Collinsella sp. | reverse complement strand
GAGAAATCGTTCGCAGCCAACCTTCAATAAGTTGCGGTGAAATACGGACTGTTTCATGCCTTTAAAGGCCTCAACAGTCCGTATTTCACCGCAACTTATTGAAGGTTGGCTGCGAACGATTTCTCTATCGGGAGTCGGCGTAGGGTTTTGTTGTCGGAATGCCGTAGCCGCGCATCATGGCACCGAACGATTCTACGTCGTAGGTGTCCGAAAGTTTGAAATGAATGACGTTGTGGCCCATGGCGCGAAGGTTCGCGTCGCGCATGAGGGCCGCTCGATAGGTTTTTGCCGCCGCTTGCTCTGGATCATCTTGAGCTTCGTCTTCAAACTTACCCAGCCCATGCAGCTCTGCCAGCGTCCATGAGCCGTCTGGCATCTGCCAGCCATAATCTGCTAGATAATAACCAGCGTTTCCCGGTCGCGTTATCTCAACTTGAAGCTCAGGCGCGGCAACCCCAGCGAGAATCATCGCTGCTCTCGCCTCGGACTCGCCACCATTGTCTGACCTGCCGTCCATATGCTCAAAAACGTCAAAAGCACGCGCGATGCCATGCAACCCTCGGCAATTTGCCTGCGCATATGCTCGCAGCTCTTTACGTTCGACATCGTACTCACGGGCCAAGCCATCGACATAGCCCAGCGCATAGCGAAAGGCGCTCGTTCGGGCGATATCAACAACCGTTCGATACGGATCCGTCAGCGTAAACAGACCGAGCCGCCACACTTCGCCCGCCCGCCAGCGCTTGTATTCAACGAACTCATACGTATCGCGCCTTGTAGACCGTGGCAGCAGCACTTGCACTTTATCCAGAAGTGAATAAGCCGAGCCGATGCCATAGAGCAGCGCTGCCGTCGATCCGCAAAACACAGCATCCGGTTCAACGACCGCAATAGCGGATGCCAGCTGAAAGATGCGATCTTCAACCCCAAGATTATTCCAATAGACCGGATCCGCATACACGTGGTTGTAAAGACGAAGCATGAGCTCTTCCTGCATAAGCTCGCGCGCACGGCGTTCTTCCCAAGGATCAATTGTTATAAGCAGCTGTCCATCTTGATGAATTCCAAGGGCCGAGAATAGCATCCTTGCATATGACTGCGGAAAATGTTTGCCTTTATCGAGCATGGCCAACCCCATAACCATCACGGCGGAGAGAATACCATTACGCTATCGCATGCTTCCGTCCGCAGGCCTTGCCAAAAGCTGACCAAAAGCTTGACGTCGCAGGTCAAGGCTTCAAAAATTATTTCAACTCTCGGTAGACGGTCGCTACGACCCTCCCAACGGCATCAAAATCCAACCTTACAAATAGTTGCGGTGAAATACGGACTACATGGGCCATAAAAGCCGGAAAACAGTCCGTATTTCACCGCAACTTAGGTGGGGATGTGGGGTCCCGGCATGTATATGAAAATGGCTCTGGTCCCAAAAGGAACTAGAGCCATTCATCTATCTTATGGAGCGGGCGACGGGAAGTCCAAGGGTTTGCTTCGCAAACCCTTGTTTCGCTGCGGGCCATTGGCCCTTGCGTGCTGCGCTGGAAAATGCTCACGCATTTTCTCAGCTTCGCACCCTGCCGGGTTCGATTCCCGTCGCCCGGCACGCTTATGAAAACGGCTCTGGCACCAAATGGAGCCAGAGCCGTTAAAACTATCTTATGGAGCGGGCGACGGGAATCGAACCCGCGTCATCAGCTTGGAAGGCTGGGGTTCTACCATTGAACTACGCCCGCAAGATATGGTCGGGACGACAGGATTTGAACCTGCGACATCCTGCTCCCAAAGCAGGCGCGCTACCAAACTGCGCCACGTCCCGAAGGTGTTGAGCAGCTAAGGTCTAAACCTTGCGTGTCCCAAAGCGAAGGAAATTATAGGGGAGACTCCCCGCCTGTGCAAGCGCAGAAACCCTAGCTCCTCGAATGTGCGACAAACCGGTTGTGGATCAAGCCAATAACAAACGCCACCACGGCGACCGGAGCCCACGCGGCACCGATATCTGCCAGCGGCAACGCATCGAACGGCAGCCACGCATCCGCGAAGAACGCGTCGCGGACCGAGGTGATCACGCTCTGCACGGCAACGACGCCGCCGACCCAGACCCACACCTGCGGATGCGCATCGCAAAAGCCGTGCGCCAGCCCCATCAGCACCAGCACGATAGCGACGGGATACAAGGCGTTGAGCATGGGCACCGAGAACATGAGGATCACGTCGAGACCCACGTTGGAAAGCACGCACGAAAACGCGGCAAACGTAAACGCGAAGATCGCAAACGGGCGACGCATGGCCTCCTCGGAAGCCTCCGCTCCCCCTTCGACCACATACGTCTCGCAGAAGTAGCGCGCGCAGCAGCTGATGAGACCGATGCACACGTTCATGCAGGCGAGGAAGAAGATCGCAAAGACCACGACCGTGCCGGCAAGCCCAAAGTGCATGGAGGCCGAACGGGCGAGGATGGCAGCACCGTTGGTAGCGTCGGGCATAACATTGCCGAGCTGCATGCCGGCAAGCGCCAGCCCGCAGTAGATGATGGCCATGAGCACGCCGGCGATCACACCGGAACGCGAGATCTCGAACGCGACGCGCTTGTCGTCGGTCACGCCCAACTCGTGAATGGTCTCGGCGATGATGATGCCGAAGGCGAGCGACGCGAGCAGGTCCATGGTCTGGTAACCGGTCAAAAAGCCCTGGACCGCGGCACCAGCGTCATAGGGAGCCTGCGGGGCGGCAGCCGGCCCGAGCGGCGCGACCACGGCAACACCAACAACCAGTACGATGAGTGCGATAAGCGCGGGGCCCGTAATGCGACCGAGCACGCGCGTGATGACGCCCGGGCGCAACGTGAGCGCGAACGCAACGGCGAAGAAGGCGACGGCAAAGACCAAGCGAACAGCACCGAGCGAGACACCCTCGGGAAGCAGCGGCACCAGCATCTCGAAGGCCGTGGAGCTCGTACGCGGAATGGCCAGGCACGGCCCGATGGCCAGATAGACCGCCGCGACAAAGAACTCGCCGAACTTGGGGTGCACGCGGCTGGCCAGCTCACGCGCCGTTCCGGCAAGCGCCACGGCGATAAAGCCCATGACAGGCAGGCCGATGGCGGCAATCAAAAAGCCGACCATGGCAAGTGGCGTGGCGGTGCCGGCCTGGAGCGCCAGCAGCGGCGGGATAATCAGGTTGCCAGCACCAAAGAGCATCGAAAACAGGGCAATGCCGACGGTAACAACATGGTCGGAGCGCAGGCCGCGCGGAGCGGATGAAGCCATGGGGCCGCCTTTCGGGTCGAAATAAAAACGGAACGGGCAAAAATACCCGTCCCGCAAGTATATACGCTTACAAGCCTTTAGCAGGCTAAATCGCGCAGGGCGTCAATTGCCGCGTCGACTTCGTCGTCCGTGTTGAAGTACCCAAACGAGAAGCGAACCACGCCCTGACGCTCGGTTCCCAGTGCGCGGTGCATAAGCGGGGCGCAATGGGCGCCGGGACGCGTCGCAATCCCCCACCCTTGCATGAGCGCGTCGGAAATCTCGGCCGAATCGATATCGCCCACGTTGAGCGACACGATTGCAGAGCGCGTCGGCTGGTCAAAGGCGCCGTAAAGCGTAACCCCTGGAATCTCGCGAACCCCAGTTAAGAAGCGATCGGCGAGTGCACGCTCATGAGCAGCAATCGTCTCGACCCCACCCTGGGCCTCGATAAAATCAAGCCCGGCGGAAAGGCCCGCAATGCCATGGCCGTTGAGCGTACCCGCCTCCAGGCGCGTCGGCCACTCTGCCGGCTGCAGCGCATCGAAGCTGTGCACTCCCGTGCCGCCCATGGCCCAGGGAGCCACGTCGACACCCTCTGCCACGGCGAGGCCGCCGGTGCCTTGCGGGCCCATCAGCCCCTTATGGCCGGTAAAACACACGATGTCGAGCCCCATGGCCTGCATGTCAATCTTCGCCGTGCCGGCAGACTGCGAGGCGTCGACAATCACCAGCGCACCAGTCACATGAGCCATCGCCGCCACGCGCGCAACGTCGACGGCGTTGCCGGTCACGTTAGAGGCATGCGTCACCACCACGGCACGCGTACCGGGCGTGACGAGCTGCTCGAGCTCGTCATAGTCAAGCGCGCCACTCGCATCACAGCCGGCATGTTCAACGGTCACGCCCCGCTCAGCCGCAAGACGATTAAGCGGACGCAGCACGGAGTTGTGCTCGAGCACCGTCGTGACCACGCAGTCGCCGGGGCGCACCACGCCATTGATAGCGGTGTTGAGCGCCGCCGTAGAGTTGGGCGTAAAGCACACATGGTCGGCACGTGAACAACCCAGCAGGCGGGCAAGCTTGGCACGGCAGCCGTGGATGGTGCGCGCGGCATCGAGCGCACCCGACGTGGCGCCGCGCCCGGCATTGCCGAGCGAACACATCGCCTGCGTCACGGCATCGATCACCGTCTGCGGCTTATGCATGGTCGTCGCCGCGTTATCCAGGTAGATCATCGCACGACCTCCCACATGTCAATCACGGTAAAGCCCTCGGTGGGAACGCCGGCCGCGGCAAGTTCGCCACGTAGCAGTCCCTCGTCCGAAGGTAAGGCCTTCCAAGCCAGGCCGCAGCCAGCCGCGACCTCCCCGGGCACGGGAATCGTGCGCCCGGGAAGGCCGCGCTCGGCGCACAGGGTCTCGCAACCCATGGCAGCAGCCGTGGTGGGAAACGTGATGACCAGCGCCGGGCGCTTCTCCCTCATGGCAATCCCATCCAAGCGCTACGGGCGCACGACGCGCACGGCCTGCTCCATCTTCTCCACGATCACATACATGTTCGTGACCTCGCCCACTGCGAGTTGGTCCTTAATGCCAAAGTGATCGAGGCAGGTGCCGCAGGTTAGAATCTCGACACCCTGCTCGGCCAGGCCCTTCAGGTCGTCGAGCACCGGAGAGCCCTCGACGGTGAGCTTGGCGCCGCCGTTGTAGAACAGCATGGTCGCGGGCAGCTCCTCCTGCTGCGTCACAGCAAAGATGAAGGCCTTCATGAGCTTATGGCCCAGCTCGTCGTCGCCGCGGCCCATGCAGTCGGTGTAGACGGAGATGACGAGCTTGCCCTTGCCGGCGCTGGCGTCGCAGAAGGCGGCGCCGTCCTGCTCGGGGTCCGCAACGGCAACGGCACCGGCAGTCGCGACGGTCACGTGCCACTCGGCGTCAGAAACCTTCTCGACTGAGGCCGTGCAGCCCTTCTCCTGCGCCATCTTGGAGATGTTCTTGACGGCGGTCTCGTTATCGACCGAGGTCACGACGGCGCCCTCTCCGTCGAGCTGCTTCAGGGCCTTGAGCGTCTTGACGACGGGCAGCGGGCAGGCATCGCCCATGGCATTGATTTCAATCTTGGTAGACATAGTTTTCCTTTCGAATGAAACCGCCCCAGAACGCGGCGGTCAAATAAACGGTTACAACGAACGAACAACACGAACAGCGGGACCGCCCGGCTCCGGCTCGCACACGCGACCGACGACGGCAGCGATACGACCCTCGGCATGCAAGCGGCGCGCAAGCTCATCCACATCGGCGGCGGGCGCCGCGATGAGCAGGCCGCCTGAGGTCTGCGGATCGTACAGCGCATCCAGCATGCCCGGCTCCAGGTCATCGTCGGCCGCCACGTGCGGACCAAAGAAATCCTGGTTGCGGTAGGCGCCGGCGGGGATAATGCCCAGGCGCGCCATGTCGAGCACCTGGTCAAAGAGCGGCACCGCCCCAGACGCAAGCTCAATCTGCACACCCGAGCCCTCGGCCATCTCGCACGCATGCCCAATCAGGCCAAAGCCCGTAACGTCGGTGCAGCCGTGAAGCTCAAGCCCCTCAGCAAGGCGAATCGGTGCCTCGTTGAGGGTGCGCATCGAGTCAAACATCGCCGCGGCCTCGTCCTGCTCGATGAGCTCGCCCTTAATGGCCGTGGTGATGATGCCCGAACCGACCGCCTTGGTCAGCAACAGGGCATCGCCCACGTGCGCGCCACTGTTGGCGAGCATGCGGTCGAGCGGGACAAAACCGCTCACGGACAGGCCGTACTTGGGCTCGTCGTCGTTGATGGTGTGGCCGCCCGCGATGGTGCAGCCAGCCTCGACGCACTTGTCGGCGCCACCCGCCAGGATCTGCCCCGCGACCTCAACGCCAAGGCAGCTGGGAATGCACAGCAGGTTCATGGCGTGGCTCGGCGTACCGCCCATGGCGTAGATGTCCGACAGCGAGTTTGCCGCCGCGATCTGGCCAAATAGGAACGGGTCGTCGACCATCGGCGGGAAGAAGTCGATGGACTGAACGAGTCCCAGGTTTTCGCCAACGCGGAAGACACTCGCATCGTCGGAGGTATCGAATCCCACGAGCAGGTTATCGTTATGCACATTGGGTAAGTCGCCCAGGACCTGGGCGAGGGCTCCAGGAGCCAACTTAGCGGCTCAACCGCTCGCAGCGGTCATAGACGTGAGCCTAATCGTGTCCTCTGCCATCGATACCTCCTCTCGGTATTTCATCGCTTCCTCCCAGTATACGCATGAACGCGCATCACGATCGACGCATCAGTCAAGTTGCTGTGCGCGAATGGCTGCGCCGATGGCGCCGGCAAAACGAGCTTCGGGCGAGGTGGTCACCGGCGAGCCCAGCAGCGCTCCCAGCCGCTCCACAACATAGGCGTTCTCGCACAAGCCCCCGGTCAGGTAGTACGGGGCGCCCGCTGCCTGCCCGGCCATGGTGGCCACGCGCGACACGACGCTTTCAATCACACCGCGCGCGATGTTCTCGCGCGGCTCACCGCGACCGATCAGGCTAATGACCTCGCTTTCGGCAAACACCGTACACATGCTGCTGATCTTGGTGGGCTCGCCGGAGCGGGCGAGATCTGCCATCTGCTGCTGGGAAATGCCCAGACGATCGGCCATGATCTCCAAAAAGCGTCCCGTGCCGGCAGCGCACTTGTCGTTCATGGCAAACTTGGCCACGCGGCCGCCTTTAAGTTGGATGACCTTGGTGTCCTGACCGCCCACGTCGATCACGGTGCCGTGGTCGCCAAAGAGCGCCACAGCGCCGGTGCCATGGCAGGTGATTTCGGTCACGACCTTGTGCGCATAGGGCACGGCGACACGGCCGTAACCAGTCGCGACCACACGTACGTCGTCGGCCGCCACGTCGTAGCCGGCCGAAGCAAGCTCTGCGCGAAGGCGCTCGGCCGCATCGACCGACGAATACCCCGTCGGCATAACGCAAGTCCAAGCAATGGAGCCCTCGGCATCCACCACTGCAGCCTTCGCGGCCGTCGAACCGATGTCGATACCAATGCCAACCACGGCATCCTCCTTCACATGCGGCAAAGGGACTGTCCCTAAGCCGCATTCGTCCTACAGCGTCTCGATAAAGGCGGCGATGCGCGTCTCAATCTGGCCCATGTCGCCGTTGCTGTAGTCGGTCTCGACCTTCATGTACGGAATGCCCGCACCCTCGACGGCCTCCTGCATACGAGCGCTCTCAACGTTGAAGGTGTGGCATGCCTGCAGTACGCTCTCGACCACACCGTCCACGTGGTACTTCTCGCACATGGCCAGCGTATTGTCCATGCGGCCGTCGTTGGGCGTCATGACCGAGCAGTTGATGTCCAGATAGCGATCGGCGATAGCACGCAGGATATCGGGCGCGTCGGGGTCAATCATCATGGCAGCCGTACGCTCGCCCGAGCAGTCGTCCATGCACACGACCACGCCGCCGTTGGACTCGATGGTGCGGCCGATCTTGTTGATCACGCCGCCCACAGGGCAGCCGGTAATGAGGATGCGCTTGGCATCCGCCGCGACCGGGCGCTCGCCCGCGTCGTAGGCTTCGCGCAACGCAGCGACCTTTTGCTCGAGCTGCTGCGTATAGGCCTCGATATCAAAGCTGAATGTACCGGCGAACATGGTGCTCATCAGGTCGACGCCGCTCATGGCCGCCGGCTGGTTGGCCTGGAGGGCAAACATCTCGAGCTGGGCGGCACGCAGGCGGTTGCGACGACGAACGGCAGCGCGCAGGTCGTCGTCGGCAATCGTGATGCCGTAGAAGTTCTCGAGCTCCTCCTTGAGCAGGCGGCACTCCTCGTACCAGCCCTCACGCTCGTAGGCGCGGTCGCGGCCCTGCGGCAAATGCAGAATGTACGTGCGCTTAAGCTCATTGAGCAGCTCATACATCTTCTTCTTGCCGTCGCAGGTGGTCTCGCCGATGATCATGTCGCTAAAGTACGTAAACGGGCACTTTTGCGAGTAGGCAAAGCCGTAGGTCGACTTAATAAGCGGGCACAGGTTTGCCGGCAGCACCTTCTCGGCCTCGGGAATCACCTCATCGGACGTGCCACACAGAGCCACGCTCGAGGCGCCTGCGGCATCGATAATCTCGAGCGGCGTATAGCTGCACAAAAAGCCGACCAGGCGATTGCCGGCCTGCTTGTAATCCTTAACGCGAATAAACGCCGCCTTACGCTGCTCGTTGAACTCCTCAAACGTGCGCGGCAACGGCTGCTCCTCGATATTCGGCATATAGCTCCCAAAAAAATTTGATAAGAAAATCGACAACGGAGACGGCTTTCCCAGGTGCCCGAGGTTGCCGTGAAAGAGGAGCGCCGCGTACTTGAGTACGCAAGCGACGGTTTGAACGGCAAGATCGGGTGCCTGGGTGCCGCAGATTCCGAGCGACAAGCCCGACGCCGCGTACCTCGGTACGCAAGGAGGGTTGGAGCCGGAAGGTGCGGTGCCTGGGGAAGCCGCGCGGCCTAGATCGTCTCTAAGAAGGCCTCAATGCGGGTCTGCAGCTGGCCTGCGTCCTCGCCAGCGTAGTCGGTCGTGATGTGCATAAACGGAATACCGGCCTCCTCGGCGGCCTTCTCCACGGCGAAGGACTCCATCTCGTAGAGCGTGCAGAACTGCAGGGCCACGTCGACGATGCCGTCGGCATGCAAGTCCTTGGCCATCTGAACGATATCCTTCATACGCTGGTCGTTGGGGGTAAAGACGGCGCAGTTGATCTTAAAGTAGCGCTCGGCGATAGCATCGAGCATCTCGTCGATCGTCTCGCCGGACTCGTCGACCAGGTCCTTGTAGTAGCGCGAGCCCGTGCAGGACTCCTCGCCCACCACGACGCCGCCAGCCTTCTCGATCAGGTTGAACAGCTTCCAGTTGGGCACAGCCATGGGCGTACCGGTGTACAGGATGCGCTTGGTGCCCTTGGGCGCCACGCCCTCACCGTTGGCGGCGCGCTCCTCGCACTCGGCAGCCATATCGTTGATGGCACCGGTCAGGCGCGGCGTGTCATCCATGAAGGCCGCCTGCACGGTCAGCAGGCTATCGAGACCGCTGATGGGCGCGGGGTCGGCAGCGCGGGTCGCAGCCAAACGCTGCAGGGCACGACGCTTCTCATTGACGGCGTGAATGGCGGTCTTCAGGCGCTCAGGCGTAATCTTGACGCCGCACTCATCCTCGATCTTGGCGGCGAGCTTCTTGACCTCGGCCTTCCAGGTCACAAGCGTCGACTCGTCGTGCACGTTGGGGATATCCATGACGTACATGTTCTTTTGCGTGGCAAAGAACTCGTAGGCCTTCTTCTTGCCATCGCAGGTGTTCTCGCCTACCACCAAGTCGCTCGACTCAATGTAAGGGCAGACTTCGCCCAGCTTAAAGCCGGCAAAGCTCTTAATGAGCGGGCAGGTGTTGCGCGGCAGATGCTCCTCGACCTTATCCGTTGCCCAATCGGCACCGGAGCACAGACCCACGGGAATGCCGTCACAGGCAAGCACGATCTCCTCGGGCACGTACACGCAGAACGAACCGACGATCTTGGTAGCCTCGCCGGCCTCCTTCTTGTCGAGCATCTCCTTAATACGGCCGCTGTGGATGTTGGTGGCAACAAAATCCAGGTAGGACGTGGACTTGGGGCGATTGTTCTGCGTCAGGAACATATCCCCGTACATCTGGCCCACGGCGCCCAGCAGCATGTCGTGGTCGGCAAGATTCATGCCGAGGCTCTCCCACATCGGATGGAAATCAAATTCTTCAGCCATGACGGTTCCCCTCTCGAACCAAAAATGAATAGCTACGGTATTACTGCACGGTGGGTGGCGAAAACCCAGCCGTGCGTAAACCCGGAATTTTGGGGAACCTGCTTTGCGGTTGATGATTTAATTGTGCGTCGTCTCTCCCGGAGCCGTGAACATACCTGCTCATATGCGGCTCCGAGCAATATAGAGGGCGCGCGCGGCAACGCGACGCGAATATGTCTTCTGCGGCATCGGCGCGCCCTCCTTTTCTCGTCGATGGTAACTATATCAACGGTCGTCGTCCAGACGAACACCGCCGACACGCGTACGACAGCGCCAGCCGCATGGACCAGCGCCGTTTAATAAATTATTATCTTCTTTGATAAGGATTTGTCATGCGGAAATCGGCGAACGGCGGGCAAGAAAAGCAAAGCGGCCGAGAACCAGGTCCCGACCGCTTTGACTGCCGCATTATCGGCAAACCAGATGAATCCTACTTGCATCAAAATGCATGCGCAGGGTCTCCCCCGCCTGCGGCAACTCCTCGACAGGCACACTCACCTTGTTGACCTTCCACTGCAGGCGCGTCGGCGCGTCGGCACGTGGCACATCCAGCAGCACCAAGCGCTCAAAACGTGAATCGCTCACGCGGGCCACGTGCAGGTCGTAGCTGTTGCGGCCACGCTCGGCACGGTTGTCCACATGGAAGTAGCTCGCGCGAATGCCCAGGTATGCAACGTCATCGGGTACCTCGTGGCCCACGTTAAAGGTCATGCCCCAGTCCAGGGCCTCAACTTCCTGGGGCCCAGCCTTGCGTGCACGGCTCGTATTCTTGCAGCCGGTCAGGCGCAGCGCCGCCAGCGTTTGCGGATGGCGAACCACGTCGTCGACGGATCCGACCTCCTCAACATGCCCGTTATGCATCACGCAGATGCGTTCGCACAGGCGACATGCCTCATCGATATCGTGGCTTACGTAGAGCACGGTTCGGTTGCAGACATCGAACAGGTCGAGCATGTTTTGCTCAAGCGCGCTCTTGAGATACGCGTCGAGCGCGCTCATGGGCTCGTCGAACATGAAGATGCCCGGGTGCGCCGCCACCATGCGGGCAAGCGCCACACGCTGCTGCTGGCCGCCCGAAAGTCGCGCGGGATAGCGGTCGGCAAAGTCGGCCAGGCCAAAGATACCCAGATAGCGTTCGGCAAGCTTTTTGCGCGCCGCGGCGTCGCCGGCATCCTCAACGCCGGCACAAACGTTATCGGCCACCGTCATATTGGGGAACAGCTGATAGTTTTGGAACAGCAGGGCGCACTTGCGTTCCTGGGGCGACAAGTTGATGCCCGCGGCAGAGTCGAAGAAGGTCACGCCATTGACGACGATCTTGCCCTCATCGGGCGTCTCCACGCCGGCGATGCAGCGCAAAGTGCAGCTCTTACCGCATCCGGAGGCGCCAAGCAGCGCCACGCGTTCTTCGCCAGCCTCGAGTTGAATGTCGAGCGTAAAGCCGGGATAGCGCTTTTTGATATCCAGAACGAGCGACATGGCCTATCGACCTCCTTTCGCGACCGCGTCGTCACGCATAAGCTCGGCCAGCGCCTCGCGATCGATACGCAGAGCATCGCCACCGACGGGGTCGAGCGAATCGCCCTGCCCAGCGAGCTCTTTGGCTTGCTTGCGCTCCGCACGGGAAAGGCCGCGCTCGCGATACTTTTGCGAATGCGCCGTATACATGTTGATGAACAGGATGACCAAAAAGCTGAAGACGATCACGACGATGACCCAAAAGAGCGCCACTGACGTATTGCCGCCCATCCACTCAAAGTAAATCGCAATGGGAATGGTCTGCGTAATGCCGGCATAGTTGCCCGCGAAGAACAGCGTGCAGCCAAACTCGCCCATGGCGCGGGCAAACGCGAGCACCGTGCCGGCGGCAATAGAGGGCCAGCCGAGGGGCATCATGAGCTTGGTAAAGATGCGTCGCTCGGACCAGCCCAGCGTGCGCGCCGCATCGAGCATCTGCGTGTCGAGGCTCTCGAAGGCGCCGAGTGCCGTACGATAGACGAGCGGGAATGACACCACCACAGCAGAGATCACCGCCGCCGGCCACGTAAAGACAATCGAGATGCCGTGCGCGATCAGCCACTGACCAACCCCGGTCGAGCGGCCGAACAGCATAAGCAGCAAAAAGCCGCAGACCGTGGGCGGCAGCACCATAGGGATGGTAAAGACCGAATCGAGCAGGCCCTTCACGCGGCTCGTGGTGCCCATGGTCTTCCACGCAGCAAACAGGCCCAGCGCAAACGCGATCACGAGGGCAAGCCCACTCGTTTTGATAGACACCCAAAACGGTCGGTAGTCGATACCGCCAAAGAAAGTCGCGGCGCGCTCCGCCAGCGAAGGCGGCTCCGTCGTCGAGACGCTCGCATACGGCACCAGCGCAGCGTTATCGCTCCACAGGGCTCCGTCACCCAGATTGAGCCCGACGTTTGCGGCATCCGCGGCCTTCACGACGGTGTAGTAGTCACCGTCGGCACCCTTCACTTTAAACTGGTAACGGTAATCGTCCTGCAAAAGTTCACTGTCCGAGGTGAACACCCACTCAAGCTTTGAGTCCTCCAGTAGCGCTCCGCCCATGGAGTGGGACTTATCGAGACCCGCGATCATCTTCTTGAGCGCCTTTTGATCGGAGGCATTTGCGATATCGAGGCCCGCCTCCTTGGCGGCGTGCGCATCGACCCATACCACGATGCTCGTAGGCGTGGTCACCGTCACGAGCGTCGTCTTTTTGTAGATGGGAAAACGGTAACCCTCAGGCTGGCCCGCAAACGAGCGGGCCGTGCCCTTGGCGTTACGCTCAAAGGCATTGAGACCAAAATCGACACCATCGATAAGCGCGGAGTCCTCGGTCGCTTGGCGTCCGTCGGCAGTGGCGAAGAGTGCCTCGGCACGGGCGACCCCAGGCAGCGCCGTCAGCGCGCAGACAATAGCCACCAGCGCGGCGAGCAGGCGAATTGTTTTCCTTGACACGGGCGACTCCTCAAACACAGGGCAACGGCGCACGGACACGCCGCTTCAATCTAAAAAGGGCGGACGATCGCAAGAACGCCCGCCCCACAGCATATCGTTATGCAGTGAAGTTTCGCACTACTCGGAAAGCTCAAAGCCGTACTTAGCCCAAATCTTCTGCGCCTTCTTGTTGGACACGCAGAAGTCGATGAATGCCTTGGCCTCATCGGCATGCTCGGAGCTCTCGGCCACGGCGCCCGGGTACACGATGGGCTTGTGCGAATCCTCGGGGCACACGAAGGCCTCCTCGATGCCGTCGTAGCGATAGATGTCGGAGCTGTAGACAAAACCGGCCACGCAGTCGCCCGTGGACACGTAGGCGGCAGCGGTGCCGACCTTATCGGCCAGCGCAACCTTTTCGGCAATCTCGGGAGCGTACTCGCCGTCGTCGCCCTCGGTGCCGGTGTAGAGGCCCACGGAAGCCAGTGCCTGGTTGGCGTACTTGCCGGCCGGAACGGTCTTGGCATCGCCAATGGCGATCTTGCCGTCCAAGTTCGCGACGTCGGCGATAGCCTCGACCTTGGTATCGGAGCCCTCAGCACGAATGATCACGAGGTCGTTGACAAACATATCCTCACGGGTGTCGGTATCGACGAGCTCTGCGGTCTCGGCGTCATCCATGGTGCCCTTGGAAGCGGTGATGAGTACGTCGACGGCAGCGCCGGCCTTCATCTGCTCGACCAGGTCGCCGGAGGCCTTAAACTGCGTATCGGCAAAGGTGGTACCGGTCTGGTCGGTATAGAGCTCCTGAACCTCGGGCAGAGCCTTCTCGAGCGAGTTGGCAGCGAAGATCTGCAGCTCGACGGCCTTCTTCTTAGAGGAAGACTTGGCAGAACCGGCGTCGGAACCAGCAGGCTCGGATGCCTTGTTACCGGAGCAGCCAGCAAGGCCAAGGCCAGCGGCGGCAGCGGCAGAAAGCGAGACGAAACCGCGGCGAGAAACCATATCGAACATATTGAACCCTTTCGGACCTTGTGCCCGGGCACCCCACCGCGGGCTTTATTCTGTAATCAGATTATACTTCTGCGCGAATAAAGACAGTGAGAAATTATTCTCGCCTGAGAATATAGTTTCAGACTGACCTGCAGAAACGCCGTCCCTTAAGGCGTAAAAAAAGGCGGAACAACCGTTCGGGTCACTCCGCCACAGGTAAACCGCTTATTTGGCGTGTCCGCCGCCCGCCGTCATCTGGGCCGCGTGCTCCAGCTGGTCGGCAATCGCCTCCCAGCTTTCGCGGGCCGCCTTGGTGGATCCGGGAAAGTTTACGACAAGTGTATGACCGCGCTGCATGCACACGGCACGCGACAGCATGGCGCGGCGCGTCTTGGTCATCGAGTACGCGCGAATCGCCTCGGCAACACCCGGCACATCGCGGTCGCAGACAGCGCGCGTCGCCTCGGGCGTCACGTCGCGCATCGAAAGCCCCGTGCCGCCACAGGTAAGCACGACGTGGGCATGGCGCTCGTCAGCAGCGTCCACGATAGCGGTGCCGATCTCGTCGACGTCGTCGCGCACGACTACATGCGAGACTATCGTCCAGCCCTGAGCCTCAATGAGTTCCTCGAGCGCGGCTCCGGCTTCGTCCTGGGCAAGATCGCGCGTATCCGAACACGTCACGATCGAAATCTTCAACTCCATGCGCTCCTCCTAAAGCACCGTGCCCTCGGGCAGGTCGACACGAACAACATCCACGACATCACCCGGTTTGAGCTCGCACGGGCCCTCGTTAATACGCAGCAGGCAGTTCGCGCGCTGCATCGTACCGAGCAGCGCCGAGTTTTGGCTCTTCGCCTCGGTCACCATAAGCTCACCGGTCTGGGCATCGCGCGCAACCGTGGCACGGTCGAAGAAGCGGCGGTCTTGGCGCTTCTTCACACCGTGCGTCAGCGTTGCCTGTTGCACGGGACGAGCGCCCTCGGCAAACCCGCGCATCTTGCGAATCGCCGGGCGCGCGAGCATCTCAAAGCCCACGTACGCCGCCGCCGGATTGCCCGAAAGCCCTAGGTACGGCTTGCCGCCGAGCAGGCCAAACGTAATGGCCTTGCCGGGACGCATCGAGATGCGATCGAACAGGACCTCGCCTTCGCGCTGGACCAGCGCCGTCACGTAATCGTAGTCGCCCGCCGAGGCCCCGCCGCTCGTAATGACAAAATCGCACTCGCGCACCGCACGGTGCACGAGCTCGAATATCGCCTGCTCGTCGTCGGGCGCAATGCCATAGAAGACAGGCTCGGCACCGGCATCGAGTGCCTCGGCCATCAGCGCCGAGGAGTTGGAATCGCGAATCTGGCCACGCGCCGGCACCTCACCTGGCGAAACCAGCTCCGTACCCAGCGAGATGATGCCCACGCGCGGGGCAGCGTGCACTTTCACGCTCGCGTATCCGGCACTTGCCAGCAGACCCGCACCCGCCGGCGCCACAATCTCGCCAGCGTGTAGCACGACGTCTCCGGCATGGGCCTCCTCGGCGGCGGAGCGAACATTCTCCCCCACCTTGGCCGGCGCCGAGAAGCGAACGTGCGAACCCTCGTTGCCATCGCCGTCGAGCACCTCGATGATCTCATATTTCACCACGGCATCGGCACCCTCGGGAACCGGCGCGCCTGTCATGATACGCACCGTCTCGCCCGCGCCGATCGTGCCCTCAAACACATGGCCCGCGGCCTCGTGGCCAACAACGGAAAGTGTTACCGGAGTGTCGCCGGTGGCCGCAACAAGGTCGGCCGCGCGCACGGCATATCCGTCCATGGCGCTGTTAGCAAATGGCGAGATGTCGATATCGGCCACGGCGTCCTCGGCCAAAGGAAGACCTGCCGCCTGCCATACGGGAATCTCGACGAGATCGGTCGGGGCCACGTGCGAAAGAACAATCGCCTGCGCGTCCTCCAACGGAATGAGCTTTTCTGCCATAAGCACCTCTTACTGCTACGGCGCACAACAGGGGCGCCGATTCTTTATGTTTGTCTCAGTATAATCCCCCGCCGCACGACCGCGTCACGGCTTGTACTCGCGAATACGCCTGTCGGCTGTAAGCCGCGAAACAGAATGGAAACCAACCCACCGACTCGTTGCGTTTGCCGCGTTTTATAATGCTTGCGTTGCAACCAAAGAAGAGGACACCATGGCTTTTACCGACACATCAGACAGCGAAAGCGAAGAGCAAGACAACTCCCTGCCGCTCGATGAGGGAGGCTTCTTCTCCCTCAACGACGTCATTTTGGCCGGCAGGCAACAACTCACCCGCTCCGAGCATCTCTTGGCTGCCGACACGCGCCGTAACGCCCGCAACCTGCTCGCGAGTGCCAAGCTGCTCGCGCTCGTCATGATCGTTTCGCTCGCTATGGGCGTTGCTGCCTGGGCGTTTTTGGCCTCGCTGAACATCGCGACCGAGTATCGCGAGCACCATGCGTGGATCTACGCCCTGCTCCCCGCCGTGGGTGTCGCCACCGCATGGGTGTATAAGAACCACGGCCTTGCCGCCAAACGCGGTAACAACCTGGTCATCGACTCTGCCCTGGGCACCCGCCTCATCCATGCCCGCATGGCCGTCCTCACCTTTGTCTGCTCCACACTTACGCACCTGACAGGCGGCTCGGCCGGACGCGAGGGCGCTGCGGTACAGATTGGTGGCACCATCGCCAGCAACATCTCGAACCTCGCCCACCTCAAAAAGCATGACCATCACGACCTCATGCTCGCTGGCATCTCATCTGCCTTTGGCGCCGTATTCGGCTCTCCCCTTGCCGGAGCGTTCTTTGGCATGGAGATGTGCTTTATCGGCAAGATCGACTACACCGCCGGCATCTACTGCCTCGTCGCCTCGTTTACCGGATACTTTACGTCGCTTGCCCTCGGCACCGAGTACGAGGCGAACGTCATCGCCAGCGTTCCCGATATGACGCCCCGAACGGTTGCCATCGTCGTCGTCAGCGCCATTATCTTTGGTCTGACGGCGCGACTCTTTGCCTGGTCGGTTCGAACTGTCAAGAGCCTCTACGGCCGCTTTATCACCAACTACCTTGTCCGCGCGCTCGTAGGCGCACTCGTGGTGCTCGCGGCTTACGCGGTACTCGATGCCTGGAAGTACGCCGGCCTTGCCACTTGGCTCTCGGGCGCCGGTTTCGCCGGCAACACGACCCTCGCCGACGCCGCCATCAAGTTGGTCGTGACGGCGCTCACCCTGGGCGCTGGTTTCCAAGGTGGCGAGGTCACACCGTTGTTTGGCATCGGAGCTGCGCTTGGCGGCTGGATCGGTTGCCTTACCGGGCTTGACCCCAGTTTTCTGGCGGCTCTCGGCATGCTCGGCGTGTTCTGCGCCGGCCTCAACGTGCCCATCACCACCTGCATGATGGCCATCGACCTGTTCCACGGCACGGCCGCCGGGTTCTTTGTCATCGTGGCCTTTATCAGCTACCTAACCGGTGGACACCGCGGCGTGTACTCCGCCCAGCGCATCATCTCACCTAAGCGCCGCTCGCTTATTGTGGATGAGGGCGGTACGGTAGCGGATGCTATCGAGCGCCACAACGACCTGATAGAGTAGATGTAATAATCGCCGTGCAGCCACAATCGGGGGCAATCCGACCTGAGCGCGACCGCACTGTCATGTCACACGCCGGGAGTCGCCACATGCACGCAACTGATTTTGGTCGCACGCTCATCATCGCCAACCCAGCCGCCCAGTCGGGTGCGGCACGTGAAGTTGCCGAGCGCCTGCAACGCTTTTTGGACATGACTGCACGCGCATCCCAGTTTGACCTGGTGTTGACCGAGCGTATAGGACACGCCAAGAAGCTGGCCGCGCAGGCTCAGGGCTATCGCACCGTTATCGCCCTTGGCGGCGACGGCGTGATTCACGAGGTCGTCAACGGGCTAATGACGCAAAAGGAGGACGCCCGCCCCGCTCTTGCCGTCCTGCCCGTGGGCTCCGGCAACGATTTTGCCCAGACGCTCGGTATCGACGATTTCTCCGGCAAGGATTTTGGCGCGCTACTCACCTGCGAGCTGCAACGTCAGGACATCGGGCGCATTCGCTCATGGAACCCCGCAAGCGGTAGCGGCGAGGCGACGGTCGAGTATTATGACCAGACGCTTTCGGTCGGCATCGATGCCGCCATCGGCCTGGGCACCACCGAGCTGCGCAAAAAGACCGGCTTGACGGGCGCGCCGCTCTACACTCTCTCGGGACTTGAGCAGTTTGGCCTACGCTATCGCAACTACCCCATGACAGTCAGCTTTGACGGCGCGCCCGCCGAGCGCGTGAGGGCGATCATCATGGCAATTCAGCTGGGCCCCACCTATGGCTCGGGCTATCGCATCTGTCCCGATGCCGATTCCTGCGATGGCATACTCGACGTCTGCTACGCCTGCGGCCCCGTCCCACGCGCGGTTGCCCTGCCCATGTTCCTTTCGGCCAAAGACGGCCACCATACCAAACTGCCGCCGATTCGCATGCGCCGCTGCCGCCATGCCGAGCTCACCTTTGAGGAGCCCGACTACCCCATCCAGGCCGATGGCGAGCCCGTTGTCGCCTCGCGCATCGAGGTGGATATCCTTCCCGCCGTCCTCGAGGTCTGGCACCCAACCCGCTAGCTTCACCTAAGTTGCGGTGAAATAGGGACTGTTTATGCAGCCAAAGCCGCAAAACAGTCCCTATTTCACCGCAACTTATTGAGAAGATCATTCCTCCCCGCCCGGCTTGCGACGGTTGGCCTTTTTAATCGCGTTGAAGTGCTTATCGTTGAGCCTGCGCTGGCGAGAGCGCTGTGGCACTTTGGTCTTGACGCGACGGCGCGGTGGACGCCCGCGACGCTCAAGCTCAGCGCGCAGCTTACGCAGACAGCAGCTGCGATTCTGAAACTGACTACGGCTCTCGCGCGCCGTCACGACAATCCCCGTGGGCCCATGCTTCATGCGCACCGCCGAGTCCGTCGTGTTGACGCCTTGTCCGCCCGGACCCGTCGCGCGAAACACCTGCACCTCGCAATCGCGCGCCAACTCCTCGGCCGACATCTCGGCATAGCGCGCATACTCACGCCGTCCCATCTTGTTCTCATCCATATCAACACCTCCCCTCATACAAAAAATGTGACAAAGGGAAAGTCCCTTTGTCACATCGAATACCAATCGCTTGTGTTGCGCGCTTAGGCGAAGGTGATCTCGCCGGTCTCGCAGTCCATATCGGCGATACGGGCCAGGCTCTCGACGCGGAAGCCGCGCTCGCGGAGCTTATCGCCACCGCCCTGGAAGCCCTTCTCCACGGCAATGCCAATACCGGACACCTCGGCGCCCGCGGCCTCGCAGATCTTGATAAGACCCTCAAGAGCGCAGCCGTTGGCCAGGAAGTCGTCGATAATCAGGACCTTATCGCCCTCGGACAGGAAACGCTTGCCCACGATAACCGGGTACTCCTTCTGTTTGGTAAAGGAGTAGATGGTCGTAGCATACTGCTCGCCGTCGAGGTTAATGGACTGGGCCTTCTTGGCAAAGACCACCGGCACGCCGCCAAAATGCTGAGCTGCGATGCAGGCCATGCCAATGCCCGAAGCCTCAATCGTCAGGATCTTGTTGATCTCGACACCCTTGAACAGACGGGCCCACTCGGCGCCCATGTGGTCGAACAGCTCAACGTCGCACTGGTGGTTGAGGAAGGCATCAACCTTAAGGACGTTACCGGCCTTTACGATGCCGTCATGGCGAATACGATCCTCAAGCTCCTGCATGGCGCAACCCCTTCTCGCGGCAACGATACCGCGCGATTAATAAACGTTGTTCGATAGTCTACCACGGACCGACCCCCGCCCGCCCCACAAGCCGCATCGCACCACAAACCAGTTTTTGAGACGGCGCGAATACGTGGCAGACAGCCTCCCAACACGCTAATGGCGGGCGCGCATCTTCACCAAACGCACCATGGCAAGCGCAAAGCCCACGGCGGCCACAGCCATAAGCACGTAGAACACCGAGCGAAAGCCGAATAGGAATACATCCGGACGG
>CALEDY010000087.1 GCA_937949355.1 uncultured Collinsella sp. | reverse complement strand
GCTCGGTGATGCCACAGAGCATAGCGGTAAGGGTGACGGGGATGAGCAGAGCCTTGACGCGCTGCTTGCGCTCGGGCTTGGCGGTCATATAGAACGCGATGGCGACGCCAAGCGAGCCGAAGACCTTAGTCCAACCAGGGCAGGTGTAGGCAGCCCAGGGTGCAGCATCCTTGAGGGCAATGCTCGGATCGGCAGCAAGCTGGGGCAGAATGTTTGCCCAGGCGGCAAAGATGCCGCCGTTGACTGCCGCGTTGTCGTAATAGAACGGCGTGTAGATAAAGTGATGCAGGCCCGTGGGGATGAGCACGCGCTCAAAGAAGGCAAAGACGCCCACCCCAAACGTTCCGGCGGAAAGGATGAATCCCTGGAAGGCAGAAATGGCAGCCTGAACATGCGGCCACACCAGGCAGGCGATAACAGCGACCGGGACCATGACGAAGAAACCGATCATGTAAATGAACACGGAGCCCGAGAACACGCCCAGCCACTCGGGCAGCTCGGTATCAAAGTACTTGTTGTGGAGCATCGTGGCGATACCCGAGATGATGAGCGCGCCCATGATGCCCATGTCGAGCGTCTTGATGCTCGCGATGGTGGCAAGACCGGTGCCACCGCCGGCCTCGACGGAGAAGTCAACGCCAAAGGCAGGACCCCACTGGCCTAGAATCGTGCTTACAAAGTAGTTAAAGGTTAGGTAGATGGCTACAGCTTCCATGCAGCAGCGTGCGTTCTGCTTGTTCGCGAGCGAGATCGGCAAAGCCACGCAGAACAGCAGCGGCATCTGGTTAAAGAGCGTCCAGCCACCCTGGAGCAGAACATTCCAGCAGTCAAACCAAAGATGACCCGCGGTGGCCATCTCGCCAAAAATCGCCTCGGTGGTAAACAGCGTGCCCAAGCCGACGATGATTCCGGAGAATGCGAAGAGAATTGCCGGAGCATACATTGCACCGCCAAAACGTTGTATCTTTTGCATCATGACGGGGGATTCCCCTCTCTTCATTCGGAGCGACTGCGGTTTTGGCTTCACTCGAGACCGCAGACGCGCCGTTTGCGTGTACCTCGTGCAATAGGACGGGTGGGCCCGTGTCCCTGACTTCTTGCACTTACGTTTTATCACATCACTTATCTATACAAGTTAATACATGTTTTAGGTTCGGTCAACGGTCGATTTTTGGCGGTAAACGGTATATGCCTAGTATTTTGCCTGATAAATGCCATGTAATCGAAGTTCATAATTGGAATTTCTTTCTTACTTGTCTAGATAGGCTTGTCTAGATATGTAGAGATACCTATACTTCAAGACAACATCCACCGCCATGTAAAGGAGTCACCATGAAAAGCGCGGTCTTCTATGGAAAGCACGATCTGAGGGTCGAGGATT
Organism: uncultured Collinsella sp.; assembly: GCA_937949355.1. GTDB lineage: Bacteria > Actinomycetota > Coriobacteriia > Coriobacteriales > Coriobacteriaceae > Collinsella. The sequence continues at coordinate 535 of CALEDY010000087.1, read as the reverse complement.
CGGCAAAGCCGGCCGTGGGCAAGCGCGACGTTCTGATTAACGTCAAGGCATGCGGTGTCTGCGGCACCGACGTACATATCTATGAGGGCGATAAGGGCGCCGCCGACGTTACCCCGCCCACGATCCTGGGTCATGAGTTCGCCGGCGTGGTCGAGGCCGTGGGCAGTGACGTCACCGGCTTTAAGCCGGGCGACCGCGTGTGCATCGACCCCAACCATCCCTGCGGCTGCTGCGAGCCCTGCCGCGACGGCATCAACCACTACTGTGAGCATATGACCGGCTACGGCACCACGGTTAACGGCGGCTTTGCCGCGTATTGCGCCGTCGATATGCAGCAGGTTTACAAGCTCGGCGACAACACGAGCTTTGAGCAGGGCGCTATGACCGAGCCCGTTGCCTGCTGCCTGCACGGCATCGACATGTGCAATATCAAGCCGGGCAGCACTGTCGTCGTCATCGGCGGCGGCATGATCGGCCTGCTCATGATGCAGCTCGCCAAAAACGCCGGCGCCACCAAGGTCGTCCTGCTGGAGCC
>CALEDY010000086.1 GCA_937949355.1 uncultured Collinsella sp. | reverse complement strand
CGTCTCGACGGCGGGTGCAGGCGCGCTGGCAGCGATGGTGGTGGCACCATCGGACTCGAGACCCAGCTCGGCGGCGCGCTCGGCCTCCTGATCGCAGAGCAGCTTATCGTATGCCTTCAAGAACGGCAGGTAGATGATAGCGTCCAGCAAGATGATGATCGCGACAAATACCAGGGCGATGAGCTGGAAGTTCGTGGTGATGAAAATGCCGATGGGGGCGGGGGTGGCCCAAGGCACCACGAAGGAGAAGCCGTTCATGCCCACGTTATCGATAAAGAACTTGGCAACGCTCACGTTGACGCAGCCGGCGGCAACAAAGGGGATGAGCATGTAGGGGTTGAGGATCATGGGAGCGCCAAAGAGCAGCGGCTCGTTGACAGCGAAGGCAACAGGAACAATTGAGGCCTTACCGACGGCTTTGAGCTGCTTGGACTTCATGAAAAGGATCAGCAGAAGCGGCACGATAAACGTGGCGCCGGTGCCGCCGAACTCGCCCACGAGCGACATGTTGAAGGTGAGGGAGTGGGCGGGGTGGCCACCGGCCAGAAGAACCTGCAGGTTCTCGGCCTGGTTGGCAAGACGGATGGGGTCGATGCCCGGCTGGACAATCGAGGGGCCGTGGACGCCGATAAACCAGAAGAACGCGGTGGCGGCCTGAATAAGGATGAGACCGGGGTAGGTCTCTGCTGCAGTGAAGAGCGGGGAGAGCAGCTTGATGAGCAGTTCAGAGAACGGAACACCCATGAGGTTGCGCACGACCACATCGATGATGCCGCAGATGATGACGGCGCCACCGAAGGGGATGATGTCGCGGAAGTTCTGGGCGATAGCGCCCGGGACCTCCTTGGGCAGTTTAATAGTCAAATCGCGCGACACACAGAACTTATAAACCCACACGGTGATGAACGCGGCGATGTATGCCGAGAACAGACCGCGCGTGCCCATGCTGGTGCAATCGAAGACCGAAAGCTCGGAGCCATCGAGCTTGGTGGTGAACTGCGTAACGGCGAGCAGAAGCATGCTGCACTGGGCGGCGACCATGGTGGAACCGTCGTTGAGCACCTTGCCGGCGGGCATGCGGCGGTTCATGGAAGCAGTGAAGTTCTTGGCGGTCGTGCCGGCGACCATGATGCCCATAACGCCCATGGTGAAGTTGTACAGCTTGTTGCACCAGTCGATGAGCGGCTGGGGCAACGTGATGCCAACGACGCCGGGGAGCGTGGCGATGAGCAGGAAAATCGAAGAGGTCAGGACGATGGGCATGCACCCAAGGAATCCGTCCTTAATGGCCTGGAGGTAGATGTTCCTCGAGATCTTCTCAAAGAACGGTTGATGCTTTTCGAGCATCTTTACGATGGCGTCCATGGAGCTCCTTTGCTGCTTGGTGCGCTATGCATGTGGATGGAACTGGTCGTCGATGGATGGTCAGGACTGCCCGGAAACCCTCCTGCATAAGGAAGGCGTTACGAAATGACAACGTTGTCATTTCGTTAATGACAACGTAAGACATTTTGGAAAGTGCAACAAGGATTTACGGGTGAGCGGTCGATATTGTCCGGTAAACGGTTGATTTATCAGTCGGGCAGGTAGTGTATGCTAGAACGCAGAACACGAACGATATGGATTTGGCTGGAGTGGCAGTGGCAACGATGGACAAGAAAAACGTCTCAATGAACGATGTGGCGGTTGCCGCCGGCGTATCTCTCAAGACGGTATCTCGTGTGATCAACGAGCCCGATAGCGTGCGCGAATCGACACGCGATAAAGTCCATGCTGCCATGGAGGCGCTTGGGTTTCGAACTAACTTTGCCGCGCGCTCGCTCAAGTTGGGCCGTTACGGGTGCATTGGTGTGGTGCTGTTCCATCTTTCGGGCGGTGCCGTGGACATGATTGACGGTATCGCCGATGCCGCCGAAGAGCGAGGCTTTGCGCTCACGATGATCAAGAAACGGGCAGGGGAGAAGATGACCCTTGCCGATGCAGCGTACAGGATGTCGCAGCTGCCTGTTGATGGCATGATCTTCAACCTGCGTCAGATGGTCGATGACTTTGATACCTTTGAGGCACCGAAGGACCTTAAGACGGTGATTATCACGCCGATGGAGCATCCTACCTGCTCTACCGTTAGTGACGATCAAGAAGGCGGCGCGCGCATGGCGTGCGAGTACTTTTTGGATCGCGGGCACAAGAACGTCTACTTCGTTGCCGGTAAAGAAGAATCGCTGTCGAGCCAGTGCCGTATGAAAGGTTGGCGCGCAGCGCTCGAGGCGCGCGGCATTGAACCGCCCGAGCCACTGCAGGGCGATTGGAATGCAGATAGCGGCTATGCCGCGGGTCTTGCACTCGCCGATAAGCCCGATTGCACGGCGGTTTTGGCCGCCAACGACTGTATGGCCAACGGCGTGATGATGGCTTTGCGCGACAAGGGACTGAGCGTGCCCGACGACGTGTCCGTGATTGGCTTCGACGACGAGCTCTACAAGACGATTCCCAATTCGATTCTGACGTCGGTGAAGTTTCGCCACCGCGAGCTGGGCATTCGCGCGCTCAACGAGGTCGTTGCGGGCCTGGAGGCCCCAAGCTCCAGAAGCCGTACGCTCGTCTCAGGCGTGCTGGTCGAGCGTTCCAGCGTAAGGGACTTGCGGGCGTAGGGTTGTCTGCCCATGATTTCATCTCGATCTGTAACAGTTAGGACCGAAAAACCCTGCTAGATGTTACAGATCGAGATTGAACGGGCTGACTCGTGCGGTATGTCTCAATCTGTAACAGGTAGGGGCGGAAAACTCAGCTAGATGTTACAGATTTAGATTGAGGAGAATAGCTTGAGCGTTTGTCTCAATCTGTAACAGTAAGACGACAAAAAATGGGCTAGATGTTACAGATTTAGATCTTTCGGTCCGGCGACCTCATTCATCTCAATCTGTAACAGTTAGGACCGAAAATCCCTGTCAGATGTTACAGATCGAGACAAACGCCCCGCCGCCAGCCCGTCTAAACCAAAATGCCGGGGGCGGCGCGTTGTGTGACGTGCCGCCCCCGGCTAGAGAAATGGGGAGCAGGTTATGTGGTGCGGGGCAACCCCGCGAGCTGCTGGCTGCGAGTCGCTAGTCCAGACGACGGGTCTCGGCCACGTGCTTGTACCAGTAGGCGCTTGCCTTGGGCGTGCGCTTCTGGGTCTCAAAGTCTACGTAGAAGAAGCCGTAGCGCTTGTTGTAGCCGTTGGTCCAGGAGAACTGGTCCTGCAGGCTCCACAGGAAGTAGCCGCCCACGTTGACACCGACCTCCATGGCCTTGAGCAGCCAGCGCAGGTGCTGCTCGATGTAGTCGATGCGCGGCTGGTCGTCCACAAAGCCGTCCTTGTAGGGATCCTTGTAGCCCATGCCGTTTTCGGTAATGAAGATTTGCTTGTAGTTGGGGTAGCGCTGCTTAATGTAGACGAGCAGGTCGAACAGGCCCTCGGGGTAGATGATCCAGTCCCAGTCGGTGGTGGGGATGCCGGGCTTGTTCACGTGCTCGCCAATGCCCTTGACGCGCCAGCGGCCGGTGCCCTTCTCGCCCGTACCGTTGTGGTGCAGGTCGTTCTCGCCGTCGTAAGCCTTGAGGAAGCGGCACTGATAGTTGTTAACGCCCAGGTAGTCGTTGTAGAGCGCGGCCTCGCGCATAATCTCCAGATCCTCGTCCAGGATCTCGATGGTGCCGCCCGAGACGGCGGCCAGGCGGTTGGCGCACTCGAGCGTGTCGGGCGCGTAGTCGCCGCGGAAGGTGGCGTCGAGCAGGAACTGGTTCTGCAGCACGTGCTCGTTGTTGGCGGCCTTGATGTCGGCGGGGTCGTTCTCGTTGAGCGGGTACTTAAACTCCAGCGACTGGATAACGCCGATCTTGCCCTTAAAGCCACCGTTGTGGAAGGCGAGTACTGCCTTGGCGTGTGCGAGCATCATGTTGTGCTCGCACTGGAAGGCCTCGGCCAGATGCGCCTTAACACCGCCGGGGAAGGTGCCCTCGATGTAGGTGTTGGAGGCGTCGGCCCAGATCTCGTTAAAGGTGAACCAGTAGGTCACCTGGTCGGCGTACTCCTTAAAGCAGAAGGTGGCAAAGTCCACAAAGGCGTCGATGGTCTCGCGGTTGAGGAAGTCGCCCTTCTCAAAGAGGGGAAGCGGCGTATCGAAGTGGTGCAGCGTGACGAACGGCTCGACGTGGTGCTTATGGCACTCGGCAAACAGGTCGTGGTAGAACTGGACACCCTCGGGGTTGATCTCGCCGGTGCCGTTGGGGAAGATGCGGCTCCAGGCGATGGAAAGGCGGATGCCGTTGATGCCGAACTCCTCGCACAGCTCCAGATCGACGGGGTACTGGTTGTAGAAGTCGGAAGCGGGATCGGGGGAGAAGCGGCCCTGGGCCTCCAGGAAGTCGTCCCAGGCAACCTTGCCCTTACCGTGAGTGCGGGTCTCGCCCTCTACCTGGTAGGCAGCGGTGGCGCCGCCAAAGACAAAGTCCTCGGGAAACTGCGCGGGCGGGTTGGTGACGCTGGCGGGGTTAACGGACATGATGATCCAATCGTCTAGTAAAAAGGCCAGCCGGTCTGATTTGCTCGGCTGGCCTTTACGCGTTACTTACTTCGAGAGCTGCTCACTCACGAAGGCGAGAGACTTGTCGCCGTTCTGGGAGAGCTCGATGTACTGCTTGCCGCGGCAGGCGACGCACTTGTTGCCCACGCGCTCGCAGTCCTTCTGCAGGTCGGCGAGGTAGCTCGCGGCCTGCGGGGCCAGGACGACCAGGTCAAAGTCGGGGAGCATATCCACGTGGTTGCCATAGGCGTCGGCAGCGGTCTCCAGGTCGATACCGCGCTCCTTGGCGGCCTTGGCCAGTGCGTTGGCCAGCAGGCCCGAGGTACCGCCACCCTGGCAGAGCACGAGCACGCGCTTGCCGTTAAGGTCACTGGCGGCCGTGGCCTCGGCAGCGGGGGCTGCAGTGGCGGGGGCGTCGGCCTTCACGGCCTCGGCGGCAGCGCCGTCTGCAACGCTCTTGGCATCGGCCTTGCCCTGGAAGGCGTCGTTGAGCTTGGCGGCCTTCTCGGCGTTCTTGGCGGCGAGCTCCTCCTGGGAGATCTCGGCCTCCTCGGCGCACTTCTGAGCGTCATAGGCACGGAAGAACGGATAGTACAGAAGGAAGTCGACGACCAGGATGACGGCGAGCATCACAAAAGCGAGCGGCTGGAAGCCCAGGCCCATGATGGTGCCGATGGGGCCGGGGACGGTCCAAGGCAGGGTGTACATAAAGCCGTTCATGCCCAGGAAGTCGATAAAGACCTTGAGGATCCAGACGTTGGCGATCGGGGCAAAGACAAACGGGACAAAGAAGACGGGGTTGAGCACGATGGGTGCGGCGAACAGCAGCGGCTCGTTGACGGCGAAGCACACCGGGATGATGGAGGCCTTGCCGACGGCGCGCATCTCCTGGGACTTAGCCAGGAAGCAGAACATAAAGACGAGGACGAGCGTGGCGCCGGTGCCGCCCATGCAGACGACGAAGTACTGGGCGCCCTGCGTCAGGACAGCGGAGGCGTGCTGACCGGCCTGGTAAGCAGCCAGGTTGTCGGTCATGTTGGCAACGAGGGCGGCGGCGATGGCGGGCTCGACGATCGAGGGGCCGTGGACGCCCACGAACCAGAAGAGGCTCATGGCGCCGTAGATCACAGCGAGGCCGATGTAGCCGTCGGCAGCGGTGAACAGGGGCTGGAACACCTGGATGACGCCCTGGGCAAAGCAGAAGCCAAAGGCAGAGCGGAAGACGATGTCAAAGACCCAGAAGACGGTGATGCAGACGGAGAAGGGGATGATGTCCTTAAAGGTCTGCGAGATGTTGGGCGGAACCTGCTCGGGCATCTTGACGGTGATGTTGCGCTTAATGAAGAACTTGTAGATGATGCCGGTCACAAACGCAGCGATGAAGGCGGTCAGCAGGCCCTTGGAACCCAGGTAGGTGGTGTTGAAGCCGCTGGCGGCGTCCGTGGAGATCGTGTCGCTCGAGAGCAGCAGGAAGCCGATGATGGCCGCGCACATGCAGGAGATAAAGTTGATCTGGTTGTTCTTGGGCAGATCACGGTTCTGAGCGTCGGCAAAGTGCTTTGCGGTGGTGGCGGCGCAGGCGATGGCCAGGATGCCCATGGAGTAGTTGTAGCACTTCCACAGGGCGTTGTTGATGTCATCGGGCCAGTAGAAACCCCAGATGTTGGGGACCGAGGCCACCAGGCAGAAGATGGACGAGAAGATGATGATGGGGATGACGGAGATAAAGCCGTCGCGGATCGCCTTAAGGTACTTGTTGCGGGCGATCGCGTTGAAAAGGGGCTGGCCCTTTTCGATGGTGGCGATGAGTTGCTCCATGCAAAGCTCCTAAGAGTCGGTGGGTTAGCAACGATGGTAACGTTTGGACCTTGTTTGCCAAAATGTTGACGTTGCCATTTTGCGACACAAAAAAGACGCGAACCGGTGGCCCCTGTGCCTGTGGACCGTCGATTCCTTGCGCGCAAACGTTTGAGCCGCCCGGTGGCTCTGTGTTTGCACAATGGCAACGTTAACATTTGAGCGACAAAAGCCGTTCGGGGATGCGGGATTGTCGGTGAACGGTAGGTTTTGGGTGGTGAGCGTATGGCAGGGGAGGCGTTGGATATACTTGGAGGCGTTCATTTTGTCTGCTGGGATGCTCGCAATGGCATTGTTGACATAGAAAGATCGACCTATGGCGGCTGTTAAAAAATCGGTATCCGTTAAGGACGTGGCGCGTCTCGCGGGCGTCTCGGAGCAGACGGTCTCGCGCACCGTGCACGATTCGCCCAGCGTGCGCCCCGAGACCAAGGAGCGCGTGCGTGCCGCCATGCGCGAGCTTGGGTATCGACCCAACTTTGCCGGCCGGTCGCTGCGCCGCGGCAAGTTCAAGACCGTCGGCGTCGCCATGTTCAACATCACCGGCACCGGAAACCTCGACCGCATGGAGGGTTTTGCTGCCGCGGCTGACAAGCACGGCTATGCCATCACTCTTACTAAAGTAGATGGGCATCCCTACACCCTCGAGAGCGCGTCGTCGCGCATGAGCGCGCTTCCTGTGGACGGTATGGTTGTGATCATGAACCGTATGCCGGCAGACTTTGGCACCTTTGAGCCGCTGCCCGGTATGCAGACGGTGCTTGTTACCATGCTGGAGCACCCGCTGTGCTCGACGGTCGATAACGACCAGTTCGATTGCTCGCGCCAGGTGGTCGAGTACCTGTTGGAGCAAGGGCACAAGACCGTGCACTTTATCTCGTGCCCCGAGCGCTCGCTTTCGGGCATGCAGCGCGAGGAGGGCTGGCGCGAGACGCTACGTGCGCATGACATTGAGCCGCCGCGGCTTGTTCGTGGCGACTGGACGGCGCAGAGTGGATATGCCGCCGGGCAGGTTCTGGCGGATGATCCGACCTGTACGGCTATCTATGCTTCGAACGACGCTATGGCCTATGGCTGCATTCGCGGGCTCGAGTCGCGCGGAAAGCGCGTGCCACAGGACGTGAGCGTGGTGGGTGTTGACGACAGCCTGGGCGATATCGTCCCCGATCGTCGCCTAACTACGGTGCGCTTTGATAACAAGCGCGTTGGCATGTGGGCGGTCGATAAGATCGCCGGCGCCGAGGACGTCGTGCCCGGCGTGGAGCACATGCTGATCCCCGGTGTGCTCGTTGAGGGCGATACGGTGCGCGACTTGCGCTAGGGTGCGGACCTGTTTGGGTTGTCGATTTATATGTTCGATATTGTTCAGAATGGTTCAAAAACCGTTCACGGGTGAAAATCGACCGTTCATAGCTCGAAATTACCTTTTGCATTGTTCTTTTTTGTTTGAATGTTAATGTTTCTGACATACACAACGCAGCGCGTATGCCCGGACGCGATGCTCTCCATTGGTTCATATGTGAAAGGAACGCAATATGGCAACCAAAGAAGAAATCTCGATGGTTGGATTCGAGATCGTCGCATACGCGGGTGACGCCCAGACCGACCTGCTCGCTGCACTCGATGCTGCCCGCGAGGGTGATTTTGAGAAGGCCGAGCAGCTGCACAAGGATGCCAGCGAGGCGCTCATCGGTGCTCACGACACGCAGACCAAGCTGCTTTCGCAGGAGGCCGGCGGCGGCGAGATGGAGATGACCTTCATCATGGCCCACGCTCAGGACACCCTGATGACCACCATGATCCTGGAGAAGCAGACCCGCTTTACCATCGATGCCTACAAGCGCATCGCCGAGCTCGAGGCTAAGCTCGCCTAACGAACTCCCACAACCAAGTCCCCTTCCAAAAGCCCTGCCGCAACTCGCGGCAGGGCTTTTCTGTCCCTCAGCCTAAGTTGCGGTGAAATAGGGACTGAATGGGCCTTCTAACAGCAAAAACAGTCCCTATTTCACCGCAACTTATTGGGCGCTGTTGGATATTTTGCTTCGTGGGTATACTTCCATCCGCAATACACGCCGGAATGAGGAGGTATCCAAATGCCGGACAATGGATCGATTCAAAAGAAAGGCGCTCATGAGATGGCTCACGGGCGCCCCGTCCAAATTACCGAGCGTACGACGGTGGCTGAGCTCCAGCCCAGCCTGTCCGATGTCGTGTGTGCGAACAAAAAGTTGCAGATCGGGTTCATCGTTGCGCTCGTGGTGCTGGCGCTTCTGTCGGGCTTTGTCGCGCGCCCGCATTTTGCCGACACCAAGACCTGGGACTCAACTATCGAGGTCATCGACCAAAAGAAGGGCAACGTGTTGGCGCTTACGACGTCGTGCGTGGCACTGTCTGCGGGCATCACCGCGCTGCCGGGCGACACGGGAACGCCGGTGGCCGAGCAGCTCGCCCAGCTTTCGGGCAACCTAGGTATCGTACTTGCCGTGCTGTACCTCGAGAAATACCTGCTCACTATATTGTGGTCGGTCGGACTGGGCATCTTGATCCCGTTCTCGCTCGTACTCTTTGCGGTGTCGCTCGGCATTCACGGACGCTGGAGCACCAGCGCTGTCCTGCGCCGCGTGGCAACGCGCGTGCTGGTGGTCGCCATGATTGGCATGGCGTTGGTGCCTGCGAGCGTGTGGGTGTCGCAAAAGGTCGACGAGACATATCGCGTGAGCATTGAGCAGGCCGAGAAAAAGGCGGCCGACGCTGCGGAGAAGTCCGACACCACGGAGAAGTCGACCGACACCAGCTCCAAAACAAGTAAGAAAAAGTCCGAGACTGAGGAGTCCAAGAACGTACTTGAGCAGCTGACCGATGGGGCCTCGAGCCTTGTTACGTCGGTAACGAGTGGCGCCAAGCAGATGACCGACGAGATCGTGCAGCAGGTGACCGATCTGATCGAAGGCGTCATCGTGATGATCGTGACCTCGTGCGTGATCCCGCTGCTGGTGCTCGTGGCATTCCTGTGGCTGGGGCACGTACTGCTGGGGATCGATATCTCCGGTCCGACGAACTATCTGACGGGTCGTTTTCTGAGCGCTCCGTCCAAGCATGCCAAGAAGAGCGGACAGTCCGAGTAGGCGACAAAGCGAGTTTTGGAAGATCGAGCCGTAAGAAGGGCGGCCGAGATGCGTTCTCGGTCGCCCTTTTTGTTGGGCGCGTGACCGTCCGTGCCTTTGTCAGGCCCAAACGGTCAGCAATCATCCGTGAACGGTAATTGTTCAAAAAAGAACAAAGACAAACAAATAGTTGTTGCAGTTACTGTTCGAATGTGTTCAAATAAACATGAACAGTGAAGAACCGCACATTCAGATGCCCGGACCTGAACGCGATTCAACACTTCCAAACAGAAACTACGCACCTGCGTATCTCTCAAGGAGGATGTCATGAGGGTTGTAATCGCTTCCGATGCCGACGGTATGTCGATGAAGGAGTCCATCAAGGAGATGCTCATCGCCGACGGTCACGAGGTCGTCGACTATTCCGAGACCCCGGCCGCGGACTTTGTCGATTCCGCGACCGCCGTTGCCAAGGACCTGCTGGAGCACAAGGACTCCCAGGGCTTTGCCTTCGATAAGTACGGCGTCGGCTCCTATATGGCCGCCGTCAAGATGAAGGGTATGGTCGTCGCCAACATTTCCGACGAGCGCTCCGCCTACATGACCCGCGAGCACAACGGCTCGCGCATGGTCACCATGGGCCCGGGCGTCGTTGGCACTGAGGTCGCCAAGAAGATCGCCCGCGAGTTCCTGCGCGCCCAGTACGCCGGCGGCCGTCACCAGATCCGTGTCGACATGCTCAACAAGATGGCCTAACGAGAGCCACCGAGAACTCGAACTTCTATCTCAACTTGTGAATTCAGACGAAAGGACGTTCTGATGAAGAAGACTATCGCAATCGGTTGCGACCATATCGTTACGGACGAGAAGATCTATCTGGCCGACCGCCTGGAGCAGGCGGGCTACCAGGTGCTCGACTGTGGCACCTACAGCCACAGCCGTACGCACTATCCCATCTACGGCAAGGCCGTGGGTGAGGCCGTTGCCAGCGGCAAGGCCGACTTTGGCGTGGCCCTGTGCGGCACCGGCATCGGCATCACCAACGCCGTCAACAAGGTACCCGGCGCCCGTTGCGCCCTGGTCCGCGACATGACCTCGGCCCTGTATGCCCGTCGCGAGCTCAACGCCAACATCGTGGGCTTTGGCGGCAAGATCACCGGCGAGTTCCTGATGGCCGACATCATGCTCGCCTTCCTGGAGGAGCCCTACGAGCAGACTCCCGAGCACGACGCCCTGATCGCCAAGATCGACGCCTGCAACAAGGCCGACGCCGAGGCTCAGGCCGACCCGCACTTCTTCGATGAGTTCCTCGAGAAGTGGGACCGCGGCGAATACCATGATTAGCGGGTATCCGGCGTAATTAACTAGTCCGTTGACGGCTCGCGTTTCTGTGAGGGGGCGCGGGCCGGTTTTCTATCAGTCCATTGACTCGGCGGGCTGGCGTAAGAAAGGGAAGGCTCCTATGGAGTTTGTTCTTGATAACGGTTCTATCCGCATCGCGCTGAGCACGGCGGGTGGCTCATTTACCTCTATTGCGGCAAACGATCGCGAGTACCTGTGGCAGGGCGATCCTTCGGTCTGGTCGGGTCAGGCACCCATTTGCTTCCCGATCTGCGGCGGCCTTCGTGACGGCCGCGCGATGACCATGGGCGGCCGCGAGGTCAAGCTTGCCCGTCACGGCTTTGCTCGCAAGCAGGAGTGGAAGCTCGAGGAGCAGGGCGACAGCATGGTTGCGCTGAGCCTCAGCTCTGCCGACCACGCCGAGCTGCTCGAACAGTATCCGTATCCGTTTAAGATCGTTGCTCGCTACACGATCGATGCGGCAAAGGTTGCCGTTTCGTACGAGGTGACCAACGAGGGGACCGAGGACATGCCGTTCTTTGTGGGCGGCCATCCCGGCTTTAAGTGCCCGCTCGACGAGGTTGAGTCCTACGACGATTACGAGCTTCGATTTGAGCAGCGTGAGGCGGCAGAGCTCTGCACCGCCGTTCCCTCGACGGGCCTGATTGATGTTGAGCATCGCAGCAAGAACCCGATGGTTGGCCACGATTTGCCGCTCACCCATGAGCTTTTCGACTTTGCCGAGACCATCTTTGATGTGCTCGAGAGCCGTGTGGTTACGCTGACCAAGAAGACCGAGGAAAAGGGCGTGCGCCTGACATTCCCTGATATGCCGTACCTGATTGTATGGAGCAAGCCCGAGGGCGACTTTGTCGCGGTTGAGCCGTGGGGCGGTCTGTCCACCTGCTCCGATGAGGACGATGTCCTGGAGCACAAGCGTGGCTGCCTGGTGGCCAAGCCGGGGGAGACCATCACTCGCGGCTTTGAGATCGAGATTCTTTAACGAGCTATCGTATGTTTGGGGACGCACACGTCGTGCCCCGGAAACAGGAGTTCAAGATGATTCTGACCGTTACCATGAACCCGTCGATTGATACGCGCTATCAGCTCGACAAGCTGATTATCGACGACGTGAACCGCGTGACGCCCGAAAAGACCGCTGGCGGCAAGGGCCTCAACGTAAGCCGTGTGCTGTTGCAGCTGGGCGACGAAGTGCTCGCAACCGGCCTGCTCGGCGGCCACATGGGTGCCTATATGGCCGAGCTTATGGATGCCGACGGCGTCAAGAACGACTTTGTGCCCATCGCCGGCGAGACGCGCATCTGCCTGAACATCCTGCACGAGGGCAATCAGACCGAGCTGCTCGAGAGCGGTCCGCAGATCGCCCCTGCCGAGCTCGACGCCTTCACGGCTAAGTTCGCCGAGCTTGCTGCGAAGGCGGACGTTGTGACGCTTTCGGGCTCGCTACCGCGTGGCGTCGATGCCGGTTACTATGCCGAGCTGGTCAAAATCGCTGAGAAGGCGGGCGCCAAGGTACTGCTCGACACCTCTGGTGCATCGCTGGAGGCCGCGCTGGAGTCCGATGCCAAGCCCGAGCTCGTGAAGCCCAACCTGACCGAGATCAACGGCCTGCTGGGCACGTCCTTTACGACTGACGATGTCGATGCTCTGCGTGAGGCGCTTGCCGCCGACGGCCGCTTTGCTGGTATTCCCTGGGTTGTCGTTTCGATGGGTGCTGCCGGTTCGGTGGGCTTCCATGAGGCTCGCGCGTTCCGCGCCAAGACGCCCGCGATTGCCGCAGTCAACGCGACGGGTTCCGGAGACTCGACAATCGCCGGTTTTGCGCACGCTATTGCCGCCGGCGCCGACGATGTTACCGTACTCAAGACCGCTAACACTTGCGGCAAGCTCAACGCCATGGATCCCAAGACCGGCCACCTGGTCATGGACCGCTGGGACGAGATCTACAACAGCGTCGTCGTAACTGAACTGTAGGGTTACGCGGTTTTACCAAACCGCGTAACGGCTCGATGCTGCAAGCCCGCC
>CALEDY010000085.1 GCA_937949355.1 uncultured Collinsella sp. | reverse complement strand
GTGTATAAGAGACAGACTGCGGCGAGTGGCGTGTTAATAACGACCTCGCCGATCGACTTGGCGCCAAACGGACCCGTCGGCTCGTAGCTCGGCTCAAAGGCCACGCGAATGCTGCCGATGTCCAGGCGCGTGGGCAGCTTGTAGCTCATAAAGTTGCCGGTGCGCAGGCGGCCGCGTTCATCATGCTCGACGATCTCGTAGAGCGCGTGGCCGATGCCTTGGGCAATGCCGCCCTCGGCCTGGACGCGCGCGAGCGCCTCGTTGATCACGGTGCCGCAGTCAACAGCAGCGGCGTAATCCACCACGGTCACCTTGCCGGTGGCCTTGTCGACCTCGACCTCGGCAATGCCGGCCATAAACGGCGGAGGTGAAACGGGCAGGCAGGCAGAGGCGTGCGAGGTCAGTGCGTCGCCGCCCGCGATGTTCTTGACGCACAGGTTGGCAAAGTCGCGCAGCGTGAGGTAGCGGTTCTGCTCGCGCGCGGCGCGCTCGTCGGACAGACGCACGTACTGGCCATCGAAGACCACGTCGGCGGCGTCCACATCCCACATCTGGGCGGCCTTGGCGCAAATCTTCTCGCGCAGCTCGGTCGCGGCGTTCTTGGCGGCAAGGCCCGTCACGTACGTGCCCGAGCTCGCGTACGAGCCGGCGTCGAACGGCGACACGTCGGTGTCCACGCCGCGCACCACGATCATCGAACTCTCCACGCCCAGCTCCTCGGCGGCAATCTGCGCCAGGATCGTATCGACGCCCATGCCGTTATCGGTGGCGCCGGTGCCGATGGTAATGAAGCCGTCCTCTTCCAGGCGCATGTCGATGCCAGCGATGTCCACGTTGGAGATGCCCGAGCCCTGCATGGTGAGCGCGCAGCCCAGGGCGCGCACGCGGTCGCCCAGGTCCATGGCCAGCGGCTTGTCGCGCCAGCCGATCATGTCCATCGCACGCAGCAGGCAGCGGTCGAGCGCGCAGGCGTTGAGCTTCTCGTTGTAGTACTGCGGCATGGTCTCGCCCTCGCGCACGATGTTCTTAAGGCGCAGGTCGGCGGGGTCCATGTGCAGCATGTCGGCGAGCTCGTTGACGGCGCTCTCCACGGCAAACTGGCCCTGGGTGGCACCGTAGCCGCGATACGCGCCGCCGCGGTTGGTATTGGTGTAGACGGCGTCCCAGCTAAAGCGGCTCGCCTTCACGTGGTTGTAGATAGGCAGGCTCTTGTGGCCCGAAAGGCCAATCGTCGTGGTGGCGTGCTCGCCGTACGCTCCGGCGTTGGACAGCGTATGCAGATCGATGGCCGTGATGGTGCCGTCGTTCATGGCGCCCAACTTAACGGTCATCTGCATCTGGTGACGCGAGTTGCCCGCGGTGATGGTCTCCTCGCGGGTGTAGCAGCAATAGCTCGGACGGCCAGTCTGCTGGGTCACGAACGCCACGAAGATCTCGCAGCAGCCCGTCTGCTTGGAGCCAAAGCCACCACCGATGCGCGGCTTAATAACCTGTACCTGCGACTGCGGAATGTCGAGCGACTGCGCGACCATGCGACGCACGTGGAAGGGCACCTGCGTAGAGGTGGTCACCGAGATGCGGCCGAACGCGTCGGTCGTCGCGAAGGCACGGAAGGTCTCCATGGGTGCGGTCTGCGTGGCTTGGCTGGTGTAAGTGCGCTCAAAGACGATGTCGCTCTGGGCGAAGGCCTCGTCCAAGTCGCCAAAGTCGCTCGTACCGCTGCACACCAGGTTGCGCGGGACATCACCGCCCTGCGGGAACATAAAGGTCACGTCGCCCTCGGGGTGGACCACGATGTCGTTATCGAGTGCCTGGGTAAAGTCGAGCAGCGGCTCGAGCACCTCGTAGTCGACTTTGATGAGCTTGAGCGCCTTATCGGCGGCCTCCTCGGTCTCGGCGGCGACAATCGCCACCTCCTCGTTTTGATAGCGCACGAGGTTCTCGAGAATCAGGCGGTCGTAGGGACTCGGCTGCGGATAGCTCTGGCCGGCGATGGTAAAGCGGCGTTTGGGCACGTCCTCGTAGGTGTAGACGCCCACAACGCCGGGAACCTTCAGGGCGCGCGAGGTGTCGATAGAGCGAATCTTGGCGCGAGCATACGGGCTGCGCTTGAGTTTGACGATGAGCGCGCCGGCGGGCACCATATCGCCGGTGTAGACGGGACGGCCCTCGAGCAGGGCCTTCGAATCCTTCTTGGGCTGCTTGTGGGTGATCTGCTTGTAGGAGACACCGTCGCAGCTGGTGTCGTTGACCGGCAACTCGGGCATCTCAAAGCCCACCTGCACGCCCGACTCGTTGAGAAAGCGCACGATGGCGCGCAGCTGGCTCTCGTAGCCGCTGCAGCGGCAGAGGTTGCCGGCAAGCTGGCGCGACAGTTCCTCGCGCGTGGCGACGAGGCTCGGGTCCTCCTTGGCGGCGCGGGCAAGCGCCAGCACGTTCATGATGAGGCCGGGGGCGCAAAAGCCACACTGCTCGGCGCCTTCGGCAGCCATCGCGCGGGCGAGTGCCTCGGACTCGGCCTTGAGGCCCTCGAGCGTAGTGATGGTGTGGCCCTCGACGCGCGCGGCGGGAACCGAGCAGCTGAGCACCGGGTCGCCGTCGAGCCACACCGTGCACAGACCACAGTTGGTGGTTTCGCAGGCGCAGCGCACCGACGCGCAGCCCTGCTCGCGCAGCAGCGCAAACAGCATGGTGTCGGGGGCAATCTGAACCTTGACCTTACGGCCGTTGAGCGTAAAGGAAAGATCGATGAGTTTGGCAGCCATTAGCGCACCTCGCTAGAATCGACGCCGGGCACGCGGCGGCAGGAATACTCGTCCGTGGCAAACTTGGGGATCTGCACGGTCTCGAGCTCGCGGGCAAGCGCGGCCGAAAGCTCGATGCCGGCGGCACGGCGAACGGCCTGGACGGCGAGCGGGGCCGAAATGCGACGGCGATACTCGGCCGAGCCCCACATGTTGGTGCCGTAGCTCAGCGTGCGCGCTGACGCGGCCAGGGCGCGCAGCTCGTCCTCGGAAGGCTGCTCGCTGGTAAGGCCGCACGCCTCGCCCTGCAGCAGGGTCGCGCGCAGCGGGCGGGCGCCCACGGTGACGTGCCAGGAGTTGTCCCACCAGGCGGCGGTGACGTTAAGCGAGGGGAAGTCGGTCGCGGCCTTGCGCACGGCCTCGTAGCTCGCGCGGTAGTCGTGCTTGACGACCACCACATGTTCGATCACGTCGCGCACGTAGCCCATGTCCACGAACTCGGCGAGCGGCACGCGGCCGGCGCCCGTCAGCTCAACATAGGAATCGAGCGCCAAGAAGGCCGAGAGGACGTCCGAGAAACCAAAGCGGCCGTAGATGCTGCCACCCACCGTGGCGGTATTGCGCAGCTGCACGCCCACGATATCGTGGACGGCAAACTCAAAGACATTGTTGACAAGCGCGTTGAGCCCGGCATGGCGCTCGAGCTGGCGCAGGGTACACATGGCACCGATGCGAAACTCGGTCTCGGTCTCCTCGATCTGATCGAGTCCGCAGGCCGAAAGGTCAATCGCCGTCGCTACACGACGCGAACCCAGGCGCATCCAGATGCCGCCGCCCACAATCTTGTTGTTGCGGTTTTTCTGCAAGAGCTCATAGGCTTCGGCCGCGTTTCCAACACGGACGTAGGTACCGAACTTGAGCACGTTCTCCCCCATCTCTTCACTTGTCCAGTACTTTTAGTGTACCAAACGAGGGGCCACACGCCGTTGCAGGACAAAATCCACCCACCCATCCATAACTTGCGGTGAAATACGGACTGTTTGGCGGATTCAGAACGCCAAATAGTCCGTATTTCACCGCAAGTTATGAAGAGGCCCTTGGGATAGAAAAGGCTCCCAGCCGTGATGACTGGGAGCCTTATCAAATGCTATGTCAGGCAGAGGGTTTAGCAGACACCCTGGGCGAGCATGGCGTCGGCAACCTTCAGGAAGCCGGCGATGTTGGCGCCCATGACAAAGTTGCCCTCCTGGCCATACTCCTTGGCGGTGTCGTCCACGTTGTGGAACATGCCGCGCATGAGCTGCTCGAGCTTGCCGTCGACCTCCTCGAAGGTCCAGGACAGGTGCTCGGCGTTCTGGCTCATCTCCAGGCCGGACACGAGCACGCCACCGGCGTTGGCAGCCTTACCGGGCATAAAGGCGACGCCGTTCTCCTGGAAGCAGGTCGTGGCCTCGATGGTCGTGGGCATGTTCGCGCCCTCGCCGACCACCTTGCAGCCGTTGGCGACGAGCGCCTGGGCGTCCTCGAGCAGCAGCGTGTTCTCGCGAGCGCAGGGCAGCGCGATGTCGCAGGGAAGCTGCCACACGCCGCGGCCGTCGCCCTCGTGCCACACGGCGTTGGGCTTCTCGTCAACGTACATGGCGAGCGTGACACCCTTGTCGTGGCCGGAGCGCTTCTTGTTGTAGACATGCTCGAGCACGGTGTAGTCGATGCCGTCGGGATCCTCGACCCAGCCGTGGGTGTCGGAGCAGGCCAGCACCTTGCCGCCGAGCTGGGCGACCTTCTGGACCGCGTAGATGGCGACGTTACCGGAGCCGTGAACGACGACGTTCTTGCCCTCGAAGGACTCGCCGCGGCTCTTGAGGTACTCGTCCACAAAGTAGACCAGGCCGTAGCCGGTGGCCTCGGTACGGGCGAGCGAGCCGCCAAAGGAGAGGCCCTTGCCGGTGAGTACGCCGGTCCACTCGTTGGTCAGGCGCTTGTACTGACCGAACAGGTAGGCAACCTCGCGGCCGCCAACGCCCAGGTCGCCGGCGGGAACGTCGGTGTTGGGGCCGATGTGGCGATAGAGCTCGGTCATGAAGGACTGGCAGAAGTGCATGATCTCGTTGTTGGACTTGCCCTTGGGGTCGAAGTCGGAGCCGCCCTTGCCGCCGCCCATGGGAAGGGTGGTCAGGCTGTTCTTGAGGATCTGCTCCAGGCCCAGGAACTTGAGCATGCCCAGGGTGACCGTCGGGTTAAAGCGCAGGCCGCCCTTGTAGGGTCCAATGGCAGAGTTGAACTCGACGCGGTAGCCGCGGTTGACCTGTACCTTGCCCTGGTCGTCGACCCAGGGAACACGGAACATAACGATGCGCTCGGGCTCGACGAGGCGCTCCAGCAGGGCGGCCTCCTCGTACTCGGGGTGGGCGTCGAGCGCCGGCTGAATGGTGCCGAGGATCTCGGTCGCGGCCTGGATGAACTCAGGCTGCTCGGGATAGCGGGCCTTGAGCTCTTCGAGAACTTTCTGCGTGTAGCTCATGCTTCCTCCAATGATGGGAAACGAAAATGTTGGTCGCGGCACCCTATGCGCCGCGAACTTTATCGAGTATGGATAATATCGCACTGTTGCGGGAAAGTTTCGCATAAGCCGACGAGCAGATGTTTCGTTTTGATTACGATGCAGGTAGAGGCGTTTTTGAGTACCTGACATGCAAAACCCGTGTTTCAAACCTGTTTCGTCCACATGTTCCAAACCACCACAAAGGGGACAGGCACCTTTGTGGTGGTTTTGGTGGTTAGAGGACGAGCTGATGGTAGTCGGCAGGGGTTATACGGCCTTCGGTGGCGGCACGGAAGGCGGCGAGGGCATCGCCGGAGAACGGCATAACCCAGCAAAGCCCACAGCCGGCGGTAATGGAGCCCGGCAGCGGAATGATGCGCCCGGGCACATCGGCGGCAAGGCACAGCTGCTCGCATTCCATCACATCAAAAGTGCTGTCGAACGACACGATGATCTTGCGTTCGTGGTCGAGGGCATCACCGGACGGGCCTTCGCGGTGTGCCGCACGATACGCCGCAGCGGCCGCTTCCTCTTCCGCAGTATGTCCACAGCCACCGCAGCCGCAAGTACAAGGTTCGGACCCATCGCAAGTGCAAGGTTCCCCGGTATCGGGGCAAATATCATGTGACACGGCATCTCCCGTCATTGATGTGTGCAGATCTAGGCGAGCAGCTCGGCTGCCGCAAACTCCTCGGGTGTATTGACGTTTTCGAAGCAGAGCGTGGAACCGGCAACCTCGACAATCTGGGGCTCATCCAGATAGCCGGCATGGACCTGGTCGATCAAACAGCGGATGCGTTGGCGGTCCTGGTCGAGCAACTCACGGGCGTTCGGCGCGCAAGCCTGGCGGCGCCACACGGCGCACAGTGGCTCAATCCCCCGCTCCTCGCGCGGGACGCACACATCGAGCGGGCCTTCCTTGACCCGATCCGAAAGCGCGCCAATCAATTCCGGCGAGACAAACGGCATATCGCAGGCAACGATCGCCACGAGCGGCAGCCGAGCCGCAGCCAACGA
>CALEDY010000084.1 GCA_937949355.1 uncultured Collinsella sp. | reverse complement strand
ACCACCCATCACGCCAGGTCGAAAGGACCGAAGCTTATGGCGATTACCATCGATATCGACACCGCACGCCCCTACCAGGTGCATGTGGGCACGTTTTTGCTGGAGCAGGCGGGCCCGCTCGTACGCGCCACCGCCGGCGGCTCGCGCGCCGTCATCGTGACGGACACCAACGTAGGTCCCCTCTACCAGATGCCCGTTAAGCAGAGCCTGGAGGCGTCAGGCTACGAGGTAAGCATCTGCACCTTCGAGGCCGGAGAGGCCCATAAGCGCGCCGAGACCTACGTTGCCATTTTGGAGTTTGTGGCCGAGCGCGAGCTTTCGCGCTCCGACGTGATCGTGGCGCTCGGCGGCCGCGTCGTGGGCGACGTGGCGGGCTTTGTGGCCGCCACCTACATGCGCGGCTGCAAGTTTGTGCAGATCCCCACGAGCCTGCTCGCCATGGTGGATTCGTCGGTCGGCGGTAAGACGGCCATCGACCTGGCCGCTGGAAAGAACCTCGCTGGCGCCTTTTGGCAGCCGAGCGTAGTTATCGCCGACGTGGGGTGTCTCGCGACCCTTTCGCCCGAGCAATTCGCCGACGGCTGCGGCGAGGTCGTCAAGCACGCCGTAATCGCCGATCCCGAGCTGTTTGCCGAGCTGGAGAAGACCCCACTCACGCTGGAACTCCTCAACAAGGACGTCGCCCGCGTGGCGCTCATCATCGCCCGCAATATCGATATTAAGCGCGCCGTGGTCGTTGCCGACGAACGCGAGACCAACCAGCGCAAGTTGCTCAACTTTGGACACAGCGCCGGACACGCCGTCGAGGCCTGCGAGCACTTTGAGCTCGGCCACGGCAACTGCGTGTCGATCGGCATGGGCATCATCACGCGCGCTGCGGCTCTGCATGGCGTTTGCGATGCCGAACTGCCCGGTCGCATTGAGGAGCTCTGCGCCCGCCACGGACTCAAGACCCGCTGCGAGCTTTCCGCCGACGCCGTCTTTGCCGAGGCGCTCCACGACAAAAAACGCGCGGGCGATACCATCGACCTGGTGATTCCGCACGACATCGGCCGTTGCAGCATCGACCGCACGCCGCTTTCCACCTTCCACGATTTAATTGCCGAAGGCCTCGGCCAGAAGGGAGACGCATCCGCATGCTAGCCCGCATCACCCCGTCCCCGCTCAAGGGCACCGTCCCCGCCATCGCGTCCAAGTCGATGGCGCACCGCCTCATCATCTGCGCCGCGCTTGCCAACGGCGAGACGCACGTGACTTGCAACACCACCTGCGCGGACATTGAGGCCACCGTACGCTGCCTCACCGCGCTCGGGGCTCGCATCGAGACCGTCGAGGACGGCTTCCAGGTTCACCCCACCATGAAGAGCGTTGAGTTCGGTCTGCTCAAGGCTCTCGCCGGCGGCACGCTCGACTGTGGCGAGAGCGGCTCCACGCTGCGCTTTATGCTGCCTGTCGCCTGCGCACTGGGTGCGGAGGCCACCTTTGTGGGTCAGGGTCGCCTGGGCGCCCGCCCGCTCTCCCCGCTCTCGGACGAAATCATTGCCGCCGGCTGCGACCTGCAGGGTCTGGGCGGTTTTCCGCTCAAGACGAGCGGTCGCATGCGCCCGGGCACCTTTGTGCTACCGGGCAACGTGAGCTCACAGTATATCTCGGGCCTGCTGCTGGCAGCCCCGCTGCTGGCCCAGCCCTCCTGCGTGCAGGTGACCGGCCTCATCGAAAGCCGCCCCTACATCAACCTAACGATTCAGGCCATGAAGGCCTTCGGCGTCGAGGTCAACGTCGAGCGTATTCCGGCTAAGGACGGCCAGCCCGAGGTCACGAACTTCCGCGTGAACAGCGGCTCGTACCGCACGCCCGGCAGCGTGGCCGTCGAGGGCGACTGGTCCAACGCCGCCTTTTGGCTGTGCGCCGGCGCCATCGGCACCGACCCCATCACCGTCGAGGGCGTGTCGCTGAGCTCCGCACAGGGCGACCGCAACGTGCTCGCCGCGCTTTCGCGCTTTGGCGCCCGCATCGTGCGCTCCACCAACGCCGCCACCGTC
Organism: uncultured Collinsella sp.; assembly: GCA_937949355.1. GTDB lineage: Bacteria > Actinomycetota > Coriobacteriia > Coriobacteriales > Coriobacteriaceae > Collinsella. The sequence goes on along the minus strand of CALEDY010000084.1, from coordinate 52,775 downwards.
CAGTCCGACAAGCTCGCCGGCTTTGAGATGAGCGCCCACGACATTCCGGACCTGGTGCCCGTCATCTCGGCCGTGGCTTCCCTTGCTCAGGGCCGCACGTTCATCCGTGACTGCGCACGCCTACGCATCAAGGAATCTGACCGTCTGGTCACCACCACCCGCGAGCTTACCGCGCTGGGCGCGCAGGTGCGCATCGCCGGTGACGACCTCATCATCAAGGGCGTCGATGCCTTTACCGGCGGCGAGGTCGATTCGCACAACGACCACCGCATCGCCATGATGGCCGCCATCGCCGCGAGTCGCGCCACCGGCGAGGTCGTGATCCACGGCGCCGAGGCCGTCAACAAGTCCTATCCCGATTTCTTCGACCACTACCGCCTATTGGGCGGCAAGGTCACGCTCGAGGAGGAATAGCATGTCCTCGACCTTTGGCAACGTCTTGCACGTAAGCATCTTCGGCCAGTCGCACTCCCCCGCCATCGGCTGCTCGCTCGATGGCATTCCGGCAGGTATCGCCGTTAACCTGGAGCAGCTGCAGGCCTTTTTGGACCGCCGCGCCCCCGGCCGTGACGAGACCGCGACCAAGCGCCGCGAGGCCGACGCCGCCCACATTATCGCCGGCATAATTGATGGACACACCACGGGCGCGCCTATCGCCGCGATCATCGAGAACACTAACACGCGCTCCAAGGACTACTCCGAGCTGCGCCGCAAACCCCGCCCGGGCCATGCGGATTTCCCGGCACGCGTGAAGTACCACAACATGCACGACGTCGCCGGCGGCGGACACTTCTCTGGCCGCCTGACGGCGCCCCTGTGCATCGCGGGCGGCATCGCGCTGCAGGCGCTCGAGGCCCGCGGCATCAAGGTCATGGCGCACGTCGCGCAGATCGGCGGCATTTCCGATCTACCCATGGACGACATGGTCTATCGCGAGGCCGACCGCAAGGCGATCCTTTCGAACGACCTGCCGTGCATTGACGCCGCAGCTGGCGGTCGTATGCGCGAGGAGATTCTGGCCGCACGCGACGAACTCGACAGTATCGGCGGCATCGTAGAGTGCGGTATCTACGGCCTGCCCGCGGGCATCGGCGACCCCATGTTCGACGGCATCGAAAACCGCATCGCGCAGATCGCGTTTGGGATTCCCGCCGTGAAGGGCGTGGAGTTTGGCATGGGCTTTGCCGTCGCCGCCATGCGCGGCAGCGAGAACAACGATCCGTATCGCATCGACGCCGAGACCGGCAAGATCGAGGTCGAGTCCAACAACGCTGGCGGCATCCTGGGAGGCATTTCGACCGGCGCACCCGTCATGTGGCGCATGGCCGTAAAGCCCACGCCCTCCATTGGCCGCGAGCAGCAGACGGTGGACATGGATGCCATGGAAAATGCCGAGCTCTCGGTCCACGGCCGCCACGATCCCTGCATCGTCCCGCGCGCCGTCCCCGTAGCCGAAGCAGCCGCAGCGCTGGCCATCTGGGACGCCCTCCTAGAAGACGCTGCACAGCGCTAGCCAATCCACCCCAAGGGTAGTTAATTTGGGACGGGGCTTTTTTAGCTACCCTCATATGCCAGTCGATATTTGCCCCGGCACCCATCGATTCGTCGACAGTCAAAGGGTAGCTAAAAAAGCCCCGTCCCAAATTAACTACCCCGGCCAACGATTCACGAAAGGGGTCCCTATGGACCTTGCCGACATCCGCCAGGCCATCGATGGCATCGATACCACGCTTCTCAACAGCTTTGTCGAGCGCATGGACATTGCCACCGAGGTCGCCAAGTCAAAAATCGAGATGGGCAAGGCCGTCTTCGACCCCGCCCGCGAGCGCTCCAAGCTCAACAACCTCGCAAGCCGTGCGCCCGAGCGCTACGAGGCGCAGACCATCACCCTGTTTCGCCTCCTTATGAGCATGAGTAAGGCCGAGCAGCAGCGCTACATCAACGAGCTCAAGGGCATGACGGTCTCGCAAAAGGCCCACGCCACGGCAGCGCCCCTCGACACGCCCTTCCCCCAGACGGCCAGCGTCGCCTGCCAGGGCGTCGAAGGCGCCTACAGCCAAATCGCCGCGTGCAAGCTCTTCGACGTGCCCGATATCGCGTTCTTCGAGACCTTCGAAGGCGTTATGCGCGCCGTGCGCGACGGCTTCTGCGAGTTTGGCGTGCTGCCCATCGAAAACTCCACCGCCGGCTCGGTCAACGCCGTCTACGACCTGCTCGCCCAGTTCGACTTTCACATTGTGCGCTCGCTGCGCCTCAAGATCGACCACAACCTGCTCGTCAAGCCCGGCACCAAGCTGCAGGACGTGCGCGAGGTCTTCAGCCACGGCCAGGCCATCGCCCAGTGCGCCGGCTTTATCGAGGCACACGATCTGCACGCCACCAAGTATCCCAACACGGCTATGTCGGCCGAGATGGTCGCCAACTCCGAGCGCACCGACGTCGCCGCTATCGCCTCGCGCAGCTGCGCGTCGCTCTACGGTCTGGAGGTGCTGGAGCCCAACATTCAGGACTCGGACAACAACTACACGCGCTTCGTCGTCATCAGCCGCGAGCCGCGCGTCTATCCCGGTGCCAACCGTACCTCGCTCATGATCACCACGGCCAACGAGCCCGGCGCCCTCTATCGCGTGCTCGAGCGCTTCTACGCGCTCAACATCAACCTTATCAAGCTCGAGAGCCGCCCCATCCCCGGGCACGACTTTGAGTTTATGTTCTACTTTGACCTGGACTGTCCCTTTGGCAGCAAGGCCCTCGACGACCTGCTCGATTCCATCGACGACGTGTGCGAGAGCTTCACCTACTTTGGCAGCTACACGGAGGTGCTCTAGATGACCGATACCGCCGCAACTCGCCCTTACGGCTTGCTGGGCCGCGTGCTGGGCCACAGCTACACCCCGACCATCTACAAGGAGCTCGCGGGCTTGGAGTACGTGCGCTTTGAGCGCGAGCCCGAGGACCTTGAGGCCTTTATGACGGGCGATGAGTGGGAGGGCACCAACGTGACCATCCCCTACAAGCGCGCCGTCATGGACTACCTGGACGAGCTGAGCCCGCTGGCCGAACGCATGGGCAACGTCAACACGATCACCCGCCTGCCCGATGGCCGCCTGCGCGGCGACAACACCGACTACTTCGGTTTTCAGTGCCTGGTCGAGAAGCTGGGCGTCGAGGTTGCCGGCAAGAAGGCTCTCGTGCTCGGCGCCACTGGTGGTGCCGGCACCACGGCAAGCATGGTGCTTAGAGACTTGGGCGCCATCGTTGTGCCCGCGGGACGCACCAGTGAGGTCAACTACGACAATATCGCGCAGCAGTCCGACGCCGCACTGCTCGTCAACTGCACGCCCGCCGGCATGTTTCCCCACTGCCCCGATGAGCCCTGCACGCTCGAGGGGCTCGATGCGCTCGAGGGCGTCATCGACATTGTCTACAACCCCGCTCGCACGGGACTCATGCTCGAGGCCGAGCGCCGCGGGATCCCCTGCATCGGCGGCTTGCTCATGCTCGTTGCCCAGGCCGCACAAGCCGTCGAGCGCTACACCGGACAGGTCACCCCACGCGAGCGCATCTTGGACGTAACGGAGCGCCTGTCCCGCCATGAGCAGAACATCGCGCTGATCGGCATGCCGGGCTCGGGCAAAACCCGCGTGGGTGAGCAGATCGCCCTGCTCACGGGGCGCGGACACATCGACCTGGACCGCGCCCTCGAGGAGCGTCTGGGCATGCCTTGCGCCGACTTTATCGTCGAGCGCGGAGAGCCAGCCTTCCGTGAGCAGGAGACGGCGGCCCTTGCCGACATCTCCAAGCGCAGCGGGCTTGTGCTGTCCACCGGCGGTGGCGTGGTCACGCGAGACGAGAACTACCCGCTGCTGCACCAGAACAGTCAAATTGTGATGCTCAACCGCAAGCTCGATGAACTCGCCCATAAGGGCCGCCCCATCACCGCTCGCGACGGCATCGATAAGCTGGCCGAGCAGCGCATGCCGCGCTACCGCGCCTGGGCCGATTACATCATCGACTCACGCGACTGCGCCGCCAACACCGCCCAAGCCCTCCTCGACACCCTCTAACCTGCCAAAAAGGGACAGGTTTATTTTGGCAGGTTTTATCTGGGCAAACGTCGCAGACAGCAAGCCCCCCCCCACACCGTCCGACCGCAAAGGAAGCAACCATGAAAGCTCTCGTCATCAACGGACCCAACCTCAATATGCTCGGCATTCGCGAGCCGGGTATCTACGGTAGCGACAACTACGACCGCTTGGTCCAGATCTGCCAGGAGGCCGGCGTCGCACAGGGCTTTGACGAGGTCGAGGTCTTCCAGTCCAACCACGAGGGCAGCATCGTCGATAAGATCCAGGAGGCCTACGGCAAGGTCGACGGCATCGTCATCAACCCGGCAGCTTACACGCACACGAGCGTGGCGATCCTGGACGCCCTCAAGGCCGTCGCCATCCCCGCCGTCGAGGTCCACATCAGTGCCGTCGAGACCCGCGAGGACTTCCGCCAGGTAAGCTACGCCCGCCTGGCCTGCTTTACCACCATAACCGGCGAAGGCCTCCAAGGCTACGCCCACGCGCTGGAGCTGCTGAAAGAGCATCTGCTACACTAATCCCTGGGACAACATAATCAGGTTTGTTTGTCCTAAAACTTAAGTAACTGTTCGATTGACATACAAAGGAGCATATCCATGTCCCAGTACGATTACCTCGTCGTCGGTGCCGGCCTCTCGGGCGCCGTCTTTGCCAACGCCGCCAAGCGCGCCGGCAAGTCGGTCCTGGTCATCGACCGCCGCGATCACATCGCCGGCAACATCTACACCGAGGACGTCGAGGGCATCCAGGTCCACCGCTACGGCGCGCATATCTTCCACACCTCCATGAAGGACGTCTGGGACTATGTCAACCGCTTTGCCGAGTTCAACAACTACGTCAACTCGCCGGTCGCCAACTTCCACGGCAACATGTACAACATGCCCTTTAATATGAACACCTTCGCCAAGATGTGGCCGGGCGTCGTCACGCCGGCCGATGCCAAGGCAAAGATCGCCGAGCAGGTGGCCGCCGAGAACATCGGCGAGCCGGCAAACCTTGAGGAGCAGGCGCTGTCCCTCGTGGGCCGCGACATCTTCGAGACGCTCGTGAAGGGCTACACCGAGAAGCAGTGGGGCCGCGACTGCCGCGACCTGCCCGCGAGCATCATCAAGCGCCTCCCCTGCCGCTTTACCTACGACAACAACTACTTCAACGACCGCTACCAGGGCATCCCCATGGGCGGCTACACCAAGATGGTCGCCAACATGCTCGAGGGCGTCGAGGTGCGTTGCGGCGTGGAGTACAAGGAGCTGATCGCCGCCGAGCCCGACATCGCCGCCAAGACGATCTACTGCGGCCCCATCGACGCGTTCTATGACTTTAAGCTGGGCACGCTGGAGTACCGCAGTCTGCGCTTTGAGACCGAGACGCTCGACGAGCAGGATCATCAGGGCGTGGCCGTGGTCAACTACACCGAGCGCGAGATCCCCTATACGCGCATCATCGAGCACAAGCACTTTGAATTTGGCACGCAGGACAAGACTGTCATCACGCGCGAGTATCCGGCCGACTGGAAGCCCGGCGACGAGCCCTACTACCCCATCAACGACGCCAAGAACGAGGCCCTCTACAAGCAGTACGAGGAGCTGGCGGCGCAGGAGGGCGACGTGATCTTCGCCGGTCGCCTGGGCGGTTACAAGTACTACGACATGGACAAGGCCATCGCCGCGGCCTTCGAGCTCGTCCGCAACGAGCTGGGCGTGGAGCCCACGGAGGCGTAAGGGCCCAAAACGGGCCTCTTCGCGAGCCGTGAGAAACACACGCGGGCACGCTAACGCCGGCGGGAGCGATTTCGCCCCTGTCGGCGTTTTAGTATGGAGACGGAATTGGCTGTTCTGTCCATTATCTAGCCGAGGTTTTACAGGAACACGGCCTGCCGCAAAGGCAAAAATCGAAAGTATGCGGCAAATTCAAAACATGCCGAGCACGCCAAAATACTGCAACGCCTCTACCTGCGGTTTCTTTGCGCAAAAAGGGCCGTGTGCTCGGGAGTCCCAGAATTTGCCGCATACTTCCGTGCAGTGATTCCGAAAGTGCGGTGAAAAATCGAGATCGGCCGACCAGACACCGGTTTTACACTTCCGCGACCTGCGATTTTGTTGCAGAAAATCCGGTTGTGCTCGGAGGTCCTCGATTTTTCCCCGCACTTCCGCAAAACACGGCAGTACTGGAGCGTCCTGAAGCGAAAACCGCGACGAAATCCGCCGGAAACAGTCCCTTAAACGCAAAAACCGCCTTTCGGCGGTTCCCACGGACCAAGCTGGACGTACCGTCGCAAGGCCTCATCACAGTTGAAACTTTAAGAAATAACCCAATCCCAATCAATCATTATCCAGATGGAATGACAACGGTCGAGTTAAATAGAAAAGCTGATCTGCGGAAGATAAAGCGGCCCCCACACTCCGCCAGCAGCAACATTCTCAATAATGCCCTTTGCATAGGAATACAGGTCTTGCATGCCGAAGCTAAGCGCCTCCCTATCAAATGCTTCGTCGTCTAAATCAGACGGAGCACGATAGATACCGGACACGGATATTTCGGAACGGTAATAGTGCCCCTCATCACTGGGAATGAGCTCTATGACGAGGTTGAGCTGCCGAAATCTAGTTCCATTTTCGTCAGTGAAGGCATTCGTTATGTCATTTCTAACGTTAAACTCACCGTCTGACTTATTAACTCCCTCCTTCGGGGTCATTCCGCCATCAAATGAAAACCTATCGACTTTTTTAGACATGCATGTAATCGACGAAGACTCAATGCGCTGCTTCTTCAGAGAGTCCATTTACATCTCCAATCGGAAGAGATTCTCATCAACCAAAGGATCAGAATCCCTATAAGCAGGAACTTTTCCTCCTGGTATTACAGACAAAAGCGACGAGCTAAGACTTGCACTACTCTCATGAGGAGCCAAGCCGAGATATCTGCGAACCTCAGGAACATCGCGAATGAGCCTCATAAGGGTATTAGCAGTAATAGATTGTTGCGATGCGCCGTTCTCCCAACGAGAGGCCGTGGGCTTCGAAACCCCTAATAGTGACTCAAACTCATGCTGAGTCAAACCAAGATCAGAGCGCAAATCCTTTATATCCGAAGGAGATAAAAGTTCATGAGCCTTAGCATATTGGGAAGCCAATGCATGGGCGAGCTTAGTCGCCTCCGCAGCGGTCATTTCATCGTTGCCGCACTCGCAAACATAATGCTCAATTCCTTTTACGGTAATTTTCTCGCCACGATAAATTTCAGTCATTGGCGCCGTGGTAAATTGCATTTCTTTGCCACATTCCATGCAACGCATGACTCCTCCTTTAATGAATGTAACCATCGATGTTCGCAGACAAAACATTTAAATGTGCATTGCCTTCGGAATCAATTGAAAACTTAACGTACCAATCCTCGTATTCAAAACCTCGGCACACGTAGACATCTGCGTAAACATCATGCAGAGGCCCATCCATATCGAGCGCGATGGATTTTCTAAAATCGTCAGGCTTCAGATAATCAAATAGGTCAGCAAGGAAATGATCGATGTCCAAATAACCAAACTGATTCATCAGATGTCTACGCACCCTACCATTTACAATCATCTTTCCTGAGCGAGCCAAAGACTTCGCTTCGTCAAGTGAATATGTCGGTCAGAGCTTGGTTCGGTTCATAACCACCCCTTAGTTAGCATAATGCTAACTATATTCGTCTAGTTGCCAATTGGCAACTCTATATAACGGTCCACATCAGGCGCATTAACGCCCTTTTTTGCGTCTATCCGAAAGTGCGGGGTAAGACGGAGATCTGGGGACCAGACCTCGGTTTTGCCGTCCACGACCTGCGGTTTTGTTGCCAAAAATCGGGTTGTGCTCGGAGGTTTCCGATTTTTCCCCGCACTTCCAAAAAACACGACCCTGCATCGTAGGTTCTAGCAACAATAACGGCATCCTCGACAACATCCAGTAGTCGCGGGAACGTCAAAGGGCCGTTGTCGGAAAACCGAACAACGACCCTTCTTTGTCTCCGCCTCACGTAGAGTCCGCGGCGACTGGATCACTGGGAACATCTTACCGTAACGCCAAGCAACCTAACAAGGCGACGATTGGCAATGCAGCTTTTCGGCTCCAGCTTCTATCTAAATAAAACTAGGGGATGCCCTCCGTTGGGAAGGAACCCCCTTGCAAAACTATGGCCCATAGCAGGCTTTCGTTTTTCGTTTAGCAAATCATACCCCAGTGGCTGCTTGCAGAGCCGACCTATTTCCGACAAAAGCAGAGCGACCTAAATCTCCCGAACGACGAGCCTGCCCTCAAGCATGAGCTTGTGTGCGAGATTGTTGCTACGTCCGGCAATACCAAGCGAAGCGCCATAGCAATCGAGGAGGGCGAGCACCTTAGCCACCTCTGACTCGCGAACACCCTTGGCATAGTTTGAGTATAGGAAGACCAGGCTGGTATGCCCGTTATACAAATCCACCGTGCTAAAAATGGACTCAAAGTACGAATAATCAGCCCGAGAAAGCGAATGGCCAAAAAAGACTATCGAAGATGTCTTGAGACCATCCCCTCCCCTTTGCGAAGGATAAGCAATCGAGCCGCTTGGAACCCCTCGAGCAGACTTCAACACACGATATGTCTTGGTAAACGGGAGGATATCCCGATCATCCAAATTGCCGGAACCGTCGATTCCGAAAATACTTTCATCGTCAAGCGTGCCGTGGATATTGACAAGAGCGGCATCCCCAAACTGCTGTTTAAGCCACCGATATGGAGACGTGTAGTTAAAGTTGAGAACAGTCACTGCATCATCGGGCATACCATCGACCACCAAGGTATGCTTAATCAGCTTTTGCATTAAGTTATCCGAACAATCCGAATAGCCATCTTTGCAGGCAACCTCATCTTTGAGATAACAATTAAAGCAATGTTCCATACGCTCAAGTTCCGTCATGAGGATGGAAGACAACTGCCCCTCAGGATCCTTAAGGACCTGAGGGTACTCACAAGCGAGATAGCGCTCCACACGTTCGGTCCAAGGATTGGGCCTATGTCCCAAAAGATGAGAGCCCTCTCCGAATAAAGCGGAATATACCTCTGAGGCATCCGAGTCCCCTGAATCTTCAATGCCCAGCTCCGATAGAACCCCTTGATCGCCATCATCGATGCCGTCTCTAAGCCGTTCGATTTCATCGACCCGATTCTCGATATAGTCACTTGCATTGAGAGTGTTCACTTCATCTGCCAGATATAGGTAGTCCTGCAAAGAACCGAACGAGACGGCATAGTCGGATATCATAACGCCCTCATCGTCGATGCCGTCCTCGGGCAGGTTGATGCCAAACACATTGGCAATAGCCGTCTCGACGTCGCACCAATTCACATTGAAGGCTCTTGCCTCCATGTCCTTTCGGCTTCTAAGAATTAGATCCCAAGCAGTCAGGCCTCTCGCTTTGATGGCTTCATAATCACAAGAGCCCTCTTCCGAAACAAGTGAGTCGACGACTCTCATCCGAGGCTCAAAGAAATCTTTAAACGAAGACGCCAAACCGCAGGAAAGATCGAAGCCGTTGCCAATCACTATAAGGTGATGATTGTGGCATTTCTTCCCATCATCCTCATCGGTAAGCCTGATATCTTCTGCACTCACACTAGTCCCTAATACACCGTTAAAACTCATTCTCTGTCAGATAACGCTAATGATATCCAAACCATTGGGATGTCATTAACGTATTTACGTCTGCCGACCTTGGCCTAATAGAGTTACTTATCATGAGCATAATGAAGAGAGACGGCCATCCAAAGGAACAGCCGCCCCTCCGCAGGACGCAGGCCCGTAGGTTGACTGCGTCAATACCGCTTATTTACTCTATCGCCCGGGTACCAAGGGGTCAATTCAATTATTGGCAGCAAACATATGACGCCCCAACTTCACGCCTGACTGACGAGGTATATCAGGGCATCTCGCGCAACCTCATTATCAAAACGTCTAAATATGCATCATTAAACTCATAAAAAGGGCAACACTCTCCATTGAAAGCGTCACCCTTAAAGCTCCCGAAAAGCTTTTGTATTGCAGCACAACACCTTACACCATCACAAGGAGATGGTGTAAGGTTTCCACCAACGCAAGCATCAAATCGCACACATCGATTACAACCCTAATATTTCCTTAGGAAACACGCTCGGTAAATCATTGACACCCATAGCAAAAAGAACCCTTGCACTGGCATCTCCGCTGAGTGAGTCACTTAACTTAAAAGTTTCAAGCAGTATTTCACGACGTAGCATCTTGTAATCGTCCTCAGTTAGCACTAGCTCAAGATCGCCTAAGACACCCACCAAATTGACATCGCAAGATGGAGATACCCTAGCGCAGAACAGACGCTCGTCATGCGCGCAGATATTTCGAAAATCTTTAATGTGATCGTATGCAAGTCTTAGCCTACGAGGGCTGATGTGCTTATCGACTTCATGCGTCTCGGAATAGAGATCAGAAAACGACTTGGCAATGGAATTTCTCATACTTTCTGGCTGGAACTCGTAAAACTTGAATGCCTGACCAAGCATCAAATAATTCATAAGAATCCATACAGGCGTATTGTCGTGATTATTTTCGTAATGACGAATGTAGTCCCTTTTATAATCACTTTTTCATTTTTTAGACCTACATAGTACCTTCTCGAAATCACCGATAAGCGTGTCGATCTTTTTTCGATAGCCGGCATCAGCACGATAGGATTCTCTGTCAAGGTATGCTTCTGGGGTATCTTTATGAGCCATAGCAAACCGATAAGAGCAGACGGTCTTAAGAACTGCCTCCGCCTTGTTAAAATACTCAAACATCAGCAGGCGCAACGTTCGATCGAATTCGAATAAACGATAGATATCAGAAAACTTGGCCCCTGTAACGAAAAGCTCTTGGCCGGGGTCTCCCCGTTCGTCGAGAAACAAATCCTTGTAGCCGTTAACAACCGGGTAGTATCCCTCACGCTCCAGAACTAAACGAGTATCGTTATCGCATTCAAGCCCACGGCTTTCAAGAACAGCAATCTGCTCGGCAATAGATTTAAATGGCTTATCCATATGGGCCCCTTAAACGCGAAAACCGCCTTTCGGCGGTTCCCACGGACCAAGCCGGACGTACCGTCGCAAGGCCTCATCACAACAGTTACTTTAAGGGAGAACTCGGGGGCCGTCAATCCAATAACCACGAATCTCCCAAATCGGCCTTTAGAACCTTGAATGCCAACTTCATCCTTTAGACTCTCGCCCGAGCCAAAGAGCCCTGCACGCGCCGGCGCACGGCCCAGAATAGCGAACCGCTACCCCTCAGGCATAATTCCTGAGCAAAATCAAGCAGGAACACGGCTTTTTGCGGCACTTTGAGACGTAATCGGGGTGTGGCAAGCGGTCAAATTCGGAAGTGCGGGGAAAATCGAAGAAATGCTGACCAGACCCCCGTTTTACGCTTCCGCGACCTGCGGTTTTGTTCCTAAAAATCGCGTTGTGCTCGAAGGTTTGCGATTTTCCCCGCACTTCCGAAATTACATCCTTCGGCAGCCAGATGTCAAAAGAAAACGGGGCAGAACCGCTTGCGCAATCCCGCCCCGATAAGCCCAAAGGCTTTGTTATGTAGCGTTAGTTTAGTACGCCCACCGCCACGGTCAATCGCTTCATGAAGAGAAGCGCCGCGACCGCCGCGTTCTCCTGAGGAATCCCGCAGCCGTCGACGAGAGAGACGGCCCGCGCGTCGCGGGCGAAATCGAGAACGTTATGACCCGAGTGTTTGAGGCGATCATGAGGGGAATCGATAAGTTCAAGGAGCGCTTCGCAGGTCACGATGGCGACTGTTCATGCGAGTGCTCCTTTCGCTCTCGAGACTTATTTCACCCCAGGTAGGGCCCCAGCTCCTCGAATATGTCCCCGACCCTGGTCGCCGGGTTCCGGTCCGAGGGCCTCATGTTGCCGAGGCTGTCGTGGTGGCCGTCCAGGCGCGCGGCCCTCGCTAACGCCTCCTCGCGATTCTCTTCGACGAGGTCGAAGAGCCCGTCGATGTTCTTTCGGTAGTCGACGCCGAACCCCTTCGACATCGCCTGCGACAGCGCCCTCTGGCACTCCGCCGCCGACATCGGAGCCGACGTGTAGCGCAGGTGCAGGAGCGGCCACAGTTCGAAGCAGGGGTTCGACCACAGCGCATGGAACGTCCTCGAACCGTCGGAGAGCTCGGCGCACTTGCGCTCCATCGCGTCGAAGTCTGCCGCTGGGAAGTCGTCCTTGTCGAACACGAGCCACACGTGGTCGAACGTCTCTGGCGCGTAGCGGCAGTGCTCGACGGCGAAGCCGAGCAGGTCGAGCGTGTGCTTGCCGGTTCCCTTGACGACGATGGAGACCTTGCGGCCGTTCGCCGCATCCAGCGCCGCGCGCACGCCCTCGAAGTAGCGGGGCTCGGTCTCCTTGCCTTCGCTCACCACGAGGTGGCGCGTCATCTGGACCATGCGAGAGCGGCCCTCGCGCCTGCCGCTGCGCCAGTCCCTCGCCTTCTTCGCCACCATGCTAGTCCCACTCCTCGATGCGGGTGAGGTACGGGTCGGCGCCGTAACGGCCCGACAGGTACTGCTTGTCGAAGGCTGCGTTCTTGCTGACCAGGTTACCGTTGGCCTCGTGGATGTCGGCGAGCGACCACAGCTGGCTGGCCTCCCCCTCGCCGCGCGCTGCGAACCATATCTCGTCGCGGCGAAACACGTCGTTTCGCATGGTGGACACGTCCTGCGACGAGAAGATGAGCTGCGCGCCGTGCTTGTTGACCTCGGGGTCCTTAAACAGCAGGATCACGTAGCGCAAAAGCTTCGGGTGCAGCTTGGCATCCAGCTCATCGACGATCACGGTGCTGCCGCGCTCGAGCGCTGCCAGCAAAAACGCCGCCAGCCCCATGAGCTTCTGCGTGCCGGCCGACTCCTCGGGCAGCCGCAGCTCATAGCCCCTGCCATCCACGTCGTGCCTCACGAAGACGCGCTGGCCGCGCCCCTCGGGGGCCTTCTCCACCCTAAAGCCGCCGATGCGCACGTCCACGGCGCGCAGGAAGCGCGTGACCTCGGGCGAGTCTGCCTCGTCGAGCATCTGCTCGAGCGCCCGCTCCAGATAAGAGCTGTTGTAGTTCAGGAACACCCCACCGAGAAACCAGCTGGCTGCTTCCTTGACCACCGGCGCGTCGAAGTTGATGCAGAGGAACGACAGGTACGGCAGGTTCGGGTTGAACGTCGCGGCCGTCGCGAGCTTGCGCAGCGTAGGGCCGAGGTCAACCTCTGCGCCCTCGCGCTCAAACAGCATCGCCGTGCGCGATGCGCCCAGCTTGCGCCGCCACAGTCCCTCGGACACGATCTCGTCGGCGTGCACGGACAGGATGTAGCGGTACTCGTGCTCGCCTGCGCGGTAGTAGAGCTCGAACTCGGTGGGCTCGGCGACCGACACGTCGTCGAACGCGAACGCCGAACAGCGAGCCATCGTGGGGCGCTCCCCCTCGGGCGCGTCGGCGCGGGCGGACAACAGCCAGACCGGCCTGGCCACCGCCGATCGCACGTAGTCGAGGGCCTCGAGAAGGTTGGACTTGCCGCCGGCGTTGGGGCCGTACACCGCGGCCACCGGCAGGAAGCTCTGCCCGTCGGTACACTCGATGAGGGAACGCTCGAACTCCCTCATCGGCGTCGCCTGCATGGACAGCTCCGCCTCGTCGCGGTAGGACCTGTAGTTCCTAAAGGTGAACTGGCAAAGCATTGTCCTCAACATCCTATCGTTGTTTTTGAATTGAATATCAGAGTTTTCTTATGATCATATGCTCTAAGACATATCAAATCAAGAGTCGCTCGCAAGCTTGAGCCGCATACCCGTACGCAACTTGCAGACTATGCAGCTCCCGAAGTTTGCGCGACACCTCTACGCGCGCAACAACGCGCTCGTGTCGCATTTCGACTTTGTCTAGAAAATCGTTGACACCTGGGCGTCCGCTCGCCCAAAATGGCATCAGATGTCAAAACCTCCGGGTTTTATAAGGGCGGAGCCGTTTGGCGGTTCGGCCCTAATTTTTTGCCCAAACGCCATACAAACGCAAACAGTAGCACGAGTGGCGAAATCGAAAGGCATAGGAGCGCGGCCAGCAGCGTGGCCACACCCCACGTCAGCCCTTCTCGTATCTGCTCGCGCGTCACGACAGGATCTCGTACACGCGCTTCTGAACGGTCGAGTATAGGCTGCCGAGCTCCTGCCTCCTTGCCTCCCCGTTGCTGATAGAATCAAGGATGGAAAGACGGACATTTCCTACAACCAAAAGCTCGACAAATTTCTTTTCATCTTTGATTTAGTGTAGGTGAGCGAAATGACGACTCATGCATACGATGACCTTTATTCTTATCTAGCCGCATTCAAGAACAGCTCTCTTGCCGAAATAAATGCGTACCTAGAAGAACTGGGGCAAAGGAGGTTCGACGCCTTCACTAGGAGCCTTGCACCCCTTATCCCAATCGAAAAATTCGAAAATCAATCCCTATTCAATTTTTCTGTTGACTCCACCCTTGAAGGGGGAAAATTCCCCTGCACTGACTATGCCTGTCGAGAGCAAAACGTTTACCACTTAGCAAAGTTCTCAGCATTGTATGCAGATAAAACCCTGATTCATTGTCCTATAGATTCGGCATTCGAAATGGGGCACGATGATTATGTCTCAGTCGATGAACTTGCATTCGGGATCTATTTGACTATGCGAGTCGAAGACATAGTCAAAGCTGGAATACTCGGATTTTCGAGCAATTATATTCCTCTTTGCGAAAAATGCCTGGCGCGACAAATCGAAAGAGAGTCAAAAGCAAAAGGATTGATATCGAGTTATTGGGATGATCTCGTACGACAATTTTGCTCCTCTACCACGTGCACTTTAAAACGAGCACCGGATGGGGTTCTGTATGTAGCGATTGAGGGAATGGATGCATATGGGTCCCATGAGGAGATAGATGTCGATTTCCTGGAAATCCCGTCTGAATACGAATCGCTCTATGCAAGCCAAGGCGAAACGCGATTGGATAGAGACATGCTGGAAAACGGTGGCGTTGTGGCTCTCTTACTGCCATTGTTGAACGATTGCTTCCAAGCCCTCGTCAATCCATATTTTTCGAATAGCTCGTATTTAACCACTCGTCCCGCTCAGATTGAGTTCCTCGAGTCCGCAACTTCCACCCTTTATCCTCGAAAGGATCAGACCCTACCCATTCGCCGGTTATCTTGTCCCCTCCCCATTGCTGAAAATGCGACATTGCGTAGCATCCTTGATTGCCGCATTAGAAACGAAGAGTCGTTTCTTGTGTTTAGGGATACCTTGTCCAAAGGCCTGAGCGAAAGGCCCATCGACAGCTCGGCATTAGCTGACCTGAAGAACGACCTAATAGAGCCCGAGCTTCACAAGATATCTTTGGTGATGAAAAACGAACGATCCCGATTAGTCACCTCCGCAGGCATTGAAGCCGTTATCGGAATTGCGAGCTTTACATTGGGGCAATACGGAATCGCATCACCTTGTGATGCCATGAGCATCCTCGGGGCTGCCGGCATAGGGGCCCTTGCATCTCAATCCGCAGATTTCTTGCGAGAAGCCAAGGCAAAAGAGAACCCCATGTATTTCCTCTGGAAGATCAATAGAAACAACCGTCTGTAACCTAAGGGGCAGAATACCGCAGTCGATGAGCATATCTCGGTCATTAAATAAGGGCAGTACTAGAAAGGATGCGAATCATGAAGAACCGATTCCCTTTCCGAATGCCTAATGCAGAAAAATCACTGGTAGATCATCGAGAATCACAAACTCATTCGTAAACGGAATCATAGATATCGAATACCTGTTCGAAATTAACAAAAGATTTTGCTTGACCAACATGTTGGGCGATCCCCTATTGCCCCACTGCCCGTCATTATCAAACCGGGTACGAGTTACGCCACAAAACTCATCATGATTAAACGTCGACCTCCACCTCTTACGCCGCACATTTAATCACCCCTCCCTGTCCATGACCGTCCAGCTCACGGGTTCGATGCCCGGAAGAGACGTTGGGCAAGAGGGACAGGCAACCTGATAGTTTCCGTTATTTGTCCTGCGCTGCATAGAAGCGGATTGCAAGCGAGGTCGACATGGGTGAGACAATCATACGGCAGCACCACAATACCTGCCGTCAGCAAAAGGCACCGAGTCCATGGCGGTCTCAGTGCCTAAACGTCAAATTAACGGTATCGTTTCGTGTTATTCAGCAGCGCGCAAACGATGAAATACTCACAGGATATCCAGCCATCTCAAAGTGACCGTATTCATATTATCGCCTTAGCGTGTATATAAAGCGTACGGCCTTCCACGGAAGAAGACGACGAATCCTCGCCGTAACACTCAACCGCGGCTTAAGAAGCACCCCAAATGCCTTATCATAATCTCCATCGGCAACTGCTTTCTCTACTTCTTTGGCAAGTTGTTCTTGCTCTTCAGTTCGCTTGGTCGGTCCAGTCAGATTGCCATTCCGTGCAATCACATTCTCAACAGTTGAATCAATCCATTCACATTTATCAATGCAATAATCATTGAAAAACTCATTCGCTTCTATCGAATTAATAAGCACCGCTGAGACTCCACGCTCATCGTAGAAATCCGGGTGGCAATCCTCTATTCCCCAAAAGTCACCGACTGTAAAGTCTCCGACACGCTCTATTCGAGCAAAGGGGCAATTATAGCAACATTTACGATATATAATGCCCTTTGCAAACGCAGAGTAGTAAGGGTCATCGCTTGCCTGCCCAAGCTTCTCATGTCGTTTACCAGATCGGTAGTAGTAGTAGTAGTAGTAGAGCCCCCACCCCATTAGCTTATTTCTAAACTCATAGCCGTGGATGCCGTCATCCGTCCGCTCAATTGCTGAAAGCCAGCTGATGTACGCTTTGAAAATCTCTTGTCCAGGGGTGCCGTGACAGATCAAGTCGACACAGACAAGGGAGCCCGGCAGATTGGCTACATTTCTTTTTTTTAAATAGGACCTCAGCGCCGCAATCTGACAGGGCGTGCCGGAATACAGGACATCCACGCCTCTGCTCAGGTAGTCATAGCATTCTCCATAGGTATCCGCTACATCGCTGCGAACGTATTTCGAACCTTGCAAAGCGCGCAATTCTGAAACGTTCTTTGCACAGACGTGCTCAACCCTACCAGATTCAAGAAGAGCCGCACCAAACACAACTCCCCCCCTGTTAAGCATTGCATGTGCCAGAACGACAAAAGCGCCGCCAGAGGCGGAAGAGGCAATACTCACGTCATCAGAATTACGAAGCGCTATAACTCGTAATGGCGCATTGAGCAAAGAAGCGAACGAAGAGGATTCGGAACGGGCATTCATCGGTCACCAACCCCCGTCAATGAAACGGCCTTCTTAAGAAACTTGTCAGTATCACACCTCGCGGCAGCCAGCTTTTCCGCTACGCCATCATAAACAGCGTCTTCTAAAAGCAGACGGTCTCTCGATTCCTCAGAAAGCCACCTATCTCGAAGGCCGCATATGCCCAAAAGATTGTCAATCCGAGTATTAAAATTGCCTCTGCAATAAACCGCAAAATTGCGTTCCAGCATCGTAGAGAATGCAGTCACATGAAAAGAGTCAGTAATGACCATGCTGGCACCCTTAATAAGACCGACAAGCTCCTCGACTTCTGGAATAAAAACAGGGGAACCGCCCTCGCGTACCTGATCGTAGCGAAGGCAAACGCGTCTCAGCTTAAGTCCACGGCTCCTCGCATATTCAGAAGCAAAGCCGTCGATCACACGGTCAGGATGCAAGCGATAAAGAAGTACATAGCCTTCTTCACCGACAAGTTTTTCATCGGCGAAATCGGACCAGAATTCTTTCCCCATTGCAAGTGTTGGATCGAGAACGCGCTGCGCTTTAATCCCAAGGCTCGCGAGCAAGTCAACGGCGCTCTGCTCGCGAACGGAAATCATGTCATAGCGACTGAGCTTGTCAGCTAAATAACTCGCTTCACTATCATCAACGCTCGTATTCCCGATGCTTGCCGCGTAAGAAAACTTAGGCTTATCGTTCGGAACGAAGTCAAGATAGTAAGCTGGCAGAATACCCCCATTGAGCGTAGAATTCCAAGTTTGATCGCTACCGGTGCAATAAGCATCCGCAACAGGAAGATCCTCAAGTAGCTCATCATTAGAAAGATATCTCTTGTGTGTCAGACTGATACGACGGTCAAGAAAGCCGTTGAACACTGTTTCCCATCTTTTGACCGTCGGATACAGTATCGGTCGCGCAATAATATTCAGTGGAAAAGAATGATTGTTAGCATGTAGCGACAATAGATTCTCATCAAGATTGTCGGCTCGCCAATAATCGATGACTTCGACCTCACACCCAAGCTGCCTCAGCTTTTCCTGAGTTGCAAATGTCTGAAGTACTGAACCGTAGTTTTTTACAGCATGCAATGTAATAACATCAATTTTAGGCACAATACGCGTCCCTTCAATTTGTACGGATTATCGGAGCGATGTTCAGATCACGACTCTGCGTCACGATACTGTCAGGGGGAATATCTCTTGCAACGACAACATTTGCCCCCACAACGCAGCCATCTCCAATCGTCACTCCCTTGAGCACAACAACGTTGGTGCCCAGCCAGCAGTTATCCCCAATTTTGATAGAAGCACTTTTGTATCCCTGTTCTGCCAGCCGAGAAAAACCAGAAAAACGGTGATTATGATCGTAGACAGTCACGTTTTCGCCAAATAAACAGTTTCTGCCAATCTCTATCCTCTTCATACAGTTGAGAGAACAACCGTTATTAAAAAAAGTGCCGTCACCAACAACCAACGAACCTTCGGGGCCCAGCCTCAGCCTCATAACGTCACGTGAGGAAACACAGTCCCCGAACTCAACTCGCCCAGGATACTCAAGACTCCAAATAGCAATTCGAATCTTTGTCTGGAGTGAATTCTTTAGATTTCTAAGTCTAATTAAAATATTCATTTAGACCCCCTTTTAATGGGATCGCTTCCAAGCAGATTGTATTTACAGACATAAATGGCCCTAAATGCAAGTAAAACAAACTCACAGAAACAACGAAGCGTTGCAACCGCGACAATGCTGAAGGCTCCAATTATATAAAGAGCCCCGAGGCCAAGAAGAAGCAATACGGTTGCAGTCAATGAAGTTCGAGTCATCTCTTCAACATAGCCTGCTGCACCAAGCAGAGGCCAACCAAGAAGAATGACAGGAAAACCAAAGAAGAATAGAGGGGCAAGACAAGCAATAACGTACGAGCCAGCCACATAATCAATGCCTCCCAGAAGAAGCATGAT
This sequence comes from uncultured Collinsella sp., assembly GCA_937949355.1. GTDB lineage: Bacteria > Actinomycetota > Coriobacteriia > Coriobacteriales > Coriobacteriaceae > Collinsella. The sequence continues at coordinate 33,333 of CALEDY010000084.1, read as the reverse complement.
CTGGTCAGAAAGGAAGAAGACCACTGCAGCGATAAACAGTGCGACTGGGGTCGCCAGCACCAACATCCTTCTCGCGAGCTTTTGGTCATATTCATTAATCATATGTGGGTAAAGAGCGTTGGTCAGAGGCGTATAGAGCGCGTTTACGGCATTTGCAACAGTCATACCAAGGCTCCAATAAGAAACTACCGCAGAATCGGAAATCCAAAGCCCCACAGCGATTGTCGTCGCAGAAGACATAATGGTCCCTGAAACATTTGACAAGAAATAAAGAGCAGATCCTTTAATGGAAGCCCAAATAGATTGCAGGCTTGGCATTCCGATGACCAGTCCGAAATCTCGTGAAAGTGAGGCAAAAGATAGGACAAGCGCAACAAATGCGGAAATGACATCAAGCAAACCGACAAGCCAAAGGTCATTTGGGCCCTTAACGAGAGCAAACGTGAGTACAGTCGCAAGAAGCTTTGAAATGACATAGCGTGAAGTCAAAATACCAAGTTTTTCATATGCCATAAAAATAAAATCCGGCATGAGAACAGAAAAACAGATGCTCAGATAGCACAGAAAAGTAAACGGGATGTTTTCGCCCATAAGTGGAATTGCGAGACACATACCGAAGATGATTGGGAGACCGATGATCTGAAGCACTAGCTTTGAAGCCAGAATGCTACCAATTGTCCTTTCAACGCGTTCCACATCATCTTTAAATCCGGCAACAAGTTTAGCGCCGTGAAGGTTAAAGCCAAACTCAAGAAGCAACTGGGCAAAAGACATCACAGCCAAAACATAGGCACGTACAGCATATCCCTCAACACCGAGAACTCTGGTCAAATACGGCAAAGTTACAAAAGGAAGGATGTACTTTGCAAGTTGCAAGGCATACTGCGCTGCGGAATTTTTCAAGAAGGTTTTTCGATGCTCGTTAACCATTATTCTCCAACTTTGAATTCAGTCCCAAATAAAGAGCCCAGGTAAACCTGAGGATCGTTTTCTCGTCTGACGCGCTTAGCTCCGCTCTTGGACCAGGATTCCCATGTCACCCGATTAATAATGAGACACTCGTTTAGCACTTTCGTGATGGCTGGCACGGACAAGGGGTTGAATAAGATCCCGTCCTTTCCAATCAGCTCTGGTATGCCTCCTCGATTAGAGCCCAAACAAACAGTACCGCAGGCTAGAGCCTCAAGAACAGTGGTCGGATAGTTCTCGATCCAGAGGGAAGGGGCAATAAGATACTTTGCCTTGACAATTTCCTCCAAAGTTTCCTCGCGAGATAGTTTGCCAAGAACGTTGATTCCGTTCGCATCCTCCAGTAGAGAGGTAAATGTATCCTCGTAATCCCTCCCAACATATCCAATAATCCGAAGGCGCCATCCTGCCCGAGCTAAGTCAGAAGATTTCCATGCTTTGATAAGATTCGTACAGCCTTTTCGTTCTGAAACGGCGCCAACATAAACAATGACATCATCGCGTTCGCTAAACGACGAGCACGACACCTGTGGCGCTTTAAAGGGATTACGCACGCAATCCGCAGCTATGTCGTTCGCTGCACATGTCGCGACTAGAGACTCACTTGGTGATACCAGCCTATCGAAGGCAAGACGACGAGCCGAATTCATCCTAGCCATTACCGGCAGTTTGAGCTTATCTTGGAATTTAAGACAGCATTTATTGCCGAAACAATTCTCTACGCCATAGCCTGAACACACCGAGCCATCATCGTGAATACACCACGACTTTGGACAGACCACACCATAGTCATGTAAAGTCTGCAAAGCAACAACTGATGGATGCTCAGCGCGATATGCACCAAGTGCGCTGCAAAGAGGAAGCATGCTATTTACCGCATTGTGAACATGAATAATATCAGGCTGAAAATCCTCGAGAAGCCGAAGGAGAGCATTCGTGAGTGCCCTATCACCAATCATGCGGATACACAGCTTCCAAGCGTCTCTCCCGTCAATAGGGAAGTTATGGTGATCTGGAAATTCAGATTGAATGAAATTAGGGTCAAAAGAGAGAGATCTCACAGCATGGCCGGCATCTAAGCACAGCCGGACTTCATCCCTAAAGACATTCTCGGCGCCACCACATTCATAAAGCTCGTTAGCAATAAGAAGCCTCATCAAAATCACGCCCTTTAGCTGGTAGCTGTGTGACGGGGAACGTTGCCTTTTTATCCCAGCCAAATAACAGAAGATATAAAATAAAAATGTGGGGCAGCAGATTGCCCAGTGAGCTCATGTCTGCACTCATAACAATGGTGTGGTACTGACACAGCAGATAGGCAGCGCTTAGCAATCTAAGTAGTTTAACTTTTGCTATCCCTGTCCAAATACATCTGGCGACTAGAATTATGCAAATCGAATCAATGATGATAGGGACAGCGCATAACGGATAGCCCAAAATAGCTGCCCACAGCACAGGATATCCACCAGTCACAGCAGCGGAGCTATAGCTGTAAATAATGAGAGCGCTTGGCGAACAGCCCCTATTCATAAGATACTGAGTTGACGATATTGTCTTGCTATCCCCCGCCATTAACGCAAGCTCGTCCGACATTCGAGATGGATCTATTGTGCCATTTTCAACAATCTGTCGATCTATTTCCCAAGTCAAATCAGCTTCTTGAGCAAGAGCACGATATAGAAGGAAATCGCCAGCAGTATTGAGACCGTAAGAAGTGTCAGCCTCGTTATTATCGAGAGCGTCTGAGAAATGCATATATTTAGGAACCAGCATCAGCGCGATAGCTAAGGTGGCAAAAGCTATGTACTTTGGCTTAATTAACTTATTTCTTTTTGCCATCGGAATCAAAACAGGTACAAAAAAGTAAACAGCGCACTGAAGATAACCGCCGAACTCAATTCCCCGCAGGTACATTGTCAAGCAGTTGAACACAAAGATCAGTAAAGGAACAGCCTTCTGCCTACCCTTACCTAGGGCAAAAAATAGACCACATACCCACATGAGAGGGTAGGAAAAATAGTCAATGACACTAGCGAAGGGCAACTTCGAGTACATCTCATAGTAATTAAATCGATTTAAACTGGGATTCGTAACGATATTTCCAGAAATCAGCACATCAACCAGTCTATAAACAAAAATGCAGATAAGTACGAATCTAATCCACCAAGTTTCATCATAAGCTCTCCCAGAGAATGCTCTAGGCACGTCAATTTTGCTAAGACGCGAGGCTACTATGGAGAAAACGATAAGGAAAAGCTCAAGCATGCAAACAAGCCTAAGGGTAACTCCAGTGGGATAGCTCCTAACACCAATATCCTTTAGATAGACCCCGGTTTCAATGTAGGCACTCGAGATGACTAGCTGGATCCAATATATAAAAATAATGGATAGAACGAGAAAATACTCAGTATGGCGATTGTAGAATCTTGCAACGGAAAACAGGAAGAAACCAATTGCAAGAACATTGAGAATATTGTATGCAAGATACATCATTCAATCCCCTAGTTAGTCTCATCCATACTCATACTTATAGTCCCTTTAATTAAGTTCACATACTGTTCGGCAATAGCATCCCAGCTAAAATCCGGCAAATATCTTGTGGCTATCTCGGTTAGTTTTTTCCGATCGACTCTGTCGTTAACGACATCGCTCATGCCCCTAATTAACGAGTCTTCATCCTTTAGATTGAAATACAATCCATAGTCTCTAGAGATCTCTCGGTTGGTCGGAATGTCGCTCAAGATAATGGGAAGCCCAACACTCATGCACTCGATCTGGGCAAATCCAAATCCCTCATAGACAGTCGGGAACACAAAAGCCGAAGCTTCGTTGTAAAGCCTATTCAAATCTGAATCACTTACGTATCCGGTGAAGAGGATATCGTTGCCATATTTTGACTCACGCGCCTTGGCGACGAATTCTTCACCGCCGTAACCGAGACGTCCAGCAAAAACCATTTTGTAGTCTTTCGCAACCTCATGTTCTTTGAGCTTAAGGAACGCATCGAGAACAAGCCCGACGTTCTTCCGCTTTTCAATCGTACTTACGAACAGAAAGAACTTCTGAGGTGTGAGCAAAGATAGAGTTGCATCTTCATAGGGGTCAGGACAAAGATCTTTATGGATGCCTTCATAGAGACCAAGCCAAGTGTAGGCAATCTTTGATGAGTAGCCCGGAAAGCAATCAGCTATCTCCTTCTTTACCGATTCGGAAATCGTAAGAACAATATCGGATTTCTTCACACTATTGCGTATCATCGCTCGATTGTAATAACGATATGCGGTGGGAAGAGTTTTAGGATGAAGAAATGAGACCATGTCTGGTATGCAACAGGCAACCCTGCAGGGAAGCGTCCTATACGGTATGGCATAATTTGTAAATAAGGTGGCATCATAATTACTGACAAGCTGATAAAACTCACCAGAATTGATGTATTTGAGATACTCAAATCTGTTTGACTTGCGACTGGAACTCGCAGGCTTCCACGAGATTAGATCGACGTCGATATCATCACGCCTCGAAAGTGCCTCATAGAGATACTGGCTGTATTTCCCGATTCCAGTTCCAAGGGAAATCTGCATCCCATCATCAATCAATAGCTTAAGCGACATTTGCATCCCCCTTCGCATCTTCAGAGCTCTCAAACCCCAAGTAGCTGAAGTTTGCAAGAGACTTTTGCCAGTCGAATATTTCAATCGCCTTCCGACGAGCAGATGAGGCCAAGCGTACAGCAAGGTCCTTATCATCAAGAAGCCTTCGTACCGCAGCAGCTTGTCCCATAGCGCCATCGGCAACAAAAGCATCAACGCAATCAATAAGGCCAATACCTTCATTACCAATCGCGTTCGTTACTATGGGCACGCCAATTGCCATTGCTTCAAGAATCTTTGTCTTGATTCCGGTTCCGTACGCAATGGGTGCCAAGAAGACACTTGTAGATCTAAGGGCAACACGAGTATCTTCAACCCTACCTAAAAACTTGATCTGATTGTTACTCTTAAACTCGTCAATAAGGTCTTCGTTGGCAGTTCCGACAACCTCAAGCATCACATCAGGCCCTATAAGCGGAAGCACCTCATCTGCAATATAACGAAGGGAATCCGCATTCGCAGCCGCGCGCATATCACCGAGAAACGAAATAACCCCAGGTCGTGGAGATGGCTCTGGACCGGACGTATAGAACGGGCAATCTACGCCCAAAGGAACGGCAATAACATTGTTATTACCTGTTTCAACGGTCAAACGCTCCGCCTCAACAGGAGAGACAAGAACAACGAAATCATATTTTTTAGGAGCTTCAAGTTCCAGCCTGCGCATGCGAGCAGATTCAGTTCCAAGAACAAACTTCTGAAGCGTGGAATTAGACGCAAGTTTCGCCACCCCGCCCTTAAAGTTGGCAGAGTACTTGCCTGCGACACCACCGGTTTTATTTAGTGTGTTCAGACTATTAAGCTGTCGTTGGTAACGTACGGAAAACGAATCCTCCATGTACAGCACTTTTTTACAAGGTAGGTCCGAAATGGCATCAATATAAGGAGAAAGTCGAGGCAGATCAATGAAAACGTGAGAGGGCTTCAGCTTAACCGTAAGGTCCCTAAGTTGTTTAGCTACTGCTTTGGATTTAAATAGGGCACACTGTACAGGCCCTCCACAAACACCCATAGCAAGAGCCGTTGTAAGATTTTTCACAATCGTTTTCTTGTCAGGTTTATTGGCAAGCGCAACGCTTGAAATAAAATCGGGGCACGACAAAACCGATTGTTCGTCCTGCCCCGCTTCAAGGAATGAGAGGACATGGACATCGCAATCGTACTCCGAAACGAGACCCTTACAATAATTTGTCAGCACTACCTTATGCCCATCGTTGGCGGGCCAAAAAATGCGATCCGTAAAGAAAAGGACTGTTTTCCTTTTTGTCATCTTCCTATTTCCAATTATCTCATTAGGCAACAATGAAACCGTCGTACATTTCTCGCAACGTATCCTCGATCTTCCTTTTTGGTTTCCAGCCCAACTCCTCATTGATTTTTGAATAATCACAGCAAATGCTCGCTGTATCATTCGGTCGAATAAGATCGGTATCGATTTCAACCTCAATAGGTTGACGACAAAAGCTTTTGATGGTTTCCAACAAGTCGCACAGAGGTAGCGCACGCCCACTTCCGACGTTATATACCTCACCAGCACGTCCGCTTTCCATAATCAGACGATATGCGCGCACAACATCACGGACATCACTAAAATCTCGCGCCACGCTAGTATTTCCCACAGTCACCCTGCCGGGTTTAGCTGATTTCTCGATTTCGGCAGCCTGTCTACACCAGCTTGGGAGAACAAACGCCGGGTTTTGCCCAGGGCCAGTATGGTTAAATGAACGCGTGAGACAAACCCCGAGACCAAATTCTTTTGCATAGAGTGCAGCAAAACATTCCTGGGTAGCTTTGGATATTCCGTAAGGATTATTGGCAATCGTAGAATCGCTCTCACAAAGTGGTCCGTCTTTGGGCGCGTACTCCTCCGATGATCCGACAAGCAGCACACGCACACTAGTTTCCTGAGCGCGCGCCGCCTCCATGATATTCAGAGCACCTTCAACGTTTATACGCATTGTAAGCGCAGGGGCTCTCCAGCTCTGCCCCACAGAACTTATAGCAGCGAGGTTTACGATGTAGTCGGCGTTAGACTCGGATACGAGGGACAAAACGCCTCTCGCATCCGAAAGGTCACAGGGATAATATGCAGAAACTTCCGAAATTATACATTTTTCATGCAAATCAGAGCCTATGACCTTATAGCCCGCAGAAACAAGTTCGTGAACAAGAAAAGTGCCCACAAACCCGTTAACGCCGAAGATGAGAACGCGCCTCCCCATTAGGCCAGCTTCGCTTCTCGCTCGACGATCTCAAGATCGTGCTCTACCATGATGCGACAAAGCTCCTCGCAGCTGGTCTTTTGAGGGTCCCAACCAAGTGCCGTCTTAGCCTTAGTCGGGTCGCCCCACAGGTTGACGACATCGGTCGGGCGATAGAAGTCGGGGTTGACGCAGACAAGCATCTTGCCGCTCGCCCTGTCATAGCCCTTCTCCTCCAAGCCCTCGCCCTCCCAGCGGAGATCGATGCCGGCGTGCTTAAAGGACCACTCCGTGAACTCGCGCACGGAATGCTGCACACCCGTGGCAATAACGTAGTCATCGGGCTCATCCTGCTGCATGATGAGCCACATGCACTCCACGTAGTCCTTCGCATATCCCCAATCGCGGAGGGAGTCGAGGTTGCCGAGCTCAAGATGGTCCTGGAGTCCCTTGGCGATACGGGCGGCCGCAAGAGTAATTTTGCGCGTTACGAAGTTCTCGCCACGGCGCTCGGACTCGTGATTGAAGAGGATTCCGTTGACCGCAAACATGCCGTAGGCCTCGCGGTACTCCTTCATCATCCAAAAGCCGTACTGTTTGGCGACCGCATACGGGCTGTAGGGATGAAACGGGGTGTTCTCGTTCTGGGGAACCTCTTCAACCTTGCCATACAGCTCGCTTGTCGAAGCTTGGTAAATCCTGCAGGACTGATCCATGCCCAGCATATGAACAGCTTCGAGGATGCGCAAAACGCCCAATGCGTCGCAGTCACCGGTATACTCTGCCGCGTCAAATGAAACACCAACATGGGACTGGGCGGCGAGGTTATAAATCTCGTCAGGACGAACTTCGCCCACAATGCGAATAATGGAGCTAGAGTCCGTTAAGTCACCATCATGAAGGATGATGGAGCCTTCTGATAGCAGATGATCAATCCTGTTCGTGGTGTGAACCGAGGAGCGACGGACAATTCCGTGCACCTCATAACCCTTGTCCAAAAGCAACTCGGCAAGATAGCTGCCATCTTGACCAGTAATGCCAGTGATAAGTGCCTTCTTCATCTCAAAATCCCTTTCAACTGTGAACTAATTCCAAAAAGCGCCTAAACGCTCAATGTCCTCTTTAACAAGCGTCTCGCCGTGCTGGACCTCGATTACATGCAGGTCCCCGCAAAGTGCCCGCGCAGAATGCGGCGTAGTCGCGGGAATCTGAACGACGGAGCCCGCGCGCACCTGCTGCACCAGGCCGTCCAACACAACCTCGCCGGTGCCGGAGATGACTGTCCAGACCTCTCCGCGGTTCATATGGCGCTGGTAGTCGAGCTGGCCACCCTCACGAATGATCAGCTCCTTGGTCAGCGCCTTGGCCCCATCAGGGAAGACGCTGCTGTCAATGACGCGGTACTCGCCCCAGGAGCGCTGCTCGTACATGGGGCGGCTCTCCGCGACGGCGTTGACCTCAGACTTGATGTTGGCCGACGCCTCCTTGCCGGAGACGAGGATGCCGTCAGGCGTCGCTACGACAACCGAATCGGAGATGCCCGCGACGACCATCGGAAAACCGGTCTCATTGATAACGTGGACGTTCTCGCAAGTCTTAGAATCGACCACGACGCGGCCGGAGGTGTACTCCGCCATCTCGTCGGTCAGCGTGTTCCAGGTGCCCAGGTCCTTCCACTCGCCCGCGTAGGAGACCGCGCCGATGGACGACGCCCTCTCCACGACCTCGTAGTCGAAGGAGTTCTTAGGTAGCTCGGCATAGCGTGAGCGGAACTCCTCGAAGGTCCCGCACTCAAGATACTTGGCAGTGAGGCCGGTGAGCCAGCCGAGCCTGAACGCGAACACGCCGCAGTTCCAGAGGGCGCCCTGGGAGATCAGCTCACGGGCGGTCTGTTCGTCGGGTTTCTCCGTGAAGCGCTCGACGCGGCGGGGCCAGCCATCCCCCGCCGCGGGCACGATGTAGCCGTACTTGCCGCTGGGGTAGGTGGGCTCCACGCCCATGAGGACGAGCTCGGCGAAATCCGACTGGACGGCGTCGTCGAGCTTCACGACGCTGTCGTAGTAGGCCTGGTCGGCATAGCTGTCGATGGGCATGATGATGACGGTGTCCCCCTCGCCGGCGCCCTGCTCGAGCGCGAGGTTGGCGCACGCGAGCATGATGGCCGGGGCGGTGTCGCGGCGCTCGGGCTCGAGCACCAGCGCGTAGCCGCCCTCAACCTGCCGGCGGATGGACTCCTCCTGGCTGGCGCAGGTGGCGATGGTGATATCGACATCCGCGTCGACGGAACCTATCTGTCCGAAGACGCGCTGGACCATGGAGACGTGGTTGCCGTCCGCATCGCGCAGGACCTTGAGGAACTGCTTGGAGCGGGTTCTGTTGGAGAGCGGCCACAGGCGCGTGCCCGAGCCGCCGGAGAGCAGGACGAGGTGGATCATTATCGGGTTCCTCCCAAGATTGACTTGGCGTCCGCGACCAGCGCGGCGAGATTGGTCTCGGACTCGGAGCGGTCGGCGCCCTTAGCGAACACGTAGGCCTTCGCCTTGGGCTCGGTGCCGCTGGGCCGGAACAGGACGCGCGAGCCGTCGGCGAGCCTGAACTCGAGGACGTCCGCCTCGGGAAGGCGCTGGGGCTCATCGGACGGGTTGACGACGGGCATCGGCGCGCCCTTGGCGTAGTCGATGCGCTCCGCGACGGCGGTGCCGCCGATCTGCTCTGGAGCGTTATCTCGGAGGCCGGACATCATCGCGGACATGTCGGACGCCCCCTCGGGGCCCTCGTATGCCTGGCCGAGCAGCGCGCTCGACCAGAAGCCATATGTCTCGTAGAGGCGCTCCATGGCCTCGTAGAGGTCCAGCCCCTCCTTCTTCCAGTGGGCGGCGAGCTCGCAGATGAGCATGGAGGCGACCACGGCGTCCTTGTCGCGGACGGAGGTGCCGGCGAGGTAGCCGTAGGACTCCTCGAAGCCCATGAGGAAATCGCCCTCGCGGCCCTCGGACTCCAGAACGCCGACCTGCTCGCCGATGAACTTGAATCCGGTGAGCGTGCGGCGCAGCTCTAGGCCGCGGGCGCGCGCGACGTCGTCCGCCATGGGCGCGGACACGATGGTGGTGCAGGCGACCTCTCGGGCCATGTCGGCCCCGGACCCGTCCGCCCTGGAGGCGAGGAAGTCGAGCAGGAGCAGGCCCACCTCGTTGCCGGTGAGCAATTTGTACTCGCCTGCATGCGGGACGGCGATGCCGACGCGGTCGGTGTCCGGGTCGGTCGCCAGGAGCAGGTCGGGCTTCACCCTGTCGCAGTACTCGAGCCCGAGTTTCAGCGCCTCGCGCACCTCGGGGTTGGGATACGGGCAGGTCGGGAAGTCGCCGTCGCGCACGCACTGCTCCTCGACGGTCACGACATCGGCCACGCCGATTCCCTCGAGCACTCGGGACACGCACTCCAGGCCGACGCCGTGGAGCGGGGTGTAGACGATGCGGAGCGCCGAGCAGTCCTCGCCCGTGGAGACCTCGAGCGTCTCCTCTATGTAACGGTCAAGAACCCTCTCGGGAACCCATTGAACGAAACCCTCCTCCAGGGCCCGGTCGAACGGCACCGCTTTGACGCCATCGAAGCAGTCGACGGGGTCGATGGCCGCCTGGATGGCCTCCGCCGCCTCGACGGTAATCTGGCAGCCGTCGGCGCCGTAGACCTTGTAGCCGTTGTATGCCGCGGGGTTGTGCGAAGCGGTGATGTTGACGCCGGCCGAGCAGCCCAGCTCGCGGACGGCGAAACTCAACGCGGGCGTGGGCTCGACCCGATCGAACAGATAGGATTTGATTCCGTTGCCGGCGAGCACCTCAGCGACACGTCGCACGAACTCCTCGGAGCCGTGACGGGTGTCGCGGCAAAGTGCGACCGTCGGGTTCTCAAAAGCGCCATTCAGGTAATCCGCCAGACCCTGCGTAGCCTTGCCGACGGTATAGACGTTCAAACGGTTGGGGCCGAGCCCGAGCTTGCCGCGCAGGCCGCCGGTGCCGAAAGACAACTCGCGAAAGAAAGAATCCTTAATGTCGTTTTCAGATAAACCCTGCAAGTCTTCACAATGATTGCAGCATTTCATCCATCGCTGATACTTTTCGAAGATTTCCGTATTCAACAAAACAATCTACTTTCAAATTAGTCGAACATTCGATTGGCAGCAGAATGACTAGCTCGCTCCGCCACCGGTAAACACCTCAACAACAGTGAGGAGAACGATCTTGAGATCGGTAATGACGCCGCGTTTGGCGATGTATTCCAGGTCGCGGCGGACCATGCCGTCGAAGTCGGTGTCGTTGCGGTCCGTCACCTGCCACCAGCCGGTTATCCCGGGCTTGACGGCCAGGCGCTGCAGGTCGAACTCGGTGTACTCCGCGACCTCGTTGGGCAGAGGCGGGCGCGGGCCCACGACGGACATCTGGCCCAGGAATACGTTCAGGAACTGCGGGAACTCGTCGATGGAGTGCTTGCGGATGAACTTGCCGATCTTGGTGACCCGCGGGTCATCCTTCATCTTGAACATGGCGCCGGCGATCTCGTTCTGCCCCTTGAGCTCGGCGAGGCGCTCGTCGGCGTCCTTGAACATGCTGCGGAACTTCCACATGCGGAAGGTGGACAGGCTGCCGTCGCGGTGGGTCTGGCCCACGCGAATCTGGCTGTAGAACGGGTTGCCCTCGCTCTCCAGACGGATGGCCGCGGCCAACACCAGGCTCGGAACGGCGATGACGGCCAGCACGCAGCCGCTGAACACGATGTCGAAGGCTCGCTTGGCGCTGCGGTAGGCAAGGCGCGAGTTGTCCCAGTCCTTCACGGCCTGCATGGCCTTGTAGCGCACGGTCACGTCGCCACCGCTCATTGCCTGGGCAACAAGCGCGGCCCCCACCGGTGCGTTTTGTCCTGTTGCTTCTTTAGTAGTCAAGTTCAAATCCACATCCATGTCCCCAGGGATCCCCCCATCGATGAATTCAAAATGCGAACGAATTGCCAGTGCAACGCCCCTTACGTTTTGATCGGCACGTCAAGCGGAAGAACTTCCCTAAAGCGGGAATCGCCATCGCCCACGTCTACCAAGCACCAGCGTTTGCGACGATCGATCTTGTGCACGCGAGCCTCTTGCCCCACCAAGGGTCCTTGCTCTATGTGCAGAACGCCGTCTTCTATGCGGGCGACGCTGTTGCGCACCACGCCGTCGTCGTCGAGCACAGTGCGGTACCAGTCCTGCGCATCGTCCGGCATGGGCGCATAGGCCCGCTCCCTGCTGCCGGCAATGCGACAGCCAAAGCTCAACTGCGCCAGGGCCTTGTCGAGCAGGGCGGCATCGCGCGTGGCGACGAAGAAGTATTCCTTGTACATGGGTTTGGTTTGGAGCGACCAGGTACCGTCCCGCTTAAACCAGAACTCCTTTTGCATCACAAAAGCGTCCTGCATCAACTCGTGCGGGATAATGCGGCGGACCTTTTCACAGGTCTCGCGCTCTTTACCATGGGGGGTGTGGACCAGATACCAGCGGACGCGGCCGTGCTGGCTGTTGGTGGTAGCGCCGCTAAAGGCACCGGGCAACTGCTCTTGACGCCGCATTGTCTGTTCCATGGTCTCGCCCCCTTCTCCAGCTCCGCGACGCACACGGATGCAGGGGCGTTAAGAACAGGCTTCTCGCTCGCAGCTAGGCGCAGTCGCAAAAGTACAGGTTTTTGTATCTTTCGACGGGGTTCATTATACGAGCAAACTGCTGACGTTTTCCCAGATTGCACAAAATGCGCCGCGAATGGGTGCATCTCCATACGCCTCTACAAAAACCTGTACCTTTTTGCACAACAAAAAAGCCGCTCTAACCAGCGGCTTTTCTTCTATAGCTAACAAAAAAGGCGACCGCCCTTAATGGACGATCGCCTTTGTTAATTCTTGTGTTGTTTGTGCTAGGCGCGGGTCTTGATCTCCTCGAGCACCTTGGCCACAAACTCGTCAACGCTCATCTGAACGGTCTCGTTGGAGCGATCGCGGACGGAGATGTTGCCGGCCTCGACCTCCTTCTCGCCCAGAATGAGCATGTAGGGCACGCGGTCGATGCTGCGGGCCTCGCGGATCTTGTAGCCGATCTTTTCGTCGCGGTCGTCGCAGACCACGCGAATGCCGGCCTCCTCCAGCTTGGCGCACACCTCGTGGGCGTAGTCGCGGCTCTTCTCAGAGACGGGAAGTGCCTTGACCTGCACGGGAGCCAGCCAAGTGGGGAACTTGCCCGCAAAGTGCTCAATCAGAATACCGATAAAGCGCTCGATGGAGCCAAAGCACACGCGATGCAACATGATGGGGCGCTTCTTGGTGCCGTCGGCGTCCACGTACTCCAGGTCAAAGTTGAGCGGCATCTGGAAGTCGAGCTGAACGGTGCCGCACTGCCAGGTACGGCCGAGCGAGTCCTCCAGGTGGAAGTCGATCTTGGGGCCGTAGAAGGCGCCGTCGCCCTCGTTGACCTCGTAGTCCATGCCCAGCTTCTCCAGAGCGGTGCGCAGGCCCTCCTCGGCGCGCGCCCAGTCCTCGTCCGAACCCATGGAGTCCTCGGGGCGGGTGGAAAGCTCTACGTGGTACTTAAAGCCAAACTTCTGGTACACGGAATCGATGAGGTTGACCACGCCCACGATCTCGTCGGTCAGCTGGTCGGGACGCACAAACAGGTGGGCGTCGTCCTGGTTAAAGCAGCGCACACGGAACAGGCCGTGCAGGGCGCCGCGCAGCTCGTGGCGGTGGACCAGGCCAATCTCGCCGGCGCGGATGGGCAGCTCGCGGTAGGAGTGCGGCTTGGAGGCGTACACCAGCACGCCGCCCGGGCAGTTCATGGGCTTAATGCAGTACTCTTCGTCGTCGATGACGGTGGAGTACATGTTGTCCTTGTAGTGGTCCCAGTGGCCCGAGGTCTTCCAAAGCTGCTTGTTCATGATGAGCGGCGTGGAGATCTCCACGTAGCCGGCCTTGTGGTGGATCTCGCGCCAGTAGTCCAGCAGCGTGTTCTTAAGGATCATGCCGTTGGGCAGGAAGAACGGGAAGCCGGGGGCCTCGTCGCGCATCATAAAGAGGTCCATCTCGCGGCCGATCTTGCGGTGGTCGCGCTTCTTGGCCTCCTCCAGCATGTGCATGTGCTCGTCGAGCTCCTCCTTGGTGGCAAAGGCGACGCCGTTGATGCGGGTGAGCATCTTGTTGTCCTTGTCGCCCTTCCAGTAGGCGCCCGAGACGCCGGTGAGCTTAAAGGCCTTGAGGGCCTTGGTGTAGCAGATGTGGGGGCCGACGCACATGTCGATGTAGTCGCCCTGCTGGTAGAAGGTGATGCGGGCGTCGTCGTCCAGGTCGCCGATGTGCTCGACCTTGTACTTCTCGCCGCGCTCCTCCATAAGGGCGATGGCCTCGGCGCGAGGCTTCTCGAACACGGAGAACTTGAGGTTCTCCTTGACGATCTTCTTCATCTCGGCCTCGATCGCGGGGAAGTCGTCCTCGCTGATCTTGACGCCCTCGGGCAGGTCGACGTCGTAGTAGAAGCCGTTGTCGGTCGCGGGGCCGTAGGCAAAGTCGGCCTCGGGGTACAGGCGCTTGATGGCCTGCGCCATGATGTGCGCGGCAGAGTGGCGGATGACGTGCGTGACCTCGTCCTGCGGGAGCTCGGCCACCGAACCGTCATTGTAGAGTGCCTTCATGGGTATGTTTTCTCCTCTCGGATGCCTGATGCAAGTGCGTTCGCCCGGCGCTGGTGCGGCGCTTGCAGGCGCGGCGTTTTTGACTTGCATCATTATAGGCAGGTTACCTTGGTATACAAGCGCCCGCCGCACCTTAATGGCACGGCGGGCGATTTTCTACGCATGCTTCATCGTGTGGGACGGGGTGCGCGTGCGGCTTGCGCGGGATGCGCGGCGCCCGTGGTTTGCGACCGGCCCGGCGATGGATGCGTTACTGGATGCGAGTTCGGCAGTAGGGGCAGACCTTCCAGTGCGCATCGAGCGGGCGATGGCAGCTGGGGCAGACGTTGCGAACCTGGGTGTCGCACACCGGGCAGACGACAAAGTCCTTCTCGATGGGAGCGCCGCACTGCGGGCAGGTGCCGTACTGGGCAAGCTGGCGCTCGCGCAGGGCCATGTCCAGCTCCTGCTCCTCGCGGTCGGCCGCGTAGGAGTGCGGACGCAGGACCAGGTAGGCGATGAGGCCCACAAACGGGATGAGGGCGATGATGCCCCATGCCACGTAGGCGCTGGCACCGCGGCGGCGAGCGTCGATGAACACATAGACGACCGACAGCACGTACAGGGCGATGATAAAGCCAACAAAGGCATAGATGACGCCCATAAGCTGCGGCGACATAAGCTCGTTGATGTATTTGGACATTGAGGTGTACCTTTCGGAATATTTACAGTCCGGTCAAGTTTACCACGGGGTTTGTTTATATGGGACCACGTCTGGGTACGGGGCTGCCGCGGACACAAACATCTCAATCTGTAACAGGTGGGAGCGGAATCCGGGTCTAGATGTTACAGATCGAGACAAACGGACACCCCGTCAGACTTCGTCTCAATCTGTAACAGTTAGGACCAGAATTTCCTTCTTCCTGTTACAGATCGAGACAGAGGAAGACGTCCAATCCCAATATCTCAATCCGTAACAGTAACTCGGCAAAACAGACCCCAGATGTTACAGATCGAGACAAAAGAATCCCTCCTCGACTTCAATCTCAATCTGTAACAGTTAGGACCGAAATTCCTCGCTTTCTGTTACAAATCGAGACAAACGTGGGACCCGCCTGGCAAACGTCTCAATCTGTAACATCTAGGAACCAAATCCTCTGTTTACTGTTACAGAACGAGACAAAATTCCGACATCTGAGCCGGCAGACGAAGTTGTTGACGCTACAGGGTCTCCCCTCGCCTGCCGTTGGCGGGTGTTGCGGGGCTGTTCGCCGCATTGCCGCCGCACTGGGGGTGTACACACCGTAGGATAGTCTTATTGACAGCCTGTCAACTCGTCTGGGAGGCACTGTGACAGAAACGTTTGATATCGCGATTGTGGGCGCGGGCATCACCGGATGCGCCATCGCGCGGCAGCTCGCGCGGTTTGACCTGTCCATTTGCGTGGTCGAGGCGGCCAACGATATTGCGCTGGGCGCTTCGAAGGCCAACGGCGGCCTGGTGCACGCCGGCTACGATCCGGCGCCGGGCACGGTAAAGGCGCAGGTCAATGCCCGTGGCTGCGAGCTGTACGGCACGTGGGCTCAGGAGCTGGGCTTTCTGTTCCGACGCACCGGATCGATGGTGCTGGGCTTTAACGACGAGGACCGCGCGCATCTGGAGAAGCTGCGCCAGAACGGCCTGGCCAACGGCGTGCCCGAGCTGTCGATCATTGGACCTGAACGCATCCACGAGCTTGAGCCGCGCGCGAGTGCCGATGCCACGTGCGCGCTGTGGTGTCCCTCGACCGGGTTTGTCGACCCGTTTGAGGTCGCCATCGCCGCGCTGGAGAACGCCGTCGCCAACGGGGTGACGTTTCTGCGGTCCGCGCCGGTGGAAGCGATTGAGGTTGCTGGCGGCGACGGCCCCGCGCGCTTTACGCTGGTGACGCCTGCCGGCGATGTGCGCTGCCGCCACCTCATTAACGCCGCGGGCAACGGGGCCGCCGATATCTCGCACATGGCGGGCGCGGAGGAGTTCCAGATGGTCTGGCGCCAGGGAAACATTGTGGTGCTGGACAAGGAGCCGCGCACGCTCATGCCGCTCTACCCCGTGCCCACGCCGGTGTCGAAGGGCGTTATCGTCACGGGCACCGTTCACGGCAACACCGTGATCACCGCGACCGCCGCCGTGCGCGAGCCGGGCGATACGCAGACCTACGCGGGCGACGTCAACGCGCTGCTGACCGGCGCGCGCAAGCTGGTGCCCGATCTGGATACGCGCCGCGTGGTGCGCACTTTTGCCGGCGGGCGTTCGGTCATTCAGGGGACGAACGACTTCTTTATTGGGCAATCGGCCGTGGTGCCGGGGCTGTTCCAGGCGGCCGGCATTCAGTCGCCGGGCGTGGCGAGCGCACCGGCCATTGCCGAGCATATGGAGCAGGTCCTACGCGAAGCCGGCGTGGAGCTGCGCGAACGGGCCGATTGGAATCCGATTCGCCACGCACCGAACGACTTTGACCGTGCGCCACTCGCGCGCAAGGAAGAACTGATTGAGTCCGACCCCGCGTGGGGACAGATCGTCTGCCGCTGCGAGACGGTGCCCGAGGCCGAGATCGTGGCTGCGATTCGGCGCCAGCCGGGTGCGGTTTCGGTCGAGGGCGTCAAGCGCCGCTGCCGCGCCGGCATGGGTCGGTGCCAGAGCGGCTTTTGCCAGAGCCGCGTAGTTGCAATTCTTGCCCACGAGCTGGGCTGCGATCCCAGCGAGGTGCTGTTGGAGGATGCCGGCTCTTGGCTCGTTGAGGGACCTTTGAAGGGGGTGCGCTAGGATGGCGACAGATTTCGAGATGGACGCGATGTCGTGCGCGGGCTGCGGCGGCGATGTTGCGGACGCTGTGGCGACGCAGGCCTTCGACGTGGTCGTTATCGGCGGCGGACCCGCCGGCATGGCGGCCGCGCTTTCCGCGCACAAGGCTGGCGCGCACGTGGCCATCGTGGAGCGCGAGCAGCACCTGGGCGGCATCCTCCGCCAGTGCATCCACCCCGGCTTTGGGCTTTCACACTTTAAGCAGGAGCTCACCGGTCCCGAATACGCGCAGCGGTTTATCGACCAGGTGCGCGAGACCGACATTGCGCTGTTCTTGGACAGCATGGTGATCGGAATTGACGGGGGTTCGGGCGCACCGGACGCGGGCGATGCCGCGGTCCACACCGTCACGCTCATGAACCCCACCGGCATGTTGCAACTCACCGGACGCGCGGTCGTCCTTGCCATGGGTTGCCGCGAGCGCACCCGCAGCGAGATTAAGATTCCTGGCAGCCGACCCGCGGGTGTCTTTACGGCCGGCCTGGCGCAGCGATACATCAATATCGATAACCTCAAGCCCGGCTCGCGCGCCGTCATTTTGGGCTCGGGCGACATCGGGCTGATCATGGCGCGTCGCTGCACGCTCGAGGGGATTTCGGTCGAGGGCGTGTACGAGCTCATGCCGTACGCCAATGGCTTGCGCCGCAATGTGAAGAACTGCCTGGACGATTTTGGTATTCCGCTGCACCTGTCCACCACCGTCACGCGCGTGATCGGGCGCGACCGCGTGGAGGCCGTCGAGGTGAGCCAGGTCGACGAGCACCTGGCACCCATTGCCGGGACCGAGCGCATCGTTCCGTGCGATACGTTGTTACTTTCGGTGGGGTTGATTCCCGAGAACGAGCTTTCGGTGGGCGCGGGCGTGGAACTGGACCCACGTACGCGCGGCGCCGTGGTAGACCAGAACCTGCAGACAGGCGTTCCGGGCATCTTCGCCTGCGGCAACGTGCTGCATGTTCACGATCTGGCCGACAATGTTACGACTGAGTCCGAGCGAGCCGGCGCAGCTGCGGCGGCATGGGCGCTGGGCGTCGACGCCGAGGCGGACGCTACGGTCGCGGGCTGCGAGCTCACGGTCTCCCCTGCCGGCATCGCAGGCTACGCGTTACCCGGACGCATTACGACCGTGGCTCTCACCAAGTTCAACTTCCGCGTGCGCCGACCAGTCAATGCCGCCCGCGTGCGAATCCTGGCTAACGGCGAGGAACTGATCGCCGGTAAGATCCGCGCGTTTAAGCCGAGCGTTATGGAGAGTTTCCCGCTACCGGCGAAAGTCATCCAACAAGCGCTCGACCTAGGTGCCAGCGAGATTGTCCTGTCCGTCGATCCCGTCGAGGAGGCTTAAAGCCATGAGCGATAGCGTGATCGAGACGCTGCAGTTCAACTGCACGACCTGCCCGTCCGAATGTCTCCTGACCGTGGAAGTCGAGCGCGATGCCGACGGTGCCGTGGTGGAGGTGCGCACCGTAACCGGCAACAGCTGCCCGCGCGGTGATAAGTTCGCGTATCAGGAGCTCACCTGCCCCATGCGCGTGCTCACGACAACCGTGGCCGTCTCCGGCGGCGACGAAGCCCTGTGCCCCGTACGCACAGCCGAAGCCATCCCGCTGGCACTCCACGCCCAAGCGATGGACCTCATCCGCGGCCTGGTCGTCAACGCTCCCGTCCACATGGGCGACGTCGTGCTGGAGAACCTCCTAGACACCAACATCAACCTAGTCGCTAGCATGGACATCGACCAAGCCTAGGTAGCTCATTTGGGACGGGGCTCTTTTAGCTACCCCGTCCCCTTCCCTTCGGTAGCAAAAGCGCCCTCTCGGCTGCTAGCGGATTTGTGCCATTTCAAAACTATGCCGGTTTACGGGGCTGAATCGAGAATCCCCAACCACAACGGCAATTTTCGACTTTCACCAAGCCGTCTACCAGCGGTTTTAATTCTGCTCTTTCGGTCATGGTCAGCCAGGCACGATCCAGCCCCGTAATCCGCAATACTTTTGAAACCAGCTAATTCCGGACGGGCCTCTTATGACAACTTTTGCCCGAACGTTCGCTCAAATGATTTTTCTGGGACGGGGATGAAATAATCATTGGGTGCCAAATGATTATTTAATCCCCGTCCCAGAAAAATCATGCCAAGGAGTGTCCCAAGGTGCCGGCATAAAAGGAACGTCCCCATGTGCCGGGCTTGGGATACCATGGTGGCACCCTAGCGAAAGGATGTTTCATGGCACATGTCGATGACCAGCGTGTGGCGCGCGTGCTCGATGCGCTCGAGACTCAGCACCCCGGCGCGCAGCTGCTCGTGAATGACCCGTGGTCGATCTATTACCTGACCGGTTTTTATGCCGATATGTTCGAGCGATTTTGCGGAGTGCTGCTCGCCCGCGATGCCGAGCCGGTAATCCTGGTCAACGCGCTGCACCAGCTGTCGGAGTACGACAACGCCCGCGTCGCCTACCACACCGATACCGACGTCGTGGCCGACGCCATCGCGCGCGAGGTCGATCCGGCCAAGCCACTCGGCATCGACACCGTCATGCGCTCCGGCTTTTTAATGCCCCTCATGGAACGCCATGCCGCCAGCGAGTTCTTCCTGGGCGACTTCGCCGTCACCGCCGCGCGTACCCACAAGGACGCTGCCGAGCAAGAGCTTATGCGCGGGTCCTCGGCCGCCAACGACGCCGTGATGGACGACGCAATTAAGCTCGTCCACGAAGGCGTGACAGAGCGCGAAATTGCCGACCAAATGCTCGAACTGTACCGCAGGCACTGCTGCGAGGGCTTTAGTTTTCCGCCGATCGTAAGCTTTGGAGCAAACGCCGGCGACCCGCATCACGAGCCCGACGACACTGTGCTCAAGCGCGGCGATGTGGTGCTGTTCGACATCGGCGGCCGCTATCGCAACTACTGCTCGGACATGACGCGCACATTCTTTTGGGGCGAGCCGGACGAGGAGACTGCGCGCATCTACGACATCGTGCGTCGCGCCAACGAGGCCGCAGAGGCGCTCATCGCGCCGGGCGTACGCATGTGCGACCTGGACCGCGCCGCGCGCGACGTGATTGAGGACGCGGGCTACGGCAAGTACTTCACGCACCGCTTGGGCCACTCAATCGGCCTGCAGGACCACGAGCCGGGCGACGTCTCGCTCGTCAACGAGCAGGTTATCGAGCCGGGCATGACCTTCTCCATCGAGCCGGGCATCTACCTCCCCGGCCGCACCGGCGTCCGCATCGAGGATTTGGCCCTCGTGACCGAGACCGGCGTCGAGATCCTCAACGCCTATCCGCACGATCCAGTCCGTCTAGACTAGCTACCTTCCACAATCCAAACGAAAGGCCTCCTGGCCCTCGTGGTTTACGAGGGCCAGGAGGCTGTCTTGTGCCCTAGGGCTCTGTGCGCTCGGCGCTACTCAGCGCGATGGCGCAGCTTTTCGATCGCGGCGGCGATTAGCGCCAGCAGGCCGGTTCCGCCCAGTGCGGCGACGGTCACGGCCGTGTTGTCACCCGTCTGGGCCAGGCTTCCGGTAGCAGTCTTCTTGCCATCCTTCTTCGTATCCGAAGCCGGTTTGGCATCGGACTTGCCACCATTGTCCTTACCGTCCGTCGGCTTCTGCTCAACGACCGGCTCAACAACCTCAACAGTCACCGAAGCGGTGAACTGCTGGGCAGCCGGCGCCTCAGCGTCGGGACCATCGTCAGCAAGCGAGATCGCAACAGCTCCGCCGTTAACATCCATCGTCGCCGTAATGACGACCTTACCGTTCTTAAGGGCCTTGACCTTGCCATTCTCCACTGTAGCAATCGTCGGGTCGGACGAGGTCCATGTCACGGGACCGCGAAGCATTGCGCCGTCGCCCGCATTGCTTGCTGCGGCGGCCAGGTCAATCTCCTTGCCACGCTCGACCTTGAGCGTGGTCTCGGCGGTCGTGGCCTTGCCGTTCTGGTCGACGATCACCATGCCCTCGGCAGCCGGACGCGGCTTCACGCGCACCTCGCAGCTGACCGTCAGCTCCGTACCGTGCACCTTGCCGGTCACGGTCACATCGTCGGCACCCCAGCCAAGCGCGGGTACGTCCTCCCAGTCGATGACGTAATCCTTCTGGCTGCCGTCCTTCATGGTCACGGCAACCTTCTTGGGCAGCGCCTTCAGTACCTCATCGGGCGAGCTAAACTCAAAGACCTCAACGGCCTCAAGCGCGCCAGGCGTCACGGGAATGTTCGAATCCTTCTCGGACACGGTAACGGTAGCCGTCACCGTGGCAGAACCGGTCTCGTCCTTCACGGTGCCCGTAACGACAATGTCGCCGAGCTCGCCGAGAGCCTTCTGGGTCAGCGCGCTCGTATCCCACGTAATGTCCAGATCCATATCGGAGCCGTCGGAATACGTCACACTCGCCTGCTTGGGCAGATGGGCCACGACGTCGGCAACCTTGTCATCGCGCTTGGCGGCAATGGCGCCAGCACCCTCAGCAAGCGATGCGCTCTTGATGACCGGATTGACCGCAACGGTCGCCGTCACCGTAAAGCCGCCCTTCTTGGTGGTGCCGTGCGCCGTGAGGGTCTTGCCCGTCGTGGCGATATCGGCGGCGGGGACATCGGTCCACGTAATGGCGGACTCAACCTCGGTCTTGTCATCGGCCATCACCACAGTCGCCTTGAGGCCCGCGAGCGCCTTGGCAACGTCCTCAGAAGACGCGCCATCGAGCACCGGCTGCTCCAGCGTCAGGCTTTCGTTCTTCACGTGATGGGGAATCTCGCACATGGGCGTCTCGACAACCAGCTTGCAAGTGGCCTTGAGCGTCGTGCCCTCAACGGTGCCCTCAATCGTGCGCTCGCCAACGGCGGCAAGCTGCTTGTCCAGGCCGTCCGTGTTCCATGTGACCGAAGCCTCGTCCGTATGGCCGTCGGTATAGGTCACGGCAACCGTCGCGGGCAGCTCGCTTGTCACCGCATCGACCTTCGCATCGCGCTCGACCGTAATCTGCGGCGCCTCGGCGACCGCGTTGATCGTCGTCGTTGAGGTAACGACGACCTCAACCGGCAGGTTACCGTTCACCGTCACGCCCTTGGCAACAACAGTGTTGCCGTAGGTAGCAGCGGCAGCGGGAACCTCAGTCCACGTGACCTCGGACTTCGCCATCGTCTTGCCGTCCTTCATGAGCACGGTGGCCTTGACGTCCTTGAGTGCCTTGCGCACGGCATCGGCCGATGCGCCCTCGGGCACGCTAACGCCCGCGATAGACTCAACAGACGCCGGAATCTCGGCATCGCTCTTTACGACCGTCACCGTGCACCTGGCCTTGACCGAAGTACCCTCGACCGTGCCCTCAAGCGAAATGTCGCCCAGCTGGGCCAGAGCATCAGCCGTGAGCGGGGTCTTATCCCACGTGACGGCAGCGGTCTTGGTCGAGCCGTCGGACATGCCCAGCGTCACCTGAGCAGGCAGCTCGATGTCGCCAGCAGACGTGTCGCGGGCAACCGAAAGCTTAACGTCGGAGATGCTCTCAACAACCGGCACCAGGTTGACCGTAGCCTTGACGTCAAAGTTGCCAACCACCGTCTTGCCCGTAATGACAACGCTCGTGCCATCGTTCTTAATGGTGAGGGCCTCCTTGGGAGCGGTCCAATCGATCTTCGAATCGACCTCGGAGCCGTCCTTCATGGCGACCTTAACGGTCTTGGGCAGCGCAGCCACAACAGCCTCGGGCTTCGCGCCGTCGTCGACCGTCACGGCGTCAACGGTACCAGCCAGGCGATCGGGAATCTCGCGCAGCGGCTTGACGACCATAATGGTGCACTCCGCCTTCTGGTCCGTGCCGGCGACCGTGCCCTTAACGGTAACCTTGCCCTCCTTGGCAAAGTCTTCATCGCCGAGGTCCTTGGTATTCCACTTCACGTCGACCGCGGCATCAGAGCCATCGGAGTAAACCGCAGTGACCTTCGTAGGCAGCTTTTTCAGAGCATCCGCTGCCTTCGTGTCGCGCTCGACCTCAATGTCATCAGCGGCGCCCAGGCTCACGATATGCGCGGTTACCTTGACCTTGACCGTCACGGTCATGCCGTTGTCCGTCAGGCCCGTGACCGTGAACTCGTTGCCGGCGCGGCCCAGGCTGTCGACCTGCGTCCACTCAACGGACGTCTTGGCCGTAGTCGTGCCGTCCTTCATGACCACCGTCACCGTGGACGGCAGCATGGCCATCAGGTCCTCGACCTTGACGTTGTCCGCAATCTGGATGTCGGGAATCGACTCGACGTGGTCGGGCGTCTGCGCATCCCGATCCACCACGGTCACATTGCAGGTCACCTTGGCGCCATTAAGCTTAACCGTGCCCGTGATCTGCACCGTTCCAGTTCCGTTGAGCAGCTTATCCGTAACGGTGGAAAGGTCCCACGTGTCAATGTCGAGCAGATTGGTCGAGCCGTCGGAATAGGTCGCCACAACCTGCTTGGGCATCTGCTGGTACAGGTCCTGCTTAGACGTACCCTTGGCCACGCTAAACGACTTGGCCTCGAGCTTGGTGATGGTGCGCGGCGCCTCGCGAACGTTGACGTACACGATAGCGTTGACGTTGTCGATGCCCTTGAGCTTGCCGACGAGCTTATAGGTACCGGTCTTGGCAAGCGGCTTGGTGGTGTCGAGGCCGTCGGTGTCGGTCCACTTTTCGATCTCGATGCCTCCGGCGTCGCTCTGCGTCATGCGGTATGAGCCATCAGAGAACTTTACAGTCGCCTGATCGGGTAGCTCCAGCGTCGACCCGACTGTCGTGTTAATCACAACGGATTCTGGCTGCAAAGCAACCTTCTGAGCCTTCTCATCAGCAACCGTCACTTTGGCGGTCACGACGCCGTTCTTATCCACGCCGACCTTTTGGCCTTCATCGTCAACAAGCGCCATAACAGCAGCGCCATCAAAGCCGACAACGCGGCCAGTCACATAGAACGTACCAGGCTTCTCATACTTCTCGGGCGCAATCGGATCCCACTCAACGGCTGCATTCGAAACGGAACCGTCGCTCAGCTCAACCGCCATCACGGACGGCATCGCCGGAACGGTACCGACCTTGGTTGTTACGGCAGTCTCGCCATTGTCGAAAGCTTTCTCGACACCAGCAATCACGATCTTAGTCTGTACGGTGACACCGGTGTAGGCGCTATCACTGTATCGATCAAGGCCGTAGGCAAATACCTTACCGGTGACCGTCGAAACCTTACCCGGCTCTCCGGTATAACTCTGAGCACGGACCTCGTCCCACTGAATCCAAGCGTCTCTCACATTGTTGTCGCTCGTGGTCACCTTAATATCCCACGGCAGCTCAGGTATGACTCCACTGACAGTAGTAATGCGCTCGGGAACACTCATGGACGTAATAGAGCAGACATCAACGGTAACCGTTGCTTCCGCACCACCCGAAAGCTTACCCTTGACCTTAAACGAACCATCCTTAGCATATGCATCGGGGGAAATTTCATCCCACGTGACATTCTCGCGCTGCGGGCCAGCAGACATGTCGCTATCGTACACGACTTCAAGAGAGCGCGGCAAAGCAGGCTCAGTGCCAGGCACGGTCCACACCGTTCCGCCCTGAACAGATGTAGCCCTATTCACAACCTGAACGTTTGCTGTTACAGGAATATCCACAACGCTACTATTGCTGCCCGTATAGTAAGACAGCTGAGCAGTGCCCGAAACGATTCCGCCTTGACTCCAGTCAAACCCCTCTGTGTTCCATGTCACGGAAGCGTACTTGGAGTGATAGCTTGGATGGTCTTCGACATCAGGGCTCACTAGGTAGACACTAGTCGGAAGCAGCTCTGAACCATCATGTCCTTTAAGAACCTTAATGGTATCAAGCTCCGCCTTCCACTTATCTGTCACGATCACATGGATCGTTGCCGGGATGTTCGTTCCCGCGACTTTGCCAGTAATGGTGCAGTTCTCCGAAGGATGACTATCATACTCATCCCAATTAATCTTTAGGCCGGAGAACTTGGTCCCATCCTTTAATATGCCATCGACGGTTGTATTATCAAGACTGATTT
The DNA here is from genome assembly GCA_937949355.1 of uncultured Collinsella sp. Classification (GTDB taxonomy): domain Bacteria; phylum Actinomycetota; class Coriobacteriia; order Coriobacteriales; family Coriobacteriaceae; genus Collinsella. Next base: position 7,951 of record CALEDY010000084.1, on the reverse strand, counting down.
GCTCTCCAGGGTAGATGACATACGTATCTTCATAAGACTGCGCGAGAGTCGCGCCAGTCTCACTGTAGTGATTGATGCCCTTGACCTCTCCACACGTAGCGGTCGCACGAACCCTTGCAAGCGTGCCGGTAATTGTTCCGGTTATCTCATAGTCGCCCGGTTTGCCGTTTTTGAGGTCCTGCGGAATCTCATCCCATGTATAAAGGGAGTCTCCAGCCCCCCAAAGGCTGTAATAGTTTCCGTCTGACAACAAAAACTGGTTCGATCCGTAAGAATTAACGAGGCCGACACCAGGAACGAAGGCGATTCTACCCAGATCATCATCAGCAAGGTCGCAAACATTAATAGTCGCAGTTACCGGAATATTCGAACCCAAGAAATAACCCGTAATAGTCGACTGGCCCGGCTTGTCCAACGTATTCTGACTAATAGCAGGCCATTGGACGGAATAGCTGCCACGAGAACCGTTCCACATCGTTGCTTCAATGGTATACGGCATATGAATTGGCGCGCCAACGAGCGTGCTCACCGAAGTCGTAGACGGCATCTGTAGCGCGCGAACATTGACCTTAATAGAGGCGCGATGGGCGCTGCCCAGCGAGACCGGCATAGATGGAGAACCGGGATTGCTTCGGCTATAGCTGATTGAACCTCCGAGAGTAAAGGAACCCTCCTGAGCAACCATGGAATCCAGGATCGTATCCCAAGTAACGCCACCCTGGACCGTAGACCCGTCGGTGAAAGTCACCTTTACGGAATATGGAAGGGAAGTGGCATTCGAGCCCGTTGTAGGACGGATGCCAACTGGCGTATCAATGGGTGCAAGCTGCGCGATTGAGGCGACCTCTTTAACGACGACTTTCGCCTTAACCTTTAAACCAGCTAGAGAAGAAACGCCGCAGTCCCCGATAGTGCCGGTAACTTCATAAGTGCCAGCCGTCTGGAAACGAGAGGCGTCAGCATTTTCCCATTCCACAGGGTAGTTATACCAGTACTCGCCGTCTGGTCGGGTCACCTTAAGGTGCACGCCAGAGTCAAGGGGCGACTCATCGCCAACTACGCGTTCGTACGCTAGCGAATCCATGTCAAAAAAGTCTTTTGCATCCTTCACCGTAACCGTACAGCTAACTTCGCGCTTATCAAGTCCAGCGAGCCTACCCTTGACTACAAATGTACCGGGCTGAGCGTAAGAATCGGGATGGACATAATCCCAATTGATTTGAACTGGTTGTGATTCATTTTTATCGAAAGTAACCTGCGCCTGATACGGAAGAGACGGCGACATCCCGACTGCAGTCGAGCATTCAAATGCAGTTTGCACAGACATGATTTCGCGGACATTTACCGTACAGTTTACCAAAGTCGAGGGATAGTACTTCAAATGCCCCTCAACGATAAAGGAGCCGGGCTTTTGATAGTCTGCCTCGGAAATTTCATCCCACTCAACATCACAGGACGCACCTGAGTTATCGGAATAGGACATATAGGCACTCGAAGGAAGAGACGGCGCGACGCCGGGCGCCGTAGTCACGCTTTGCGTGTAATTCGAAGCTCTGGGGACAAATACCTTGAGCGTGGCGGTAACGGAATAGGGCTCGCTAAGCGAATAGCCCATGGAACCGATGTTGATATACGAAATGGTGCCCTGGATTGGCACCTCCGATTCATCGGAGGCCATCTCGATGGTCTTCCTAGAGGCTTCGTCCCAATTGACCATGCCGGTAGCTTTAGTTCCATTTGTCAGCGTAAGATCGACAGAGATGCCATACCCGACGCTAACATAACCCTGTCCAACATATTTTTTGACAATTGGCGCACTATCAACAGACGCAATCTTCAAATCCTCGTTTGAACTCGCGGGTGCAACGGCATTAGCTGCGGATGAATCGCCAGCCGCCGCGGCCTCGACGATCACGCGCTGCTTGACCGTCTGGGTAGCACCGTCAACGGTGCCTTCAAACTCATACGAGCCGGCAGGCAGCTGTGCCAGCGTTGCCGGGGCGTCGGTGCCGTTTAGCTTCCAGGTAACGTTTTCCTGCTTGGTGGCGCCACTCTCGTAGGTTGCCGCTACCGTTTGAGGCAGCGTAGCGTCGGAGCCCTCGGCGACATGCAGGTCGGTTAGCTCGGCAAGCGATGCGATCTTGTCTTCGTCCTGCTCCTGCGACGCCGCCTTGCTGGCATCCTCGGATGTTGCACCTGCGCTTTGCTCGACAGCGACCTGAGTGGTATCGCCCTGCATCATCTCGGCAAACGCCTGCGGCGGCACCGAACCGACCGTCATGGTAAGGGCCAGACCCGCGGTGATAGCCGCGTTGACATGCCTTCTATTCATAGTTCCTCCCGACTGGCTCAACGGACCAAACAGCACCGGTCCGGATTGCAAGTTAGGATGAGCGTACCCCCCCCCCAACGAGGCAATGCAATATGCGACAGGTCAAGCGGCATAAATGATTTCGTAAGCGGGCTCCACCTAAGTTGCGGTGATATACGGACTGTTTAAGGCTTCTAGCCCATAAAACAGTCCCTATTTCACCGCAACTGATGAGGGGATGGGTTAGCGTAGCAGGGCGGCTACTTCGCCGGCTAGGGTGATGGTGCCGGCTGCTACGAAGGACTCGTTGGCTGCATCGAAGGCGGCGAGGGCCTCGGATACGCTGGGGTATACGCCCGCGAGTTTGTCGGCGTCAACGAGAGCAGCGAGTTCCTCCGCCGGCAGGGCGCGGTCGGAATCGGTCTGGGTCACGACCACGCGCGGGAAGGCCGGAATCAGCACGTCGACGATTCCCGCCACGTCCTTGTCGGCCAGCGCGGCACACAGCAGCGTGGGGCGATTCTCCACGCACGGGTCGATCTCGTCTAACGCGCTCACAAAGTTCTCGCAGCTCTGAGGGTTATGGCAGGCATCGATCAGCTTAAGCGGATCGGTCCCCAGCACATCAAAGCGGCCCGGCGTGGGGCAGCCCATAAGCGAAGCGTCGAGCGCATCGTGGTCGAGCTCGCGACCCAAATACCCCTCGCACAGCATGATCGCACACGCGGCATTCTGCGGCTGATACGCCGGCTTGACCATGCTCGACGTATAAATCGCGCGCGGCGTGGTGCAGCTAAACTCCACCGTATCGCCCACGTGCGCCGGCACCTTAGTCGTGGCATGGCTCACCACGAGCGGCACCACACCGCACTCGCGACAACGCGCATCCATCACGCGCTGAACGCTCGCCTCATGCGTGCCCTCGCCCAAAACAACCAGGCGCCCAGGCTTAATAACCGCAGCCTTCTCCCCCGCAATGGCCTCGAGCGTATTGCCCAAAATACGAGTGTGATCAAGCCCAATGCCCGTAATGGCAACGGCGACGGGATCTGTCGCACTCGTGGCGTCCCAACGTCCGCCCATGCCAACCTCAAGCACGGCAACATCCACCGCGGCCTCGGCAAACACCACGAGCGCCGCAGCCGTCAGCAGGTCAAACGGCGTAATGGTATACGCGCGCTCCCCTGCCTCCAAGCGATGGGCATTCACGCGACGCCCCGCCTCAACAGCAGCAGAAACGCCCCGAGCAAACGCCTCGTCACTCACAACGCACCCATCGACCTCCATGCGCTCGGGATAGCGCACAAGCTGCGGCGACGTATACAGCGCAGTCTTAAGCCCCTCGCCACGCAAGATGGCAGCCGAAAAACGCGTCGTAGAAGTCTTGCCATTGGTACCAGCAACCTGAATGCAATCAAAATACTCGTCCGGACGCCCCAGCTCATCGAGCATATCGACAACCGTCTCCAACAACGGCCCAGCATCCCCAGAAATCCGCCCCGTATCAGCAGCAAGCCCCACAGCCTCACCAAACGAAAGCAAATCAAACGAAAAAGGAACGACATACGACCCAGAACGCTTAGCCATAACCCAAAGTCCCCTCAACATAAAAAGAGGCCCGTAATCAACAACGAGCCCCTCCCATTCAAAATATCAGCCAAACACCGCTTTGCAGCGACCTCAAGGCCACAACCAAGTGGCCCTACCAGGCAGCGGACGCCCCCGTAACCGCTATGGGAGCGGTTTGGGGCTTTGCTCGATACAAGTTCCGCACGAGCCGAAGGCCACTTAATGTGGCCTTCGTGCGAGCAGGACTGTCCGCAGTAGCGAGCAAAGCCCCAAACCGCGTCCCCCAGTTACCGTCTACGAGAAGTCAGCAACCTGAGCAGTCAGCGCCGCCAGGATCTCCTTGAGCTCAGCTGCACGGTCCCTCTTCTTCTGGACCACCGCGGGCGCGGCCTTAGCCACGAAGCCCTCGTTGGCCAGCGTCTTCTCGCAGCCAGCGAGCTCCTTCTGCGCCGCGGCGATCTCCTTCTCCAGGCGCGCCTTCTCGGCCGAAAGGTCGACCTTGCCCTCGAGCACCACAAAGACCTCGACGCCGCTGTCGACCACGGCAATGCTCGCAGCCGGCTTCTCAACGTCCACACCCATAACCAGCGAAGCAGTATTGGCCAGCGGCTCAATCGTGGAGCGCAGGCTCTCGAGCTTCTCGATATCCTCGGCACCGGCGCGCACGACCACATCGAGCTCGGCCTTGGGGCTCAGACGATAACGTGAACGCGTGGCGCGGGCTGCGGACACAACGGTGCGGCACAGCTCAAACGCGCGCTCGGCGGGCTCGTCGACGTACTTGGCGTAGTCGGCGGGCTCCGGCCACTTGGCGATCATGAGCGCCTCGGCGCGGTCCACGTTGCCCTCGGCGTCCAGGTCGAGCACGCTTGCCGGCATGTTGTCCCAGATCTCCTCGGTCACGAACGGCATGAGCGGGTGCATCAGGCGAATGGAGGTGTCGAGCACAAAGATCAGGTTGCGCTGAGCCTGCAGACGACCCTCGCCCTTCAGGCGGGCCTTGGTAACCTCGACGTACCAGTCGCAGACCTCGTTCCAGAAGAACTGCTGCACGCCGCGGGCCATGTCGCCAAAGGTGTAGTTCTCAATACCCTCGGTAACCATCTTCACGGCCTTGGCCAGGCGGCTGAACATCCAGGCGTCGGCCGGCGTCTCCACGACGGGCTCGCCGGGCGTGTAGCCCTCCATGTTCATAAGCAGGAAGCGGCTGGCGTTCCAGATCTTGGTCACAAACGACTTGGCCTGATCGGTACGCGGGCTGTCGATAAGCTTCTTGGTCTTCTTATCGATGTTCGCGTCGAACTTAACGTCCTGGTTGTTGGTGCACAGGGTGAGCAGGTTGTAGCGCATGGCGTCGGCGCCGTACATGCCAATGAGGTCCATGGGGTCTACGCCGTTGCCCTTGGACTTGGACATGCGGCTGCCGTCCTTGGCCAGAATCGTCGGGTAGATGACGACGTCCTTAAACGGCACCTCGTCCAGGAAGTACAACGAGCTCATGACCATGCGGGCGACCCACAGCGCGATGATGTCGCGCGCGGTGACGAGCGCCGTCGTGGGGTGATGGCCCTGGAGCAGCTCCGGCTTTTGCGGCCAGCCCTGCGTGGCGAAGGTCCACAGCTGCGAGCTGAACCACGTGTCCAGCACGTTCTCGTCCTGATGGATATGATGGCCGCCGCACTTGGGGCACACGTCGGTGTCCTCGGTGAGGGCATCCTCCCAGCCGCAGTCCTCGCAGTAGAACACGGGGATGCGATGACCCCACCACAGCTGACGGCTGATGCACCAGTCCTTGAGGTTCTCCATCCAGGTGGTGTAGGTCTGCGTCCAGCGCGCAGGGTGGAAGGTGACCTTGCCGGAGTTGACGGCGTCGAGCGCCGGCCCCTTGAGCTTGTCGACGGCGACGAACCACTGCTCGGACAGCCACGGCTCCAGGGCGGCGTCGCAACGGTAGCAGTGCATGACGGAGTGGTCGTGGTCCTCGACATGGTCGAGCAGGTCGTGCTCCTCAAACCACTTGATGACGGCCTCGCGGCACTCCTCGCGGGTCATACCGGTGAACTCGCCATAGCCCTCGACTACCACAGCGTGCTCATCGAAAATGTTGATCTGCGGCAGGTCGTGGGCCTGACCCATGGCGTAGTCGTTGGGGTCGTGGGCCGGGGTGACCTTGACGAAGCCGGAGCCAAAGTTGGCGTCGACATGCCAATCCTCAAAGATGGGGATCTCGCGGTCGACGATGGGGAGCTTGACGGTCTTGCCCACAAAAGCGGCCTTCTCGGGGTCCTTCGGGGAGACGGCCACGCCCGTGTCGCCGAGCATGGTCTCGGGGCGCGTAGTGGCGACGACGATGTAGTCCTGGCCGTTGACCGGCTCGGTCAGCGGGTAGCGCAGGTGCCACAGGTGGCCCTTCTCGTCCTTGTACTCGGCCTCGTCATCCGAGATTGCGGTCGTGCAGTTGGGGCACCAGTTGACGATGCGCTTGCCGCGATAGATCAGGCCGTCATGGTACCAGTCGCAGAAGACCTTGCGCACCGCCTGGGCATAGTCCTCGTCCATGGTGAAGCGCTCGTTGTCGAAGTCGACGGAGCAGCCCATGCGCTTGATCTGCTCGACGATGATGCCGCCGTACTCGTGGGTCCAGTCCCAGCAGGCGTCGACAAACTTGTCGCGACCAATCTCCAGGCGGCTAATGCCCTCGCTCTTGAGCTTCTTGTCAACCTTGGTCTGCGTGGCGATACCGGCGTGGTCGGTGCCGAGCACCCAGCGTGTGGACTTGCCGCGCATGCGGGCCATACGGATGATGGCGTCCTGGATGGAGTCGTCGGTGGCGTGACCCATATGGAGCTTGCCGGTCACGTTGGGAGGCGGAATGGTGACGGTGCAATCGCCCACGCCCTCACGGCGCTTATAGTAGCCACCGTCAAGCCACTTCTGCAGGATCGCCGGCTCGTTGGTCGACGGATCGTAGTTCTTGGGCATTTCTTCCATATATCTCTCCCTTGCCCACCGGGGAGGAATGTAGGCCCGATTTTCGCTCGGTCAAGTCCTGGCTCGCACGAAGACCACATTAAGTGGTCTTCGGCTCGTGCGGAATCTACGAAAATCGGGCCTACATTCCTCCCCTTAGGTATCGATTACTTCAGTCTGAATTGACTTCGCTGAGGCTTAAACAAACACACAGAATAACACAGGTAGTTGGGGTTATTGCGTATCTATAAAATAGCCTCCGACCGCGGGTGGCCGGAGGCTATTTGCAAGCACGTTTTTGGCAGGTTTAGCCGTAGATGCGCTGGGGCTGTTCGGTGCCCTTGACCGCCGCTTCGGTTACGACGACCTTGGCTACGCCTTCCTCGCTGGGGAGGTCGAACATCGTCTGCTGCAGCACGTCCTCGCAGATGGCGCGCAGGCCGCGGGCGCCGGTCTTGCGGGCGAGCGCCATGCGGGCGATCTCGTGCAGGGCCGCGTCCTCAAACTCAAGCTCGACGTCCTCGAGCTGGAACATCTTGCGGTACTGGCGCACCACGGCGTTCTTGGGCTCGGTCAGGATCGACACCAGGTCGTCCTCGTCGAGCGCCTGCGTCTGGGTGACGACGGGCGTACGTCCCACAAACTCGGGAATCATGCCAAAGGCGTTGAGGTCCTGCGGGAGCACCTGGCGCAGCAGGTCGTTCTCGTCGACCGAGGTGGGACCAGCGATCTCGGAGTTAAAGCCCACGCCCTTGTTGCCTACGCGATCGGCGATGATCTTATCCAGACCCACAAAGGCACCGCCGCAGATAAACAGAATGTTGGTCGTGTCGATCTGCAGCAGCTCCTGCTGGGGATGCTTGCGGCCGCCGGTGGGCGGAACGCTGGCCACCGTGCCCTCAAGAATCTTAAGCAGTGCCTGCTGAACGCCCTCGCCCGAGACATCACGGGTAATGGAGAGGTTCTCGGCCTTGCGGGCGATCTTGTCGATCTCATCCACGTAGATAATGCCCACCTGCGCGCGCTCAATATCGCCATCGGCGGCGTTGATGAGCTTGAGCAGGATGTTCTCCACGTCCTCGCCCACGTAGCCGGCCTCGG